>JAFKLT010000092.1 GCA_017309275.1 Sphingomonadales bacterium | reverse complement strand
TCTGCACATCAACCGCAACGCGATGCTCGTCGGCGGCATCCGCCCGCACGCCTATTGCCTGCCCGTCGCGAAGCGCGAGCAGCACCGGCTGGCGGTGCGCGCCGCGGCCGTGTCGGGCTCGCCCAAATTCTTCCTCGGCACCGACAGCGCGCCGCACGCGGTGCACACGAAGGAAGCCGCCTGCGGCTGCGCCGGCATCTTCAACGCGCCCTATGCGCTGGAATCCTATATCGCGGTGTTCGATCAGGAAGGCGCGCTCGACAAGTTCGAGGGTTTCGCCAGCGAGCATGGCCCGAATTTCTATGGCCTGCCCCTGAACGGCGGCACGATCACGCTGGAACGCGGCGAGACCGTCGTGCCGGCCACGATCGGCGAGGTCGTTCCGTTCCACGCCGGCGAAACGCTGGGCTGGCGGATCGTCTAAGACAGGCGCCCTGCCCCGCGGCGTCAGGCGATCTCGATCATCCGGTCGGCGCGCATCTTGCGCCACATGTCGAAACTGAACACCGCGATGCTCGTCCAGATGAGCAGGAAACAGGCAAGCTGCGCCGGCTTCAGCGGCTCGTCGAAAATGAACAGGCTGAGCAGGAATTGCAGCGTCGGCGCTAGATACTGGACGAAGCCGAGCGCGGCATAGCTCATCTTGCGCGCGGCGGTCGCGAACAGCAGCAACGGCACCGCCGTCACGATCCCGCCCGCCGCCAGCAACAGGCTGGTGGACATATCCGATCCGAAACCGCGCCCGTCGGCGATCCACAGATACCAGGCGGCAGCCGCCAGCGCGGCGGGCAGCAGCACCGTCGTCTCGATCGCCAGGCCCGGCAGCGAGCCGACCGGCACGACCTTGCGGATCAGGCCATAGATGCCGAAACTGAACGCCAGCGTCAGGCTGATCCACAGCGTGTCGAGCGCGCCCGCCAGCAGGATCGCGACCCCGACGCCCGCGATCGCGACCGCCACGACCTGCAGCCGCGACAGCCGTTCGCCGAGAAAGATCATCCCCAGCATCACATTGACCAGCGGGTTGAGATAATAGCCCAGGCTGGCCGCCAGCACATGGTCGGTGAAGATCGAATAGATATAGACCAGCCAGTTGATCGCGATCAGCACCGCGCTGACGAACAGCATCCGCAGGACGCGCCAGTCGCGAAGCGCGGCCAGATAATCGCCGATCTGGCGCCGGAACGCCATGATGAGGAAGCATAGCGGCAGCGACCACACGATCCGCTGCGCCAGTACCTCGACCGGCGGCACGGTCGACAGCAGCTTGAAGAAAAGCGGAACGAAACCCCAGATGCCATAGGCGGCCAGTGCATAGGGCAGCCCGCCCTGATTGCTTCCCGCGGGAGCCGCTGTCTTTGTCATGATCGCGCCGTCGCCCCGATCAGATGAAGCCGCCGCCGAGCATCAGGCGAACGACGCCGATGACGATGACGACAATATTCAGGTTTCGTCCGGCCGTGCGGTTCGACATGGCGCCGAGCGCCAGGCCGACGACCGCGATCGGAATGATGATCCAGTTCGCGGCGCCGAGCGGGGGGATAAAGGCGATAATGGCCAGAACCAGCGCGACGACGCCGATCAGGATCGATGCGATGTTGAGCATGGCCATCATGTCGCATGCCCGCGATTGTCCTTCAAGAGCCTTTCGGTTCGTCGACACATAAGCTCGGCTCATCGTGTTGCCTAAGGTTCATGCAACGGCTTCCGGTCACGGCTCGTTTTCTCCTTCGAAGCGCCCGGTCCCGCACGGGATGAGGCGTCGAAACCAGGAAAGGATTTGAAATGAACACTCTGACCAAAAGCCTGATGGGAGTTTTCGTCGCGGCGAGCGTTGTCGGTACGGCCCCGGCCTATGCCGGCATCTCGGCCGCCGCCCCAACGCAGGGCTATAGCAAGTCGGACGACAGCGCGAACTTCTATCGCAAGAAGAAGGACCGCCGCTATTACGCCTCGCGCGACCAGCGCATCAACAACAACACGCGCATCTGGCGCGGCAATGACGGCCGTTATCACTGCAAGAAGGATAATGGCACGACCGGCCTGCTGATCGGCGGCGCGGTCGGCGGCCTCGCGGGCCACGAGATTGCCGGCAATGGCGACAAGCTGCTCGGCACCGTGCTCGGCGCCGCGGGTGGCGCGCTGCTCGGCCGCGAGATCGATCGCGACAAATATCGCTGCCGCTAAGCGATAGGAAACCGTCGCAGGTGTGGGTTCGAGACCCCTCCACCTGCACCATGTGATGGCGAGGGCGCCGGTCTAACCACCGGTGCCCTCAACCATATCCGGCCCAGCCATATCCGGCTTGCCCCGCCCGGACACTTCCCGCAGAAGCATCGCCTGAACGCTGCGGGAGAGATGATATGCTGAACGGCCCACTGCTCGTGACCGAGCGGCTGATATTGCGTCCCCCCGCCGCGGAGGATTTCGACGGCTTCGCCGGCATGTGCGCCGAAGAAGAGACGATGCGCTTCATCGGCGGACACTGCCCGCGCTCGCAGGCGTGGCGGCTGTGGTGCACGCTAGCCGGTGCGTGGCACATTCGCGGATTTTCGATGTTCTCGGTGATCGAGCGCGACAGCGGCGAGTGGGTCGGCCGGGTCGGCCCCTGGGAACCCGATGGCTGGCCAGCGCCGGAGATTGCCTATGGCGTGCGCGCGCAGTTCGCCGGAAAGGGCTATGCCTTCGAGGCCGCGGTCGCCGCATGCGACTTTGCCGTCGAATTCCTGAAATGGTCCGAGCTGATGCACACGATCGACCCCGACAACGTCCGGTCGCAGGCGCTTGCCCGGCGGCTGGGCGCGACGAACAGCGGCCCCTCGCGCCTCCCCGCCCCGTTCCAGGACGCGCCGGTCGACGCATGGACGCAAAGCGCCGACGCATGGCGCGTCAAGCGGAAGGAGTTCCGGCCATGAGCGACACCCATGTCGACCCCGAACGCGCGCAGTTCGATGCCTTCAAGGCGCTGCCGCGCGATACCAAGATCCACATGCTCAACCTCGTCCGCTTCAAGGAAAAGGCGACCTATCCCGCCGATCATCCGCTGGCGGGCGCGGACCTCACCGGGGCAGAAGCCTATGCCAACTATGGCGCCGACAGCGGCCCGGTGTTCCAGCGGGTCGGCGGCAGCATCGTCTGGCGCGGGTCGATGGAGGCGCTGCTGATCGGCCCGGCCGAAGAAAAATGGGACGCGATGTTCGTCGCCGAATATCCGAACAGCGGCGCGTTCATGGAAATGGTGACCGACCCTGTCTATCGCCAGGCGGTGATCCATCGGCAGGCGGCGGTGGAGACATCGCGCCTCATCCGCACCGCGCCCGGCCTGATTCCGTCTCGCTCCGGCACAGTTTTCGGCTAACAAAGTCTTACCCGTTAACGCATTTTATTTGGGCCTTTTTAACCAGGATCGGGCATTCCCTGGGTGATATTAAGGGAGTGTTAGCTATGATCGTGCGGGGAAAATGGCTGGTCGCTGGCTTGCTGATCGCAACGGCGCCGCTTGCGGGTTGCCGCGACAATCCTGACGCCAAGGCCGATCTTGCGCCGCTGGACGACGGACTGACCAATGCCGACCCGGCGGTCAAGGGCGCGCTCGAAGACAAGATCATGGTCGACCCCAAGCTGACCGGTCAGGCCAACAAGAATGCGGCCGCTCCGGGCAACAAGCCCGTCGACGGCGGCGTACCCGGCGTCGCGGGCGGCAAGGCCGCGACGGTTGCCGAAGCCGCCGCTGCGCAGGCTGCCGGCAAGCTGCTGACCGCGCCCAAGGCACTGCCCTTCGAGGAAAATTGCGGCAAGGATTGCGAGGCGAAGCGTCCGGCGACGATCGGCGCGCTGGCGCGCGACCAGCAAAAGGGCAGCTGCGATGCCAAGCTGACCTATGGCAACGCCTGGGCCGATCGCCTGCCCGATGCGTTCAAAATCTATCCGCGCGCGACGCTGCGCGAAGCGGCGGGCGTCGCCGGCGGCAAGTGCAACATCCGTGTCGTCAATTTCCAGACCGCGGCGTCGATGCAGGCGGTGCTCGACTATTATCACACGATGGCGACCCGCGCGGGCTACACCAGCGACCACCGCGTCCGCGGCAACGAACATATGCTGGGCGGCACGAAGGGCGATCTCGCCTATGTCGTCATGCTGCGCCGCGACGGCGGCATGACCGACGTCGACCTGGTGGCGTCAGGCGGCAAATAAGCCTTCACAACCGAACAAAGTGAAAAGGCCCCGGGGAGAGGGAACCCCGGGGCCTTTCTCATGCGTGACGATGCACTATCGTCAGATCTTGTCGCCCAACGCGCCGGCGATCTTGCCCTTCAGATTCTGGGCTTCGCCCTTGCGCTCCTGCGCGGCGCCTTCGGCGCGGAGACGTTCGTTGTCGGTCGCCTTGCCGATCGCCTGCTTCACATTGCCGGCGGCCTCATTGGCGAGGCCCTTGGATTTGTCTTTCAGTTCACCCACGGGGGTTCTCCTTGCTCGTCGAGGCGGGGGAGCAGCCTCGTGAAGAAGAAACGAACCGGCCACGCGCATGTTCCCGCGACGTCGGACAAAACGTTCCGAACAAAGGACAATCGGGAGGGCGGTCAGTCCTGGCGCGCGGCAATCAGGTCGAGCGCGGCCGGATTGCGGATCGTGATGCGATTATAGTCGACGGCAATCAGCCCCGCATCCTCGAACCCGCGCAGCAGCTTGTTCACGCTTTGCCGCGTCACGCCCAGCATCGCGCCCAGCTGTTCCTGCGGCAGGCGCAGGCCAAGCTCGGTCCCATTCTCCCCCGCGATGCCGTGGATCCGCGCCAGATCGGCAAGCGTCACCGCCATCCGCTGATCGAGCGAACCCAGATTATGATCGTTGAGCAGGCGCAGGCTGTCGCCATGCCGCGCGCACATCAACAGCGCGATGTCGCGCCACAGAATGGGATCGGCATCAAGGATCGCGGTCAGGTCACGCGTCGGCAGATGCAACAGCACGCTGTCCTCATAGGCGCGATAGTCATAGTGGATCGGCGGCGCCTCGAGCAGCCGGACGATCGCCAATATTTCGCACGGCCCGTTGATCCCCAGCACGAATTTCTTGCCCGCCGCCGAACCCCGGCTGACCTCGACCTCCCCCGACGCGATGACGAAGGCCTCGCGCCTTTCGGGTTCGTGCGCATAGATTTCGGTGCCGCGTGGATAATGTTCGACGCGCGCGATCGCCGCGAGATCGGCCAGTCGCGCCTCGGGCCAGGGGGCAAAAAGCGGGCAGCGGCGCAGGACCGCCAGGCGCTCGTCGCGCGACCATGCATGCGACCTTGTCGCCATCGCCTCCTCCCCTAATGCCCTTCGGCCGCCAGAACCTTAAGCGCCGGCCGCAAGATTCCCAGCAGATTGTCGGCAGGATGACAGACCCGCGGCGCGGCGGCCGCTAACGGGCGGCGATCATCCGTTCGGGAGTCCATCCGATGAAGAGTCTGCTTGCCCTGGTGGCGCTCGCCACCGCCTTCCTCTCCGGCGCCGCCAGCGCGGCCCCGGTGACCGAGGACGAAGCCTATATGATCGGGATAGAGGCCTATACCTACGCCTATCCGCTCGTCCTGATGGAAACGACGCGACGGGTCTCGACCAACACCGGCGCTCCCGGCCGGATGCGCGCGCCGGTCAATCATTTCGCGCATATGAAGGCCTATCCCGACGCCAGCTTCAAGGATGTCGTTCGGCCCAACGCCGATACCCTCTATTCCTCGCTATGGTTCGACGTCGGCAAGGAGCCGCTGGTCCTGACGCTACCGAACACGCAGGGCCGCTATCATGTGATCCCGCTGATGGACATGTGGACCGACGTCTTCGCGACGCTGGGCACGCGCACGACGGGCAATGACGGCGGCACCGCCGCGATCGTCGGCCCGCATTGGAACGGCACGCTGCCAAAGGGGATGCGGATGGTGCGCAGTCCGACCGACATGGGATGGATCATCGGCCGCATCCAGACCAACGGCGCCGCCGATTATGATCATATCCACATGCTGCAAGCCGGGTTGAAGGCGACCCCGCTGTCGCGCTGGGGCAAGCCCGACGCCGCGGCCGCCGCGCCGACGCCCGACGCCTCGGTCGACATGAAGACGCCGCCGGTACAGCAGGTCGCGCAGATGGCGCCGGGCGCTTTCTTCGCTTCCTTTGCCGACCTGATGAAGCGCAATCCCCCGCACGCGAGCGATTATGCGATCTTGCTGCGCATGGAGCGCATCGGGCTGGTCCCCGGGCAGGCCTTCGACCTGGCGAAGGCCGACCCCGCGGTGCAGCGCGGCCTGACCCGCGCCGCCGCCGACGCCTATCAGCGGATCGTCGCGCGCCGAAAGGCGCTGCCGATCACACGGAACGGCTGGGGCGCGATCGGCAGCACGGTCGGCGTCTATGGCAATGACTATCTGGCGCGCGCCTTCATCGGCTTCGCCGGGCTCGGCGCGCTGCCGCCCGAAGAGGCGATCTATCCGATGGCCCCGTTCGACGGCGACGGCAAGCCGCTGACCGGCGCGTCGAACTATGTCCTGCATTTCGAAAAGGACCAGATCCCGCCCGCCGACGCCTTCTGGTCGCTGACCATGTATGGCGAGGATCAGTTCTTCGTCGCCAACCCGATCGATCGTTTCGCGATCGGCGACCGCGACAAGCTGGTCTTCAACACCGACGGCTCGCTCGACCTCTATATCCAGAACGCATCGCCCGGCGCGGCAAAGGAGGCCAATTGGCTGCCCGCACCGACCGGCCCGTTCACGATGAACCTGCGTCTCTATCTTCCGCAACGCGCGGCGACCGACGGTCGCTGGACGCCACCGCCGGTAAAGCGGGTGCCGTAAACGGCGAAAGAGTCCGCGCGCTCGCCGGGTCAGATCAGGCCGGCGAGCGGGCTCGACGGGTCGGCGTAGCGGCGCTGGCCCATGCGGCCGGCCAGATAGGCGTCGCGCCCGCCCTCGACCGCGAGCCTCATCGCGCGGGCCATGCGGATGGGGTCCTTCGCCTCGGCGATCGCGGTGTTCATCAGCACGCCGTCGCAGCCGAGTTCCATCGCCACCGCGGCGTCGCTGGCGGTGCCGACCCCGGCATCGACCAGCACGGGCACCGAGGCGCCCTCGACGATCAGGCGGATGGTGACGCGGTTCTGGATGCCCAGCCCCGATCCGATCGGCGCGCCCAGCGGCATGACCGCGACCGCGCCCGCATCCTCCAGCTGCTTCGCCGCGATCGGGTCGTCGACGCAATAGACCATCGGCAGGAAGCCTTCCTTGGCCAGCACTTCGGTCGCTTCCAGCGTCTCGCGCATGTTGGGATACAGCGTCTTTGCCTCGCCCAGCACCTCCAGCTTCACCAGGTCCCAGCCGCCGGCCTCGCGCGCGAGGCGCAGCGTGCGGATCGCGTCATCGGCGTTGAAGCAGCCCGCGGTGTTCGGCAGATAGGTGATCTTCTTGGGATCGATGAAGTCGGTCAGCATCGGCGCCGTCGGGTCCGACACGTTGACGCGGCGCACCGCGACGGTGACGATCTCCGCCCCCGACGCCTCGACTGCGGCGGCATTCTGCTCGAAATCCTTGTACTTGCCGGTCCCGACGATCAGCCGCGACGTGAAAGTCCGGCCGGCAACGCTCCAAGTATCGGTCAACAACCGCCTCCTACGAAATGAACGATTTCCAGTGCATCGCCCTCGGCGAGCGTGACGTCGGCAAGCGTCGAGCGCGGCACGATCTCGCGGTTGCGCTCGACCGCGACCTTTTTCACGTCGAGCCCCAGCGACGCGACAAGATCGGCGATGCTGCCTTCGCGCACCTGCCGGGGTTCGCCGTTGAGGGTCACAGAGATCACGAAAATCCGCCTCGCTTTGCCTTTTGCCGAGCAGCCCATATAGGGGGAGCGCATCGCGTAGCAACCGAAAGACCTCAGCTTGTCCGATCTGCCAACCGTTTATGTCCTGAGCGGCCCGAACCTCAACCTGCTCGGCACGCGTGAGCCGGAGATTTACGGCCACGATACGCTGAACGACATTCATGCGCGGCTGGAGGCGCAGGCCGCCGAACTGGGCCTCCGCCTGGAATGCCGCCAGACCAACCATGAGGGCGTGCTGATCGACTGGCTGCACGAGGCCTATGTCGCGGGCGCGAAGGCGGTGCTGCTGAACGCCGGCGGCTATACCCACACGTCCATCGCGATCCACGACGCGATCAAGTCGATCAGGGTCCCGGTGATCGAGGTACATCTGTCGGACCCGATGAAGCGCGAGGAATTTCGCCACATCAGCTATGTCGGCATGGCGGCAGCGGCACATTTTGCAGGGCATGGCGCGAACAGCTATACGCTCGCGCTGGACGCGGCGGCCCGACTCTGACAAGAGGGCGCCATCAAAACACGGGGTCAGGGCGCCGCAACGACGGCACCGTAAAGAACAGGAACTACACTCATGGGTGACCATAAAGAGCATGGCATCAATATCGATCCGGCTTTCGTCCGCGCGTTGGCGGAACTGCTCGACGACACGCAGCTTTCGGAAATCGAGGTCGAGGATGGCGAGCGCAAGGTCCGCGTCGCGCGCACGCTGACCGCCGCCGCTGCGCCCATCGCTTATGCGCCCGCTCCGGTCGCGGCTCCCGCCGCCGCTCCGGCCGCCCCTGCTGCGGCGCCTGCCGCCGCACCCGCCGCCGATACGTTCGCCGATGCCGTGAAGTCGCCGATGGTCGGCACCGTCTATCTGGCCCCCGAGCCGAGCGCGCCGAATTTCGCCGCTGTCGGATCGGCCGTGAAGGCCGGCGACACCATCCTGATCATCGAGGCGATGAAGGTGATGAACCCCATCACCGCGCCCGCCGCCGGCACGCTGAAGGCCGTGCATGTCGAGAACAGCCAGCCGGTCGAATTCGACCAGCCGCTGTTCACCATCGGCTGAGGCGCCACTCATGGCCATCGAAAAGCTGCTGATCGCCAACCGCGGCGAGATTGCGCTGCGCATCCACCGCGCGTGCCATGAAATGGGCATCCGGACCGTCGCGGTCCATTCGACCGCCGATACCGACGCCATGCATGTGCGCCTTGCCGACGAAGCCGTCTGCATCGGTCCGCCCGCGGCGAAGGACAGCTATCTCAACATTCCCGCCATCATCTCGGCGGCGGAGATCACCGGCGCCGACGCGATCCATCCCGGCTATGGCTTCCTGTCGGAGAACGAGCGTTTCGCCGAGATCATCGAAGCGCATGACATGATCTTCGTCGGGCCGAAGCCCGAACATATCCGCACGATGGGCGACAAGGTCGAGGCCAAGCGGACCGCGGTCGCGCTCGGCCTTCCGGTGGTTCCCGGCTCGCCGGGCGCCGTCACCTATGGCGAGGAAACGAAAAGGCTCGCGCGCGAGATCGGCTATCCGGTGCTGATCAAGGCGGCGTCGGGCGGCGGCGGGCGCGGCATGAAGGTCGTGCCCGACGAGGACAGCCTCGAAAGCCTGATGGGCCAGGCATCGAGCGAGGCGGCGGCGGCGTTCGGCGATCCGACCGTCTATATGGAAAAATATCTGGGCAATCCGCGCCACATCGAATTCCAGGTGTTCGGCGACGGCAACGGCAACGCCATCCATCTGGGCGAGCGCGACTGCTCGCTCCAGCGCCGCCACCAGAAGGTGCTCGAGGAAGCGCCCTCGCCGATCATCTCGGCCGAAGAGCGCGCCCGCATGGGCAAGGTCTGCGCCGACGCGATGGCGGCAATGAGCTATCGCGGCGCCGGCACGATCGAGTTCCTGTGGGAAAATGGCGAGTTCTTCTTCATCGAGATGAACACGCGCATCCAGGTCGAACATCCGGTGACCGAAATGATCACCGGCTTCGACCTTGTCCGCGAACAGATCCGCATCGCGGGCGGCGCGGGCCTGTCGGTCAAGCAGGAAGACTTGGAATTCCGGGGCCATTCGATGGAATGCCGCATCAATGCCGAGGATCCGCGCAGCTTCCTTCCCTCGCCGGGCAAGGTGACGAGCTATCACGCGGCGGGCGGCATGCATGTGCGCGTCGATAGCGGGCTTTACGCCGGCTATTCGATCCCGCCCTATTACGACAGCATGATCGGCAAGCTGATCGTCTATGGCCGCACGCGCGAAAGCTGCATGATGCGGATGCGCCGCGCGCTCGAGGAAATGGTGATCGGCGGGGTCAAGACGAACATCCCGCTGCATCAGGCGCTGCTCGCCGATCCCGACGTCATCCACGGCGATTATACGATCAAGTGGCTCGAGGAATGGTTGGCAAAACAGGATGAGGGCGGCGCGGCCTGACCCCGCCGTTCCCGCCATGCGGGACTGATCCGGCATCCACTACGGCCGCGCGGCACGCACCCCGGATCACGTCCGGGATGACGATCGCGCGAACGCGCCGACCTGTGCCCCAGCTCACTTTAACTGGGGGGATTTTTTGGCTATGGGCTTTAACCATGGCCAAAAATACTCCCCTCTCGCTGCGCCCCACTGCGGCGCTATTGCTCCCCCTGACCCTCTCCCTGACCATCGCAGCGACCCCTGCGCTGGCGCAAACCACCAGCGTCAAGGAAGACTCGGTCGTCCTGCAACCCGACAAGGTGAAGGACGATACCCCGGTCGTGGAGACGGTGGCGGAGGCCAATCTGCCGAGCTGGTCGGCCGCGAACGCCAGGGCGCTGCTGACCTTCATCAAGAATATCGGCGACGAAGGACTGTTTTCCGCCGACTATAACCCCCAGGGGCTGCAGGCCGCGATCGACAGCGGCAACCAGATCTTGCTCGACAAGGTCGCGACCGACAGCTTCCTGCTCGTCGCCACACACCTGCGCGACGGCCGCACGCCCAATGCGGCGCGCAAGCAGTGGTTCATGACCGACAGCGATGCGCAGACGACGCCGCTGATCGCGCTGCTGACCTCGGCGCTGGTATCGGGAACGATCCCGGAAGCCCTGGTGGGCCTCGATCCGGTCCACCCCAATTTCGCGGTGCTGAAGGCGGCGCTCAAATCGACCAAGACCCCGGTCGATGCCAACGCGATCCGCGTGAACATGGAACGCTGGCGCTGGATGCCGCGCGACCTCGGCGACCGCTATGTCGTCAGCAATGTTCCCGAATATCTGACCCGCGTCATCCACGACGGCACGACCATCGCGACGCACAAGGCCGTGGTCGGCAAGGCGGCGACCCCGACGCCGCAGCTCAACCCGATGGCGACCGGCATCATCGTCAACCCGACCTGGACGCTGCCCAAGAGCATCATTGCAGAGGGCATCGGCGCGACGATCGCGCGCAACCCCGCATCGGCACGCGCGCAGGGCTATACCTGGACGGGCAGCGGCAAGACGCTGTCGGTCGTGCAGCAGCCCGGCGCGAACAATGCGCTGGGCGTGATGAAGATGGAGATGCTGAACCCGCACGCCATCTATCTGCACGACACGCCGTCGAAGGCTGCGTTCAACGCGACGGCACGCGCCTTCAGCCACGGCTGTATCCGTACCGAGCGCGCGCTGCACTTCTCGGGCTTGATGGCGGTCTATTTCGCCGGTCGTAGCCCCGAGGAATTCGGCGAGGCGATCGCCAGCGGCAAGACCACCAAATTCACCTTCGAACAGCCCTTCCCCGTCTATGTCGCCTATTGGACGGTGATCCCGACCGCATCGGGCAAGGGCGTCAGCAAGCTGGCCGATATCTATGGCCGCGATGCGCCGGTGGTGGCGAGCTTCGCCAAGCCCGGCCGCGCCGCGGCGGTCCAGATTTCGCCCAACCCGCCGGCCGTGGTGCCGACGATCGGCACATCGACGACGACGGGCGGACAATAATATAAACGCCCGCCGCCTCTCCGCGTGATCCCGGACGTGATCCGGGGTCCGCGGAACAAGGCTGGACCGGGCCCCGGATCAAGTCCGGGGCAACCAAATGAAATGAGATAGGCGTGCCCGCCCGCCGTGGCGGGCGCAGCCGATCAGTCGGCAGTCTTCGGGATCGTGCCGTTCGCGCTCGTGCGGATCATATTTTCCGTGCCGGGCAGCGGTCCGTCGGGCATCTGGAACGTCGGCGCCGGCGGCGGCACGCTCAGCTTGTCGGCGAACAGCAGGCGGCCCGGCCCCAGCTTGTAGAGGATCATCGGCAACAGCTCTTCGCCAAAGACGAAGCAGCCCTCGCTGCGTCCCAGCTTGCCCTGCGTCGCGATCAGCGACGGGTCGGCGTACCAGGCGCCGTGCACGACGATCGCGCGCATGTCGGCATTATTATTGTCGGCTTCCAGCCCCGCGAGCCGCATCGACGATCCGTTCGCGCCCCAATAATAATCGCTGGTGCGATAGGCGCCGCGCGACGAGGCAAGCGAGCCCGGCGCGTTCGAAAAGCGCTTGAGCCAGCCGTCATGCTGCGGGTCCGACCCGCGGCCGTGCGTCACCGGGAACATGTCGATCTTGCCCGCGACCATGTCGACCAGCGCGAAGCGCGGGCGCGATGACGGCAGGCCGAAGTCGACGATGCCGACGCGGTCGCTCTGGTGGATATTGCGTGTCTGCAGCGCAAGCTGCTTTCGCGCGACGGCCAGATAGTCGACGGGTGCCTGCACCGGCGTCGGGATAGGCGCCGGGCCCGGCGCGGACGGCTGGGCCCATTCGGGCAGCAATTGTGTGGCGCGCGCCGACGTCGCCGTCAGCGCACCCGCGCCCGCAATTGCCGCCAGCATCGCTCTGCGATCGATCAATTCATTCACTTACTCAGCAACCCCGCAATGGCCGCCTCTGGCGGTCCCTCGACTTCTATAAGTCGTGTACCGGCCGCGAAAGGCAAGCTGGTGGTTCCCCTTCATGCGGGAAGATGTGCCATATATGCCATGAATAGCGGGTTTACGCTGCTGTAAGGTCTCGTTAGGGCGGAGGCATGAAGGCAACCATCTGGCACAACCCCGCCTGCGGCACCTCGCGCAAGACATTGGCGATTCTCGAAGAAACCCCGGGCGTGGAGGTGGAGGTCGTTCAATATCTCAAGACTCCCTACACCGCGGAAAAGCTGCGTCAGCTCTTCAGGGACGCCGGTCTGACGGTCCGCGACGCCCTGCGCCTGCGCGGCACCGATGCCGAGGAACGCGGCCTGCCCGAAGCCGGCGAAGAGGCGACCCTCGCGGCGATGGTCGAAAATCCCGCATACGTCGACCGCCCCTTCGTCGAGACCGAAAAGGGCGTCCGCTATTGCCGCCCGCAGGAGCTGGTGCGCGAAATTCTCTGAGGCGTCGGCCTTGGGGGGGGTGGACAGAATCGCCGCCCACTCGCTACCGGCCGCGCATGGGTATTATCGCAACGATCATGAACACGACCACCGGCCAGCCGCTCCAGAAGATGAGCTTCGGCCGCATGCCGAAACCGTGGGCCAGCTTTACGCTGGAGACCGGCGAGCTCGTCACTGCCGAGCGGATCGACGTCGGCAAGCCGGCGCCGGGCAAATTCTCCGCACCGATCAGCATCTGGGTCACGCTCAAGCCGAAGGACTGAGCCCCCGCTCCGGCCGAACCCCGTGCCCGTCAGCCCGCCGCGATCCGTCCGCCGGCGATGCGAAAGCGCGTTACCGGCCCCGGCATGTCGCCGAACAGCGCCGCCTCGGTCCCCGTAAGCCACGCCTGCCCGCCCTGCGCCGCCAGCCGCTCGTAAAGCGCGGTGCGGCGCGACGGGTCCAGGTGCGCCGCGACCTCGTCCAGCAACAGCACCGGGCGCTGCCCGCGCGCGCGCGCGACGCAATCGCTGTGCGCCAGGACCAGCGACAGCAGCATCGCCTTCTGCTCGCCGGTCGAGCAGCGCGCGGCCGAGCGCCCCGTCGCGGCATGGACGGCGGACAGGTCGTCGCGGTGCGGCCCCGCGGTCGCGCGGCCCGCGGCGGTGTCGATCCGGCGACGCGATGCGAACAGCGCCTTCAGACCTTCGACGTCGTGCACCGCCGCACGCGGCACGCCATCGCTGTCGACCAGCGTCAGCAGCGGGCGGGCAAAGGGCGCGTCGGGCTGCTCCGCCAGCTCGGCCGATAGCGCCGCGAGCGTCCGCTGGCGCGCCGCGTCCATCGCGGCGCCATGTTCGGCGAGCTGCGCCTCCAGGCTGGCCAGCCATTGCTGGTCGGCGCCCGCGATGTCGGCCAACAGCTTCCCCCGCGCGCGCAACGCCGCCTCGTAGCGATTGCTGTGCTGCGCATGGCGCGGGTCGAGCGCCAGGACCAGCCGATCCAGAAAGCGTCGCCGGTTCCCCGCGGTCTCGACGAACAGCCGGTCCATCGCCGGCGTCAGCCACAGCACCGCGATCCATTCGCCGAGCGAGGCCGCCGCCGCCGACGCGCCGTTGATCCGCACGATGCGCCGCCCCGGATGCGCGGGCTCGATCCCCGTTCCCAGCGCAACGGGCGGCAGGTCGGCGCCCTCCTGCATATCGGCCTGCACCTCGGCAAAGATCGCAAAGCCGCCGCCGGCCCCGTCGCGCACCATGTCGGACAGCGCCGCGCGCCGCAGCCCGCGCCCCGGCGCGAGCAGCGAAATCGCCTCCAATATATTCGTCTTGCCCGCGCCATTGTCGCCGTGAAGCGCGACCAGCCCCGGTCCCGCCGCCATGTCGGCGCCGGCGTGATTGCGAAAATCGGTCAGCGAGAGGCGGGTCAGCGTCATGCCCGATTGCGCTACCGCACCCTCGGGAGCGACGCCAGCCCACACCCTTGCTCGCACCCGCTTTATCGCCTTCCCCGGGCAGATGCGGGCGCGGCGCAGAAAGTTCCATTGAAAATTTTCCCATCATTGGGGATTTTCACCACTCTGCCGCAAAATACCCGTTGAAATATAATTTCTGAAACCAAAAAACCCCCGTTAACCGCCAATGAATGAAATTGGCACGCCTCCTGCATTACTATGGGCATCCACCGGATGGTCCGATGGAGGAATAAAAAAGGAAACGAAAATGGCCCACTTCAATGCCCAGTCGCTCAAGAGCTACGCGATCGCCGCGGTCGCCTCGCTTTACTGCTCGATCATGTTCCTGGCCGCGATTGGCCCGAACGGTGCGGAACTCGGCCGGCTGGTCATCTGACCAGCCGCCGCTAGCTACCAACAACGCCGGCCCGATGGCCGGGATGGAAAGGAAAGAAATGAAACAGGGTTTTCGCAAGAATCGTCGCGACGGCATGATCTTCGGCGTGTGCGCCGGGATGGCAGACCAGTTCGGCTTCGACGTCTTGTGGACGCGCGTCGCCTTTGTCGCCCTGACGCTGCTGGGCTTTGGCCTGCCTCTGCTGCTGTACCTCGCCGTCGCGATCCTCGCGCCCTAGGGCAGCCCGGGCCGGACGCTTTAAAAGCGCAGTCGCACCGGCCCGCCTATTTCCACGATCAAGGGCCCGCCGGTCTTCCGGTGGGCCTTTTTCACGGGCGTGGCGACCGTCGTCCCGCCGCCCGAAAATGCCGGGGTGAGCGACACGCCCACCCCGATATCTTACAGTCCGTCGAGGCCCTTGCTGACCAGGACGTTCACCGCGACGCGGCGGTTCTGCGCCTTGCCGTCGGGGGTGTCGTTGCTTGCCGCCGGGTCGGCTTCGGCCATCCCGGTGGGGGTCAGCATACGATAGGGCTTCCAGCCGCACGCCTGCTGAAGATAATTGACGACGCGTCCGGCCCGCTTTTCGCTGAGCTCCTGGTTCAATTCCTGGCTTCCGGTGGAATCGGTGTAGCCGACCACCAGCAACAGCGCGTTGTCCATGCCCTCGGCCGTCGACGCCGCGGCGCACAGATCGGCCTTCGCCTGCTCCGACAATACCGCCTTGCCGGTGTCGAAGTTCACGTTCGTCGTGCTTTTGACATTATACTGGTCGATGTCACCCATGCGGCCGCGCAGCGCTTCGGTTGCCGCGGTCTGTTCGGCAAAGCGCTGATCGGTGCCCGTGCGGATCATCGTCGCGGTCTTTAGGTCCTTGTTCTTGAGAACGACCTGGTTGGCCACCAGTCCGCCTTCCCACTGCAACGTGTCGACGGTGACCGGCAGGCCGTTGAGCAGCGAGTTGGCGGCCAGCTTGTTGCTGTTCAGGCCCAGGAAACCGCCGCTGGACTTAATCCGGGTGGTCTCGCTGATAGTGACGGTCGTGTTCGAGCCATCGGCGGTCGTGATCTGCACCCGGTCGCCGCTGCGTGCGGAGATGATGCCCTCGACCTGCGGCCCCTTGGTCAGTTCCGACGCGTCGGGCACGCGCTGGCCATATACGGTAGTCATGACTTCGCCTTCTTGCGCGTCCTGCGGCTGCGCGGCGAGGCTGACGGTCGCCGGCGCGGCGAGCATCGCCAGCGACAGCAGGATTCTGTGATTTTTGGAAACGGCACCCATACGCTACTCCTTCAATGAGCCGCCCCCACCGCCTCCCATCGCCCGTTTCGGTGCCGGAATGACCCGGCCATCGCGACCGCGATGCCAGTCATTCGGGCGCTTCGTGCGGCGGGCCGAGCAGGCAGCATCGCACAAACGCCGTTTCATGCGTCCGCGGATCCAAAGCGATGGAATTTGAGGGGGCACAGCCGCTCTACTCATCTACCCCGCGATAGATCCCGGCCCGTCTTCTGCTTAACGGACAGATTAACCAGAATCGCGCCAAACCGAGCAAAGCCCACGCCCGGCCGTTTCACCGGCGGCCCGCGAACGAATATTCGTGCCGTCGCCACCCCGGATTTGATGCAAGATCGCCTGTCCTGAAGTAAAAGGCGGATCCCGGGTCAAGCCCGGGATGACGGTGGTGCGGGGAGCAAGGTCCGCAACCAACCGGAAGATGACATCTCTTCTTTCGTCACCCCGAACTTGTTTCAGGGGCCATGACCAGCCACACCCTTCGGCACCGCGCGCAATTATAGCTCAGGCCATGGATGCTGAAACGAGTTCAGCATGACGAGGTTTGAAAGACGGCTCCTCACCCCAAACCCGCCGGCGCCCTCGGAAAAAGGCCTTTCCTACAATATCCGGCTATGTCAGCACCGATCCCGGCTCTTTCATTCAGTGAACAAATGCGGTCCCCGTCGGCCTCCTCACGACTGCGCGCGCCCACCACATTGCGTGGTTCAGATCGGGGAGCGCACAGGGCTGAACTTTCCTGAACTTTGGAATGGAGTAAACTCCGCTCTCCACCCTTTTCGGGCGTCCGCTGCCCGTCGCGCCCCTCCGTGATCCCCGGCGAAGGCCGGGGGTCCAGGGCGTTAGGAAGCCGGCGCTGCGTGGTTACGCTCTGGGCCCCGGCCTTCGCCGGGGATCGCAGGGGAGCGCTGGCGCCGGGGGGCGTGTGGAGCGCCTGCCGTCGAGGGCGGCCACAGGGAGGATTGCTTCCTCGTCATCCCGGACTTGATCCTGGATCCATAACAGCGGCCGAAGCATGGACCCCGGATCAAGTCCGGGGTGACGAAAATGTGGGAAGCCAGGTCAGTTTGGCGACCCGAAGATGACATCTCTTCTTTCGTCACCCTGAACTTGTTTCAGGGTCCATGACCTGCCGCATCCTTCGGCACAGCACCTGATTATGGATCAGCCCATGGATGCTGAAACAAGTCCAGCATGACGAGGTTTGGAGGCCCCCATCCCACCCCCAAGCAAAGAAAAAGCCCCGCCGGATCGCTCCGGCGAGGCTCATTTCTGTCAGTCCGAAGACCGAGGGGCTTATTCCTCGCCTTCGCCTTCGGGACGTTCCTCGACCATCACATCGTCGGTCGTGAAGTCCTCGCCCTGGACGGCACCCAGCGGATCGTCGCCGATCGCCGCTTCGGGGCCCTGCGCCAGTTCGGCGGCATGCTCGTCCGCGGCGCTCGCCGGGGCGATCAGGTCCGGGCTCGCAACGCGCATCGCGGCGCGCAGCGCGGCATCCTTCGATGAAGCGGTCACGCGGACGCGGTTCATGGCAGCGCCGGTACCCGCCGGGATCAGGCGGCCGACGATGACATTTTCCTTCAGGCCCTGCAGCGAGTCGATCTTGCCCTGCACCGACGCTTCGGTGAGAACGCGGGTCGTCTCCTGGAAGGACGCGGCCGAAACGAAGCTGCGCGTCTGCAGCGACGCCTTGGTGATGCCCAGCAGGACCGGGCGACCTTCGGCGTGGCGGCCGTTCTTCGGCAGCTTGGCGTTATACTCCATCATCTCCAGATAATCGAGCTGTTCGCCCGGCAGCAGCGTGGTGTCGCCGCCGTCGGTGATCTCGACCTTCTGCAGCATCTGGCGAACGATCACCTCGATGTGCTTGTCGTTGATCTTCACGCCCTGCAGTCGATAGACTTCCTGGATTTCGGCGACCAGATATTCGGCCAGCGCTTCCACGCCCATCACGTCAAGGATGTCATGCGGGTTCGGCGAGCCGCTGATCAGCGCGTCGCCGCGCTTGACCTGGTCGCCTTCCTGCACTTCCAGAACCTTCGACTTCGGGATCAGATACTCGATCGAATCGCCTTCTTCCGGAACGATCGCGATCTTGCGCTTCGCCTTGTAATCCTTGACGAATTCAATGCGGCCGCTGATCTTCGCGATGACGCTGTTGTCCTTCGGAATGCGCGCTTCGAACAGCTCGGCAACACGCGGCAGACCGCCGGTGATGTCGCGCGTCTTCGACGCTTCGCGGCTGACGCGGGCAAGCACGTCGCCCGCCTGCACCGTCTGGCCGTCCTCGACCGAGAGCATCGTGCCGACCGCCAGCAGATAGCGCGCGGCTTCACCCGACTGGTCGTCGAGCAAGGTCAGGCGCGGCTGGAGGTCTTCCTTCTTCGAACGACCCGCCGAACGATATTCGATCACGACGCGCTGGGCGATACCCGTCGCTTCGTCGACCTGTTCGATCAGGGTCTTCGTGTCCTGAAGATCCTGATACTTCACGACGCCCTGCTTTTCGGTGATCAGCGGCATGGTGAACGGATCCCATTCGGCAATCCGGTCGCCCTTCTTCACCTTCTCGCCGTCCTTGTGCATGATCTGCGCACCATAGGGCAGCTTGTGGGTCGCGCGCTCGCGGCCTTCGCTGTCGATGACCGCGATTTCGCCCGAACGCGACAGCGCCAGACGGCGGCCGCGCTGGTCGACGATCGTCGACATTTCGCGATATTCGATCGTACCGTCCGAAATCGCCTCGACGTTCGACTGCTCGTTGACCTGCGCCGCGCCACCGATGTGGAACGTACGCATGGTCAGCTGCGTGCCGGGTTCACCGATCGACTGGGCGGCGATGACGCCGACCGCTTCGCCGATGTTCACGGGCGTACCGCGTGCCAGGTCGCGGCCATAGCATTTGCCGCAGACGCCCAGCGTCGCTTCGCAAACCAGCGGCGAACGGATCTTGACCGACTGAACTTCGGCCTCTTCGATCCGTGCGGTCGTCGCTTCGTCGAGCAGCGTGCCGATCGGGGCGATGATGTTGCCGTCCTTGTCGGCGACATCTTCCAGCGTCGTGCGGCCCAGGATGCGCTCGCCCAGCGAGGCGATCGTCGAACCGCCCTGGATGATCGCGCGCATTTCCATGCCGCGTTCGGTGCCGCAATCTTCCTCGATCACGACGCAGTCCTGCGACACGTCGACCAGGCGGCGGGTCAGGTAACCCGAGTTCGCCGTCTTCAGCGCCGTATCGGCCAGACCCTTACGGGCACCGTGGGTCGAGTTGAAATACTCGAGAACGGTCAGGCCTTCCTTGAAGTTCGAGATGATCGGCGTTTCGATGATCTCGCCCGACGGCTTGGCCATCAGGCCGCGCATGCCGGCGAGCTGCTTCATCTGCGCCTGCGAACCACGGGCACCCGAGTGCGCCATCATGTAGATGGAGTTGATCGGAGCCATGCGGCCGTTTTCGAGCTTCGGCGTCGCACGGATTTCGTCCATCATGGCGTTCGCCACCTTGTCGCCGCACTGCGACCAGGCGTCGATGGCCTTGTTGTACTTTTCCTGCTGCGTGATCAGGCCGTCCTGATACTGCTGCTCGAAATCCTTCACCAGCGCGCGGGTTTCGTCGACCATGCCTTCCTTCGAGGCCGGGATGATCATGTCGTCCTTGCCGAACGAGATGCCGGCGCGGAACGCGTGGCGGAAGCCCAGCGCCATGATGGCGTCGGCGAACAGCACGGTCTCTTTCTGGCCCGTGTGGCGATAGACCTGGTCGATCACGTCGCCGATTTCCTTCTTGGTCAGAAGGCGGTTGACGACGTCGAAGGGCACGGTGTGCGACTTCGGCAGGCATTCGCCGATCAGCATGCGGCCCGGGGTGGTTTCGAACCGGCGCAGATATTCATTGCCCTGTTCGTCGGTCTGCGGAACGCGGCTCACCACCTTGGTGTGCAGCGTCACCGAACCGGTGAACAGCGCCTGGTGCACTTCGGCCATGTCGGCGAGCAGCATGCCCTCGCCCGGCTCGCCTTCGCGCTCCAGCGACAGATAATAGAGACCCAGCACCATGTCCTGCGACGGAACGATGATCGGCTTGCCGTTCGCGGGGCTGAGGATGTTGTTGGTCGACATCATCAGCACGCGCGCTTCCAGCTGCGCCTCGAGGCTCAGCGGAACGTGGACGGCCATCTGGTCACCGTCGAAGTCGGCGTTGAACGCGGCGCAGACCAGCGGGTGCAGCTGGATCGCCTTGCCCTCGATCAGCACGGGTTCGAACGCCTGGATGCCCAGGCGGTGGAGCGTCGGGGCGCGGTTCAGCAGGACCGGGTGCTCGCGAATGACTTCGTCGAGGATGTCCCAGACTTCCTTGCGTTCCTTTTCGACCCACTTCTTCGCCTGCTTCAGGGTCATCGACAGACCCTTGGCGTCAAGGCGCGCGTAGATGAACGGCTTGAACAGTTCGAGCGCCATCTTCTTCGGCAGGCCGCACTGGTGCAGCTTCAGTTCCGGACCGGTCACGATGACCGAACGGCCCGAATAGTCGACGCGCTTGCCGAGCAGGTTCTGACGGAAGCGGCCCTGCTTGCCCTTCAGCATGTCGGACAGCGACTTCAGCGGACGCTTGTTGGCGCCCGTGATCGTGCGGCCGCGGCGACCGTTGTCGAACAGCGCGTCGACGGCTTCCTGCAGCATGCGCTTTTCGTTGCGGACGATGATGTCCGGCGCGCGCAGCTCCATCAGGCGCTTCAGGCGGTTGTTGCGGTTGATCACGCGGCGATACAGGTCGTTGAGATCCGACGTCGCGAAGCGGCCGCCGTCGAGCGGCACCAGCGGGCGCAGTTCGGGCGGAATGACCGGCACGACTTCCAGGATCATCCACTCGGGACGGTTGCCCGATTCGATGAAGCTTTCCACGACCTTCAGGCGCTTGATGATCTTCTTGGGCTTCAGCTCCGACTTGGTGGTCGCGAGCTCTTCCATCAGGTCGACGCGTTCCTGCTCCAGGTCGAGATTCTCGAGGAGCACGCGGATCGCCTCGGCGCCGATGCCGGCCGAGAAGGCGTCTTCGCCATATTCGTCCTGCGCGTCGAGCAGTTCGTCTTCGGTCAGAAGCTGGAACTTCTCAAGCGGCGTCAGGCCGGGTTCGAGGACGATATAGGCCTCGAAATACAGCACGCGCTCGAGCTGCTTCAGCTGCATGTCGAGCAACAGGCCGATGCGCGACGGCAGCGACTTCAGGAACCAGATGTGCGCGACGGGCGCGGCGAGCTCGATATGGCCCATGCGCTCGCGGCGAACCTTGGTCACCGTGACTTCGACACCGCATTTTTCGCAGACGATGCCCTTGTATTTCATGCGCTTGTACTTGCCGCACAGACACTCATAATCCTTGATCGGACCAAAGATGCGCGCGCAGAACAGGCCGTCACGCTCGGGCTTGAACGTGCGATAGTTGATCGTTTCGGGCTTCTTGATCTCGCCGAACGACCACGAGCGGATGCGTTCCGGGCTCGCGATGCCAATCTTGATCATGTCGAAGGTTTCGGGCTTCGCGACCGGGTTCATGAAGTTGGTAAGCTGGTTCATATTTCAGGCTCCATCTTCCCCTCCCGCCGCGGGCGGAAGGGGTGAGGAAAAAATCATTCGGCGGCTTCGGGAAGAGCGTCCGGACCTTCGTCGGGATCATCGTCCGAGTAGGACGAAAGCTCGACGTTGAGGCCCAGCGAGCGCATTTCCTTGACAAGCACGTTGAAGCTTTCGGGAATGCCGGCCTCGAAGGTGTCGTCGCCCTTGACGATCGCTTCGTAAACCTTGGTGCGGCCGATCACGTCATCGGACTTCACCGTCAGCATTTCCTGCAGCGTGTACGCCGCGCCATAGGCCTGGAGCGCCCAGACCTCCATTTCACCGAAGCGCTGGCCACCGAACTGCGCCTTACCGCCCAGCGGCTGCTGGGTGACGAGCGAGTAGGGGCCGATCGAACGCGCGTGGATCTTGTCGTCGACAAGGTGGTGGAGCTTCAGCATGTAGATGTAGCCCACGGTCACCTTGCGGTCGAACTTGTCGCCGGTGCGGCCGTCATACAGATCCGACTGACCCGATTCATGCAGGCCCGCCAGCGTCAGCATGTCCGACACATCGGCTTCCTTCGCGCCGTCGAACACCGGCGTCGCGAACGGCACGCCGACCTTCAGGTTCGACGCGAGTTCGATGATGCTCTCGGCACTGCGCGACTTGATGTCGTCCACATACTCGGCGCCATAGACATGCTCGAGCTGATCGCGGACGGCTTCCGGCATCTGACCGCCGACCGCGTCGGGGTTGGCGTCGCGCCAATCCTCCAGCGCCTGCGTCACCTGCCGGCCAAGGCCGCGCGAGGCCCAGCCAAGGTGCGTTTCCAGGATCTGCCCGACGTTCATGCGCGACGGCACGCCCAGCGGGTTCAGCACGATGTCGACCGGCGTCCCGTCTTCGAGGAACGGCATGTCCTCGTTCGGCAGGATGCGGCTGATGACGCCCTTGTTCCCGTGACGGCCGGCCATCTTGTCGCCCGGCTGCAGCTTGCGCTTCACCGCGACGAAGACCTTGACCATCTTGAGCACGCCCGGGGCGAGTTCGTCGCCACGCTGCAGCTTTTCGACGCGGTCTTCATACTTCGCGTTGATGCGCTTGATCGCCTCGTCATACTGCGCCTTGATCGCCTCGAGAGCGGTCTGCGCCTTGTCTTCGACGACGGCCAGCTTCCACCAGTCGGCGCGGTCCAGGTCGACCAGCATTTCCTCGGTGACCTCGTCGCCCTTCTTCAGGCCCTTCGGCACCGCGCTGGTCGTCTGACCGATCAGCAGGTCCTTCAGGCTGGAGAAGGTCGCACGGTTCAGGATCGCGCGCTCGTCGTCGGCGTCCTGCTTCAGGCGCTCGATTTCCTCGCGTTCGATCGCGATCGCGCGTTCGTCCTTGTCGATACCGTGACGGTTGAAGACGCGGACCTCGACGACCGTGCCCGACACGCCCGGCGGCAGGCGGAGCGAGGTGTCGCGCACGTCGCTGGCCTTTTCACCGAAGATGGCGCGCAGCAGCTTTTCTTCCGGCGTCATCGGGCTTTCGCCCTTCGGCGTGATCTTGCCCGCCAGGATGTCGCCCGGGCCGACTTCGGCGCCGATGTACACGATGCCCGCCTCGTCGAGGTTGCGCAGCGCTTCCTCGCCGACGTTCGGGATGTCGCGGGTGATGTCCTCCGGCCCAAGGCGCGTGTCGCGTGCGGTGACTTCGAATTCCTCGATGTGGATCGAGGTGAAGACGTCGTCCTTCACGATGCGTTCGCTGATGAGGATCGAGTCCTCATAGTTGTAGCCGTTCCACGGCATGAACGCGACGAGCACATTCTTGCCCAGCGCCAGTTCGCCCAGCTCGGTCGACGGACCGTCGGCGATGATCTCGCCCGAACGGACGACGTCGCCCACCTTCACCAGCGGACGCTGGTTGATGCAGGTGTTCTGGTTCGAACGCTGGAACTTCTGCAGGCGATAGATGTCGACGCCCGACTTGCCCGGCTCGACCATGTCGGTCGCGCGGATGACGATACGCGTCGCGTCGACCTGGTCGATCACGCCGCCGCGGCGCGCCACGATCGCGGCGCCAGAGTCACGCGCGACGGTGCCTTCCATGCCCGTGCCGACGACCGGAGCCTCGGCGCGGAGCAGCGGAACGGCCTGACGCTGCATGTTCGATCCCATCAGCGCGCGGTTGGCGTCATCGTTTTCCAGGAACGGAATCAGCGAGGCCGCGACCGAAACGAGCTGCTTCGGCGACACGTCCATCAGGGTGATCTGATCACGCGGGGCCATCAGGAATTCGCCGGCTTCGCGGGCCGAGATCAGTTCGTCGATGAAGCTGCCGTCGGGGTTGAGGTCGGCGTTCGCCTGCGCAACCGTGTGCTTCGATTCTTCCATCGCCGACAGATAGACGACTTCGTTCGTGACCTTGCCGTCGACGATGCGGCGGTACGGGGTCTCGATAAAGCCATATTTGTTGACGCGCGCAAAGGTCGCCAGGCTGTTGATCAGACCGATGTTCGGGCCTTCCGGCGTTTCGATCGGACAGATGCGGCCATAGTGCGTCGGGTGAACGTCGCGGACTTCGAAGCCCGCGCGCTCGCGGGTCAGACCGCCCGGCCCGAGAGCCGAGACGCGGCGCTTGTGCGTCACTTCCGACAGCGGGTTGGTCTGGTCCATGAACTGCGAGAGCTGCGACGAGCCGAAGAATTCGCGAACCGCGGCAACCGCCGGCTTCGCGTTGATCAGGTCGTTCGGCATCACGGTCGACACGTCGACCGAGCTCATGCGCTCCTTCACCGCGCGTTCCATGCGCAGCAGGCCGACGCGATACTGGTTTTCCAGCAGCTCGCCGACCGAACGGACACGACGGTTGCCGAGGTTGTCGATATCGTCGATCTCGCCCTTGCCGTCCTTCAGGTTCACCAGTTCCTTGACCACGGCCAGGATGTCGTCGCTGCGCAGCGTCGTCACCGTGTCCTCGGCATCCAGGCCCAGGCGCATGTTCAGCTTGACGCGGCCGACGGCCGACAGGTCATAACGTTCGCTGTCAAAGAACAGGCCGTCGAACAGCGCTTCCGCGGTTTCGCGCGTCGGCGGTTCGCCGGGGCGCATGACGCGATAGATGTCCGAAAGCGCCTGGTCGCGGTCCTCGGCCTTGTCGGCCTTCAGCGTGTTGCGGATCCAGGGACCGGTGTTGTTGTGATCGATGTCGAGCAGGACCAGCTTGTCGATGCCCACGGCATCCAGCTTTTCCAGATTGTCGGCGGTCACTTCGTCGCCGGCTTCGATATAGATCTCGCCGGTCGCTTCGTTGATCAGGTCATAAGCGCTGTAACGGCCAAAGATTTCCTCGGTCGGGATCAGCAGCGTGTCGAGACCGTCCTTCGCGGCCTTGTTGGCAAGGCGCGGGCTGATCTTGTGGCCGGCGGCGAAGACGACTTCGCCGGTCTTGGCGTCGACGACGTCGAACGCGGGCTTCGAACCGCGCCAGTTTTCGACGACGAACGGAACCTTCCAGCCGTTCGAGGCGCGCTCGAAAACCAGGCGGTCATAGAAATGGTTCAGGATTTCTTCGCCCGACATGCCCAGCGCGTACAGCAGGCTGGTGACCGGCAGCTTGCGCTTGCGGTCGATACGGACGTTGACGATGTCCTTGGCGTCGAATTCGAAGTCCAGCCACGAACCGCGATACGGGATCACGCGCGCGGCGAACAGATATTTGCCCGACGAGTGGGTCTTGCCGCGGTCATGGTCGAAGAGCACACCCGGCGAACGGTGCATCTGCGACACGATGACGCGCTCGGTGCCGTTGACGAAGAAGGTTCCGTTCTCGGTCATGAGCGGCATGTCGCCCATGTAAACGTCCTGCTCCTTGATATCGAGAACCGAGCGGGTGTCGGTTTCGCTGTCGACTTCAAAGACGATCAGGCGCAGCGTGACCTTCATCGGCGCCGCATAGGTGATGCCGCGCTGACGGCATTCCTCGACGTCATACTTCGGCTCTTCGAGTTCGTAGTGCACGAAGTCGAGTTCGGCGGTGCCGGCAAAGTCGCGGATCGGGAAAACGCTTCGCAGCGTCTTTTCAAGGCCCGAGACATAGCCGACCGACGGATCGGACCGCAGGAACTGCTCATAGGATTCGCGCTGCACCTCGATGAGGTTGGGCATTTCCACGGCTTCGTGGATGTTGCCGAACAGCTTGCGGATTCGCTTGGTCGCGGTTGCTTCGAGGGCCTTGCCCACCGACTTCGCCTTGGTCGCCATAAGTGATTGTCTCGCCTTGAAAAAATAGCTCGCGAGCGCAGTAGAGACGCAAAAAAGCCGCAAGCAACCGTCACCGGTTTACCGCAGCTTCCAACGCATCTCGAAATCCCTACCGCCCTATTCCTGTGGCCCGTTGCGCAAAGTCAGGCCGCTTCCCGGACGATCGGGTGAGAGGCGGATATAGGATTTGGGGTGCGCGGTGTCAACGGGACCGCCCTCGATTTTCGGTTCAGGCTGCGCTGCGCAGCCGGTTTCGCCCGTCGCGCTTGGCGGCATAGAGCGCCTGGTCGGCACGGTGGAGCAGTTCCTCTACATCGGGTTCGCCGTTGAAAACCGCAAGCCCGATGCTGACCGTCGCGTCGGGCAGGTCCAGATCGGCGGTGTTGCCGGTCTCGACCGCCTTGCGCACGCGCTCCGCGACGATCTCGGCCGCCTGGGCGCTGGCGCGCTGGAGGACGCAGACGAATTCCTCGCCGCCGATGCGGCCCAGCATGTCCTCTTCGCGCAGCGCCGCCTTCGCGCGCTGCGCGACGCGGCGGATCACCGCATCGCCGACCGCGTGGCCATGGGTGTCGTTGATCCGCTTGAAGTGATCGATGTCAAAGATAGCGACCGCCAGCGGCGCGCCATGTTCGCGCGCGCCGACCAGCGCCTTCTCCAGAAAGGCCAGCGTATGGCGCCGGTTGGGCAGCCCGGTCAGCATGTCGGTATTCGCGACGCGCTCGGCCGCGCTGCGCGCCGCCTCCAGGATGCGCGCATTCTCCACCGTCTCGGTCACGTCCTGCACGGTACCGAAGATGCCGACCGCCTTTCCGCCGCGGCTCATCTCGATCGACCCGTGCGATTTCACATGGCGGATTTCGCCGTCGGTCCGGCGGATGCGGCCCTGATATTCGAAAGGTTCGCCGGTGCGGACCGCCTCGGCCAATATCTTGCGCACCGCGACGCCGTCCTCGTCGACATATTGCTCGACGCTATATTCGACATTGACCGGGGTGCCGAGTTCCAATCCGTGGATGCGATAGGCCTGGTCGGACCACTGGATCGTCCAGCGAACCAGGTCGACGCGCCAATGACCGACGAGCGCGGCCGCCTCGGCCTGGATCAGCCAGCGGTTGCTCTGTTCCAGGCGGCGGGCGAGGCGCCGCTGCACGACCAGCAGCGCCGCCAACGGCAATGTCGTGAACAGCATCGCCAACAGATAGAATTGCAGGAAGAGGACCTTGACCTTCTGGCTGTCGTCGATCGCCGCGATCGGCCCCGATCCCTGCCCCGTCAGCAGCGAGGCGACGATCGTGACGATCAGCATCCCCGTCGCGGCGCCGAACGGGCCCAGGCGATAGGCGGCGGCGACCACCGCGATGCACGGCAGGAAGGTCACCGGGAAATGCGACTGCGAAAAGGCCGTGGCCGTCACCGCCGCGGCCGCCGTCAGGATCAGCACCGCCTCGGTCTTCATCCGCGACGATGCATTGTCCAGCGCCTTCGACCCGATCAGCCGCGCCAGCATCACGATCGGCGGGGTGACGATCAGCATGCCCAGCGCGACGGTCGAAAGCCACGACAGGAAAAAGTCGACGCCCTTGCCCGACAGCGCGGTCGCGATCGACGCGCTCAGCGCGCTCGCCGACACCGTCGCGATACAGAAGTTGCCGACCGCGCGCGGGATCATGAACGACAGCTCGCCGGGCTCGCGGCGGCGCAGCAGCCACAGTGCGACGGAGGCTTCGGATGCGTTGGCCAGCGTAAAGGCGGCCGCGCCCAGCGGCGGGGTGCCGCCCAGCATGTTCGCCCCGATGCTTGCGCCCGCCATGCCGACGAACGAGCCCAGCCGCGCGCGCTCGGGCATCAACAGCAACAACGCCAAGAAATATCCGCTCGGCGGCCAGACCGCCGCGATATTGTCGGCGCCCTTGGTCGCATACAGCGCCAGCGCAGCAAGCAGGAAATAGCCGAACGCCGTCAGCAGCGACCAGAATGCCGTCTCGACTCCGGGAGAGAGCGACCGTGTCATGCCCGGGATTTAGCCGAAAACTGGAAAATAAACCGCTAACATTCGCCGCGGATACCTTGGTTCCGCTATAAAATCACGCTGTTTAGGATGCTAGTCGACGCCGCCGAAGGTCATTCCGACGATCTGGCCGATCAGCGCCTCGTCCCAGCCGATCCGCCGGTCGAGCACCAGCATCGCCAGGCCGTGAACCAGCGACCAGGCGTGCAGCGCGGCAACTTCCGGATTTTCCAGGTGCGGCATCGTCTGGTTCAGGCGGAATACCGCCGGCTCCTCGTGCGCGAAACGAACATAGGCGACGCCGGTCGCCAGGAAGCCGGCCCGGCCGCCGCCGGCCTTCAGCCACGCCTGCGCCTGCAGCGCGCCCAGCCGCCGCAGCCCTTCGTCGGCCAGCGCGTCGAGCAGCGCCTCCTTGTCGGGGAAATGGCGGTAAAGCGCGGTTGCGCTCACGCCAACGTCGCGGGCCAGCGCGCGCAGGCCCAGTTCGGCGCCGTCGCCTTCCTCCAGCCGCTTCAGCCCCGCCGCGATGACCGCCGCGCGCAGATCGCCGTGGTGATAGGAACCGGCACTTTTGGCGCCGGGATCTTTTATGTTGACACTGTTACCTTCATCGCTCATGTTGTCACCGTAAACATTCCGAGTCGCCGACGCAACCCCCAACGCTACGCGGCACTTTCGCAAACTTCCGCACAAGGAGCATCCCCATGGCGAGCAACGTAGAAACCCTGATCCGCGGCGCCGTAAAGAAAGGCATCGGCAAGGTCGCCGACTTCAACCGCAAGCGCCTCCCCCGCCCGACCGACTCCCACCCCTATCTCACCGGCATCCACAAGCCGATGGAGGAAGAACTGACGCTGGAGGCGCTGCGCGTCGACGGCGAAATCCCGGCCGCGCTCACCGGCCGCTATCTCCGCAACGGCCCCAACCCCGCCGCCGCGCCCGATCCCGCGAGCTACCACTGGTTCACCGGCGCCGGCATGGTGCACGGCATCCGCATCGAAGGCGGCAAGGCCGACTGGTATCGCAACCGCTGGGTTCGCGGCACCGAGGCCTGCGCCGTGCTGGGCGAGGAAATCCCGGCCGGCGAACGCGAGGCCGGCGGCTTCGACGCGCCCAATACCAATGTCGTCGGCATCGACGGCCGCACCTTCGCCATTGTCGAGGCTGGCGGCAAACCCGTCGAGCTGGGCTATGAGTTGAACACAATCGCGCACAACCCTTTCGACGGCACGCTGAAGGGCTCGTACACCGCGCACCCGCACCTCGACCCCTCCACCGGCGAGATGCACTCGATCACCTACAAGGGCGACGAGATGGGCAAGGTCTGGCACGTCGTTGTCGACGGCAATGCAAAGGTGATCCGCGAGCTCGCCATTCCGGTCAGCGACGGCCCGTCGATCCACGACTGCGCGATCACCGAAAACTACGTCCTCATCCTCGATCTGCCGGTCACCTTCTCGATGTCCCGCCTGCTCGCGGGGCACCGCTTCCCTTACGCCTGGAACGAAAAGCACCAGGCCCGCGTCGGCATTCTCCCCAGGAAAGGCAGCGCAGAGGATGTCGTCTGGGTTCCCGTCGAGCCCTGCTATGTCTTCCACCCCGCCAATGCGTTCGAGACGGCGGACGGCAAGGTGATCGTCGACGTCGTCGCCCACGATACGATGTTCGCCGAATCGACGCGCGGTCCCGACAGTCAGAAGGCGCGGATGGAGCGCTGGACGCTCGACCCCGCCGCGCGCACCTCGAGCCGCGCCGTCATCCATGATCATGCGCAGGAATTCCCGCGCTATGACGAACGGCTCACGACCAGGCCCTATCGCTACATCTATACCATCGCGATCCCCGAAGCGGCTGCCGCCGAGTGGGAAATGGCAGGCACCCGGCTGTTCCGTCACGATCTGGACAAGGGCGTCACCGACACCCGCGACTTCGGCCCCGGCCGGCACCCGGGCGAATTCGTCTTCGTTCCGCGCAGCGCGACGGGCGCAGAGGATGACGGCTGGCTGATCGGCCTCGTCGTGAACATGAATGACGAGACCACCGATCTCGTCATCCTGAACGCCGACGATTTTACCGGGTCACCGCAAGCGGTCGTTCACCTGCCCCATCGCGTTCCGCCGGGGTTCCATGGGAACTGGGTCGCGGATTGACGATATCGGGGCGCTTCATCAGCGCCTCGGTCACCCGCAGCGACCGGTCGTTATCGACGTCGATCGCCGTCGCCCCGTTGCTCACCAGCAGCGGGGCGATGTCGACTTTCAGATGGCGCGAAATGCGCTGAAAAATATGATGGATGGGCCCCAGCCCGAAACGGAAGCGCAGCAGGTTGACGAGGCCGAAGGCCTGCATCACGCGGATCGGCTTCTTGACGAACTGGCCGCCGCCCCGGAACGCCTCGGCAGCTTTCAACGCGGCGCGATCGCCGATCCAATACGCGTTGCAGTTCGAAACCGCGACGTCGGAAAATTCATAGAAGCGCCGTTGCCCTTCGGGATGGACCGCGAGCACATCCTCACGCCGCGCAAGCGCCACCCCGGCGCCAACGCCCAGGCGAGCCGCCTCATCGCCGATCTCGGCGATCGTCGCAGCGGTCAGCAGGCAATTGTCTGCGGTGGTGATGAACAGCGGGAACTCGGCCTGGTCGGCGACCGCGAGCACCGAGTCGGCCAGATTGTCAGCAGCGGGAACGATTACCAGCCGCGCACCAAGCCGCTCGACGACGGGATCGGCGAGGTCGTCGAGCAGGGTCAGGTGGTGGGTCGATACGAATATCCGCGTCGCCGGCGTCAGCGACGCATTTTCGAGAACATGGGCGATCATTGCCCGGCCCGCGACCGGAACGAGGCATTTGTCGCCGACCCCATGCGCCTCGGCCAGGGCATCGACCGCACCGGGGCGGCGCCCTGCCAGAATCAGGATCGAACCGCTCATGCCGCGTCCCTCCGCGCAAAGCCGACAAGCTGGCGGATCATGCTTTCGGCAACGATCGTCTCGATCAGGTCGGCCTGCGTGAAACCCGCCGCAACCGCCGCGCGCCCGAACACTTTTTCCGACCACAGATTGCAGTTGAGATTGACCTCGAGCAGCCGGATCTCGCCCGTCGCGAAATCGACCCGGAATTCGAAGCGGCCATAATCGAACGGCCGGAACACCTTCGCCATCGCCCGGGTATAATCGACAAGCCGCGCGCCGATCGCCGGATCGTCGAACAGCTTCAGGCTGTATTTCTGACTGCGATCGACCAGGTCGCGCTTTTCCTGATAGGTGCGCAGATGGCTGGGGTCCGCCTGTTCGAAGATCATCATGGGCAGCATCGCCGGTTCGCTATCGACGGTGATCACCGGCACTTCGACATCGCTGCCGTCGATGAAGGGCTCGACGATCGCGTCATGGTCGAGCGCATGGATTTCCGCGATCGCCTGCGCCAGTTCTACGCGATCGTGCGCATCGCGAATGCCCCAGGAGGCCGAACTGTTGTTCGGCTTGATCACCCAGCGCCGCGCGGGCGGACAGCGTGATGCATCGACCGGGGCGCCACGACGAAAGACCGACCAGGGCGCGGTCGGAATGCCGCGCGCCGCGGCCTCCAGCTTGGTCAGATGCTTGTCGTCCGACAATCCGCGGACGATCGGCGATGCGCCGATATAAGGCAGGCCGAGCCGATTGCAGAGCAGTGGCAGCAGCATTTCCGAATTATAGAAGCCGCCACGATTCAAAAGAGGGAAAACGAAGTCGGCGGCCGGCCGGGTGAACAACTCGGCATAATTGTCCGCGACGACGAGCGGCATGCCAAGCGCCTCCAGTATCTCGCGCGTCTCGCAATGATAAAGCGCGTGATTGCCGTCGTCGGGATGTAGCCCGCCGGTCCATTTCGCATGCTTGGCAATGAACAACAGCCGCTGCGTATCGCGCAGACGATCGGGCAGCCGGGTGGGTGCAAGGTCGGTGGTTCGCATGTGACGGTCCCACCACGCTCAGGTTTCATCGCGATGACCTTTTGGTGACTGGGCTGAAACCAAAACGCCAAATCTCTGTCATTTTGCGCCGGTACTTCAGAGCGATGCCCACCTTTCCTAATGGATGCGTCCAATGCTCCTGAATCCCAAAAGCTTTCAGAAAAACGCGCCGCGATCGACGGGCCGCCATGCCGCGCGGCTTGCCTCCGCGCTGGTCAGCGGCGGCGACGGCCGCATCCGGCTGGATGCGCAGGGGCGCAATCAATATTATGCCAGCGCGGCGCCCAGCGATGCGCTCGCCTACGGCTCATCGACGATCAGCAGCATTTCGGACCATGCTTTCCAGACCTTGATCGGCCAATGGCGTGACCGGCTGGACCAACCGATGGCCGCCAGCGGCTATGCGGCCGGGCTCGATATGATCCGCAGCCGCCTTGGCTCCTGCCTCGGGTTGGAGGATCGCACTGCCATCATCTTCGCGGCCTCGGGCACCGACCTTGAATATGTCGGCCTTGCCGCAGCCCGGGACGGCAGGCCGCTTACCGCGGTGTTGCTGGGACGCGATGAAGTCGGCAGCGGCTGCGTTCACAGCGCGGCGGGCCGCTTCTTTGCCGAGGAAACCGCCACCGGCGCGCGCGTCGTCGCGCAATCGGCGATCGACCCTGCGTTTGCCGGGATCGAGCTGATCGACGTGGCGGTACGCGACGCTGCAGGCCGCCCGCGCGCATCCGCGGCCGTCGCCGCCGAACTGTCGCTCCACGTCGAGCGCGCGGCCGCAAACGGCCGGCGAGCGATCGTCCATGTCGTCCATGGTTCGAAGTCCGGTCTCGCGCTTCCCGCGCTGCCCGACGTCGAACGGCTGAAGGCCGCCCACGGAGACGCGGTGACGATCGTCGTCGACGCGTGCCAGCTGCGTATCGCGCCCGCGATCGTGCGCCGCTATCTCGCGCTCGATTGCGTGGTGTTGATGACGGGATCGAAATTCGCAGGCGGCCCGCCTTTCAGCGGCTTCGCGCTAGTACCGGCGGCCGTGATGGATCGCGCGCAACCCCTGCCCCACGGTTTTCGTCGCCTCGCCAACCGCGCCGAATGGCCGATCGACTGGCCGGGCGCCGACTGCCTCAACGCCAGCGGCAATTTCGGACTGCTGCTGCGCCTCGAAGCCGCGCTCATCGAAATCGAACGCTTTGCCGCGCTTCCCGAGGCGCGTGTGACGCACGTCGCCGCGCGCTTCAGCCACCATGTCATGCGGCTGGCAAAGCGCCTGGAGCTGGCCGAAGTCCCCGGCGCGGGGACCAGCTGCATTGCGACCGAAACGCTGCGCACGCTGGACCTGTCGGCGCGCTGGCCGCAGTGCGATTTCGACGCGGCAAAGGCTATGCACGGTCACATCGCACGCCAATCGCGCCAGTGGCTGGGTCAGGAAATCCGGCTGGGCCAACCGGTGAAGACGCACCCGCTGCCTGATGGACGCCCTGCGGGCACCTTGCGTCTGTCGCTATCGATGCCGCTGATCGTCGAGATGGCGGCGCTGGATGAAATCGCGCTCGACATGCGGCTCGATCGGGACATGTCGCTCGTCGGCGCCGCTATTTCGGCGGCGGGCGCGATGACGCTTCCGGCACCCCTGCCCGCGCCGATCAGCTGATCCCAAAGCCGGTCGCGGAACGCGCCGAACGGACACGGAATCTTCACCGCGCCGCCTGGTCGGCACGGCTCATCGTGGAATCGAGCGCATTTTGGCAGCGCTTTTCGCGCGCCGTTCGTTTGTCCTTCACTATGACGAAAAATGCTCCCCTCCTTCGCCCCGCCACGAGCGCGATTGCCGCGTTCCTGGTCCTGACCACCCCCGCCGCTTTCGCGCAGGAAGCGCCGACAATTCCGATGTCGCCGCCGGTAAGCGTGCCGCCGACTTCTGCGCCGCCGACCGTGCAGCCGCCCGCGACCACTGCTCCGGCAACCGCGCCCACGGCACAGCCCGCCCCTTCGCCCGTCATCCGCGTCCCGCTCGACCTGCCTCCGGTGCCCGAGGCAAAGGCCGAGGCAGCCCCCGCACCGCGCGCTCGCGCCGAACGCGCTGCCCCGCGTCAGCGCGCCGCAACCCCGGCGCCGGTCGCGCGCGCCGCTGCTCCGGCTGAAACGGTGACTGCGGCTCCCGAACCGGCTGAAGAGATCGCGCCGGTGGCCGCGCCTGTTGCGGCGATCGAACCGGTCGCCGAAGCCGCACCCGCACCGGTCGCAAAGGCGCCTGTCACAGGTGGCGACAGCTTTCCGTGGGAGATCGCCGGTGGCGCTGCTGCCCTGCTGATCGCCGGCGGTGCTGGCCTTGCTTTCGCGCGCCGTCGCCGCGCGACCAAGGAAGTCTGGGAGTTCGACGAGAGCGCGTCGAACGCCGAATGGGTTCCGACCGCCGAGCCGGCCCCGGAACCGGCATTCGCCGCCCGCGAAGAGATCGCGCCTGCGCCGGAACCCCGTTCGCAGCCAACCACCACGCCGACCTTCGCCGCCGCGCCCAGCGGCAGCATGGGCCGCCACGAAGCGATGGCGATGGCCGGGCCGACGCCTGAAAATCCCTTCGCCACGCTCAGCAAGCGGCTTGCCCGCGCGCGGTTCCTCGACCGACAGGAGCGCGCAGAATATGATGCAAAGCTGACGCCGAGCGAGGCGCAGGTCGAGCCCGCCCTCTCGCGCAAGCCGGTGAGCGCATGGGAAATCTCGCAGCGTCAGGCACCGGCGGCCCCGGCCGAGCAGGAGGTGCGTCGCCTGCAGCCCGGCAGCATCCGCAAGGATCTGAAACCCGGCTGGACGCGCAGCTAAGCCAGACCCTTTCCTGGCACAAAAAAGGGCGGTGCCTCGCGGCACCGCCCTTTCTTTTATCATCGGAGCGCGGCGGGCGAACCCGCCGGACCCGAACCGAATTACTTCAGTTCGACGGTCGCGCCGGCGGCGAGAAGCTTGGCCTTCAGCTCTTCGGCTTCAGCCTTGTTCACGCCTTCCTTGACGGCCTTCGGCGCGCCTTCGACGAGTGCCTTGGCTTCGCCCAGACCCAGGCCGGTGATCGCACGGACTTCCTTAATCACGTTGATCTTGTTGCCGCCGTCACCGGTCAGGATGACGTCGAATTCGGTCTGCTCTTCAGCAGCCGGGCCGGCAGCGGCAGCGGCCGGGCCAGCGACGGCAACGGCAGCGGCGGCCGAAACGCCCCACTTTTCTTCAAGCAGCTTCGAAAGTTCAGCAGCTTCCAGAACGGTCAGCGCCGACAGGTCTTCAACGATCTTTGCGAGATCAGCCATTTTCATTCTCCATCAGAACCGGGAAAACCCGGTGAATTGTTACGGTAGGTAAAAGTTTATGCCGCTTCTTTGGCGCCATAGGCACCAAAGACCCGCGCCAGCTGTCCCGCCGGGGCTGCCGCAATCTGGGCAACCTTGGTGGCCGGAGCCTGGAGCAGACCGACAAGCTTCGCACGCAGTTCGTCGAGCGACGGCAGCGATGCGAGGGCCTTCACGCCATCCACGTCGAGGATCACATCCCCCATGCCACCACCAACGATTTCGAGTTTGTCGTTGGTCTTGGCAAATTCCACCGCGATCTTCGCAGCCGCGACCGGATCGGTCGAGCTGGCGATTGCCGTGGGGCCGGTCAGCAGTTCGCTGATGCCGGTGTAGGAGGTGCCATCGAGCGCGATTTTGGCCAGGCGGTTCTTAGCGACCTTGAAGTCCGCGCCCGCGTCGCGCATCTGCTGGCGAAGCACCGTCGACTGGGCGACGGTGAGACCGAGGTTGCGAACAATCACAACTGCGGCTGCATTCGACAGCGTAGCGTTCAGCGAGGATACGGCTTCGGCCTTTTCAGCACGATCCATGCCTGTTTCTCCACTCATGCCCGGATACGCGTGCGGACACGCGCGGCCGGGCCGCTAACACACGCAAAAGCCATGCGGGACGAAAACCCGCCTGTCCTTCACGCAACGATGTCCGATGGGGTCGGTCAAGCCGCGTCACTTGCTTCGCGCAAGCGGGCGACCGAGGTAGACTGTTCCCCGTCTCGGTTGGAAATTAAGAAGGGCAGATTCCCTTCACCAACTGTCTCGGACGGAATTGCCGGGGTCGGACCCCGGGCAACACGGGCGGGCTAATAGCGACAAAGGCCGCAGAGTCAAGCCGCATCCGGCACAAAAGCAGGCTTGGCGCGCGATGCCTGCAGCCTTACGGGACCGTCCATGATCCGCATACGTCCCTCCACATCCGCCGACGGCAGCCGCGCCGTCGAGATCTGGCGCGCGGCGGTCGACGCCACGCATGACTTCCTCACCCCCGGCGACCGGATCGCGATCGAAGAGCAGGTCCGGAGCTTCCTACCGCAGGTATCGCTGTGGCTCGCCGTCGATGCTGACGATCGCCCGGTCGCTTTCATGCTGCTAAACGGCAGCAGCATGGAGGCGCTGTTCATCGACCCCGCCTATCGCGGCCAAGGCATCGGCAAGGCGCTCGTCGAACACGCCGTCCGCCTGCACGGCACGATCACGACCGATGTGAACGAGCAGAACGGCCAGGCGGTCGGCTTTTACGAACGAATGGGTTTCACCGCCACCGGCCGCTCCGAGCGCGATGCCCAGGGCCGAGCCTACCCCTTAGTTCACCTCCTCTTCTCTCCGCAAAACTGACCAGACGTCGCAAGATAAAAAAATCGTCGCACCCTCTTGTCTAAAACACATCAAGATATATCTTAGACACATCGAATCGCATAAAGGAGTTTATGATGCGACATGGAATGAACCGGCATGGGTGTGGCGATCGCCACGCGATGCACCGCGCGATGCGCGAGGCGATGCGCCACGGTGGCCGCGGCTTCGGACAAGGGTTCGGCGGCGGGCGCGGCTTTGGTGGCGGACGCCACGGACATGACGACGAAGGCCGCGGCCGACGCCAGCGTATGTTCGACACCGGCGAACTGCGCCTTGTCCTGCTGAAGCTGATCGCCGACGAACCCCGGCACGGCTATGACCTGATCCGCCAGATCGAGGAACTGACCGGCGGCGCCTATGCGCCCAGCCCCGGTGTCATCTATCCCACGCTGACCCTGTTGGGCGACATGGGCCTGATCGAGGCGGCCGACAGCGACGGTGCGAAGAAATTATTCGCGATCACCAGCGCCGGCCAGGCCGAGATCGAGGCGAACCGCGAGAGCATCGAACGGCTCCTCGCGCGCCTGACCCAAGTCGGCGAAGAGCGCCAGCGCACCGACAGCGCGTCGGTCCGCCGCGCGATGGGCAATCTGCGGACGGTGCTGATGAACCGGCTGGGCGACCGCGACCTCGACGAAGCGACGCTGCACGATGTGGTGGCGCTGATCGACGAAGCCGCGCAAAAGATCGAGCGGCTGTGATGGCGAGCGTGATCGCAGCGGTGCCCACCGCTCACGCGAGCAAATATCTGCAGCAGCTTTGCAAGCATTGGCAGCATAATCTCGCGGTCAGCTTCACCCCCGACCACGGCACCGTGACCTTTCCCAAGGACGCGCGCGGCGCCGCCTGGACGGGCGACGCGCTGGTCACCTTCGATGCGGGCGCCGACGCGCTGTCGGTCCGCATCGACGCCAGCAGCGACGAGCATGTCGACGCAATGAAAGGCGTGGTGGCGCGCCACCTCGACCGCTTCGCGTTTCGCGAGGCGCCGCTGGCGTTCGACTGGCAGGCTGCTGCCTGACGGTACGCAGCAACCAAAGCGGCGCACCCATGGATTATCGTTTTTCGATATTATCGATTGACGATATGAAAGAATCGAAATATATCGTTCTTCGATAAGCAAACTATCGGAGAACGATATGCCTTCCGACCATTCGACCCTGTTGGGTTTCACGCGCGGCCTATTGTGGCTGATGCTCGCGCTCGTCGCCGCCGCATTTCTGTTCGTGGTCGCCTCCGGCGGCGCACTGGTCGCGATATGGCCAGACATCGCGGTCGAGGCGAAGAACAGCCAGGTCTTTGTGGATGCCGAGACGATGCGGCCGCAGCTTTTCGCTCTGCTGGGCATACTCGCGGCGATCCTGGCGGCGGCGGTCTATGTCCTGCGCCAGTTGCAGGCGCTGGTCGCGAGCGCTGCGACCGATCCCTTCATCCCAGCGAACGCCGGGCGGCTGCGCCGGATCGGCTGGGCCCTGGTGATCGTACAGTTGCTTGCGCTACCGCTCGGCTGGGTCGCGGGCCACATCGCGGTGTCGACGAGCAAATTCGCGAACATGGGCGGGCTCGACCTGAACAGCATCCTCGCGATCCTGCTCGTCTTCGTCCTTGCCGCGGTCTTCGAACGGGGCGCCGCGATGCGCGCCGAGCTGGAAGGGACCGTCTGATGGCGATCGTCGTGAAACTGGACGATCTGCTCCACGCAAAGCGGATGACGCTGACCGACCTGTCCGACCGCATCGGCATCACGCTGGCCAATCTGTCGATCCTCAAAACCGGCAAGGCGAAAGCAATCCGATTTTCCACCCTTGAGGCGATCTGCACCGAACTCGACTGCCAGCCCGGCGACTTGCTGGCGTTCGAAGCCGATAGCTGAAGACAGCACGGCACCCCACTGGCCCCGTTCCGCTTCCCCGGGCGGAGCGGGGCTTTTCCTTCGTGGGAACGCGATTCCGCGACGGGCGTTGAAAAGGCGGTGGCGGTCGTTCCGGCCGCCCTTGCCATGAAAGGATTATCCGTGACCGAACCCCAGGGGCTGCTTTGCCCGTCCTGCCGTGTGAATTTGACGATGTCGGAGCGTCAGGGGATCGAGATCGACTATTGCCCGCAATGCCGGGGCGTCTGGCTGGACCGCGGCGAGCTGGACAAGATCATCGAGCGCAGCGAAGGCGCCGGCTCTCCCCCGCCCCCGCGTCAGGCCGCGCCGCAACCGCAATATCGCGAACAGCCGCAGTATCGCGAGCAGCGCCACGACGACGACCGGCACTATGCCAAGCCGTACAAGAAGAAGAGCTATACCAAGAGCTTCCTCAGCGACCTGTTCGACTGACGCGCCTTCTCCTCCCCGTCACGCGATGACGGGGAGGATATCAGCTCGCCACGGCGTTGCGGCGCGCATAGGCGAAATAGACCGCCAGCCCCGCGACGTTCCAGATACCGAACCAGATCTGCGTCTTCACCGGCAGGCTGAAGAACAGATAGATACAGCCGAGCACCGCGATGCCGCCGACCACCCAGGGCATCGGCGCGCGGAAGGTGCGCGGCGCGTCGGGCGCGCGGCGGCGCATGATGAGCATGCAGACCGAGACCGCGGTAAAGGCTGCGAGCGTGCCGGCATTCGCCAGCGCGGCCAGTTCAGCGAGCGGGATGAAACCTGCGAGGATCGCGACGACGATCGCGGTAAAGATGGTGATGCGTACCGGCGTCCCGCGCCCCGACAGCTTGGCCAGGCTCTTGGGCAACAGCCCGTCGCGCGCCATGGTGAAGAAGATGCGGCTCTGTCCGAAGAAAAAGGCGAGGATCACCGTCGGCAGCGCAATGATCGCCGAGATGGCGAGATATTTCGCCGCCGCCGGCTGACCCAGTTCGCGCAGGATCAGCGCAAGCGGTTCGGGGCTGTTGGCGAAACGACTGTAACTGATCGCCCCGACCGCGGCGACCGCGACGGCGATGTAGATGAGAACGCAGATGAACATCGAACCGACGATGCCGATCTTGAGGTCGCGGTCGGGGTTCCGCGTCTCCTCCGCCGCAGTTGCGATCGCGTCGAAGCCATAGAAGGCAAAGAATATGATGGCCGCCGCGGCCATGATCCCGCGCTCGACGCCGTCGGGTCCGATATGCTTGGCAAAGCCATAGGGGCTGAAGGGTTCGAGGTTCGCGGCATCGAACGCCGGCAGTGCGACGGAGACGAATACCGCGAGCGCGATGACCTTTACCACCACCAGGATCGCATTGACGGTGGCGCTTTCACGCGTGCCATAGAGCAGCATGCCCGCAACCAGCACGATGATCGCGATCGCCGGCAGGTTGACGATGCCGCCCAGTTCGGGCCCCTGCATCAATTCCATCGGCACATTCGCCCAGGCCTGGAGCAAAGGCGCGGCATAGCCCGACCAGCCGACCGCGACCGCGCTGACCACCAGCGAATATTCCAGGATCAGGCTCCACCCCACGATCCAGGCGATCAGTTCGCCGATCACGACATAGGAATAGGTATAGGCGCTGCCCGACGCCGGGATCATGGTCGCCATTTCGGCATAGGCCAGCGCCGCGCAGGCGCAGATCAGGCCGGCAACGGCAAAGGAGACGATGACCGCCGGACCCGCCTTGTCGGCACCGACGCCGATCAGCGTCAGGATGCCCGTGCCGACGATCGCCCCGACGCCGAGCGCGATCAGATGCGGCCAGCTGAGCGTGCGCGCCAGCCCGTGTCCTTCATGCGATTCCGGAACGATGGCTTTGCGGCGCAGCAGGCTGTCGGACATGCGATGGTTCCCCTTTTTTCTTTGGCCCGCTTGTAAGGCAGTCGGTGGGGGGCGCAAGCCATGCGATCAAAGTGGAGGCGTAAGGCGCGTGAATTTCAGACTTCGATAGTCAGCGCTCGCCGACGCTCCGCGCCGCGCGAAGCGACAGCGCCGCCGCCAGCAGGATCGCGGCGCCATAGGCCGAGGGCACCGACCATAGCAGGATGCGCGCGCCCATGATGGCGCCGCCGACCAGCCCCGCCCAAAGGCCGAGGTGATGGAGCCACCGACCGTCGCCCTCGCCGCGCAGCCGGTTGGCGATCTTTTGCCCCATCTGGATCAGCGTACCGGTCATATAGGTAACGCCGACGATCGTGCCGTCGCGCCCCTCCAGCGCGGCATTCACCACGCCCATCGCAAAGGCGAGGCAGAGGATCGCCGGCCAGTCGGCCCCGGCAAACCGAAGAGCGGCCGCGACCGTCAGCAGGAGCGTCACGCAAAGCAGCACCGTGGCCGCACGCCTTTCACGAAAGCGGCCCGCGACGAGCGCGCCCGTCACCACCCCCGTCACGAAGACCGCGATGATGCCGCCCGCGAGCAATGCCGCGCGGTGCCATTCGGCGGCGCCCACCGCCATGCGGGTCGAATTGCCGGTCATGAAGGAAACGAAAAATCCGCCCGATTCCACAAAGCCGATCGCGTCGACAAAGCCGGCCAGAACCGCCACACCGACGGCGAGCAGCTGGTGGGAGCGGTCGAACCGGATCATCGGGCGCTCAGAGCAGCCCCTCGATCGCTTCGGCAAGCGCGACGTCGCGTTCCGATAGCCCGTCGGCGTCGTGCGTCGTCAGCAGGATGTCGACACGGTTATAGACGTTCGACCATTCGGGGTGATGGTCCATCTTTTCGGCGATGATCGCGACGCTGGCCATGAAGCCGAAGGCCTGAGCGAAATCGTCGAACTTGAACTGACGGGTGATACCATCGCGCTCGGGCTCGTGCGTCCAGTCGGGAAAGCGGGCGAAGAGCGCCGCCCGCTGTGCATCGTCGAGTTTCTGGACCATCTTTTATCTCCCGCTGGTCAAGCTGCGCCGCCCGCCATAAGGAAGGGCGCGATGAGCGACAAGACCAGCAATCCTTCCACCCTCCCCGCCGGCTGGCTGGGCACCGCGCCCGACGCCGACGCGCTGTTCGCGATGGCCGAGGCGGCGCTGGAAACGATGCCCGACGTGTTCAAGCCGCATATCACGGGTGTGGTGATCGGAATCGAGGAATTCGCCGACGACGAAACGCTCGCCTCGCTCGACATCGAGCATCCCTATGATCTTACCGGCCTGTACGAAGGGCGCCCGCTGACCGAGCGCAGCATCGACCAGAGCGGCGGGATGCCCGACCGGGTGACGCTGTATCGCGTACCGATCCTGGTCGAATGGATCGAGGGCGGCGAACGGCTCGACTGGCTGGTGCGCCATGTGCTGATCCACGAGATCGGCCATCATTTCGGCTTTTCCGACGACGACATGCACGCGCTGGAAGATATGGCGTGAGCGCGCATCCGCGCGAAAGCGACGTGAGCGACCTGCTCCGGCTCGACCGCGTCGCATGTATCCGTGGCGATCGCCTGCTGTTCGAGGGCCTGTCGTTGACGCTGGCGCGCGGCGACGCCTTGTGGCTGCGCGGTCCGAACGGAGCGGGGAAATCCAGCCTGATCCGCCTGGCCGCCGGCCTGCTGCGCCCCGCCGCCGGGACGGTCGAGCGCCGCGAGCGGATCGCGCTGATCGACGAAGCCGCGGCGCTCGACACCGAATTGCCGCTGCGCCGCGCGATCGATTTCTGGGCGCGCGTCGACACGGTCGACGGGCACACGGTCGACCGCGCGATGAGCGAGATGGCGCTTGCGGCGCTGGCGGAGGTGCCGGTGTCGATGCTGTCGACCGGTCAGCGCAAGCGCGCCGCGATGGTGCGCGTGATCGCCAGCGGCGCGCCGATCTGGCTGCTCGACGAACCCGCGAACGGAATGGACGACGCGGCGCAGGCGCGCCTCGTCGGCGCGATCGCCAGGCATCGGTCGAACGGCGGCGCGGTGCTGCTGGCATCGCATTTCGCGCTGGCGATTCCCGATCTGCGCGAGCTGGACATGGGAGCGCTGGCATGACCGCGCTGATCGCCCTCTTCTGGCGCGACCTGCGCCGCGCGTGGGGCAGCGGGGCGCTGTGGCTGCCGGTGCTGTTCTTCCTGCTCGTCGCGACGGCCTTTCCCTTTGCGGTCGGGCCCGACGCGCCACTGCTCGCGCGGACGGGCGGCGGGATGATCTGGGTCGCGGCGCTGCTTGCCGCGCTGCTGCCGATCGACCGCCTGATCCGCCCCGACCGCGAGGCGGGCGTGCTCGATCAGCTCGCGGTGCGCGGCTTCGCGGACGAGGCGATCGCGGCGATCAAGATAATGGCACACGCGATCGGCTTTGGCCTGCCGCTGCTGATCGCGCTGCTCCCCGCCTCCGCGCTGCTGGCGCAGGACGCCGCGCGGGTCGAAACGCTGGCACTGGGGCTGATCATCGCGGTCCCCGCCCTCGCCTCGCTGGCGGTACTGAGCGCCGCGCTGACCGCGAACCTGAAGGGCGGCAGCGCGATCGGCGGGCTGCTGATCCTGCCGCTGGCGGTGCCGATGCTGATCTTTGGCGCCGGAATGCTCGACCCGGCGGGCCGCGGCGCGCTCAAGCTGCTCGCGGCATCGAGCCTGCTGCTGACGGTGATCGGGCCGTTCGCCGCGGGCGCCGCGCTGCGCGGGCTGCGCGAATAGCCGCTTTCGGTCGAAAACCGACCTTGCGTCCCACAGCTTCGTCATCCCGGACTTGATCCGAGATCCGTGACAGCGGCCGAAGGATGGACCCGGGATCAAGTCCGGGGTGACGAGGAAGGACGGCTAGCCCCAATCCGCAGCGTTCGACGTGATCCCCGGCGAAGGCCGGGGTCCAGAGCGCAACCACGCAGCGCCGGCTTCCTAACGCCCTGGACCCCGGCCTTCGCCGGGGATCACGAAGGGTCGCGACGGGCAGCGGACGATCCGGCGGCTTTGGGGTGGGAGAGCGGAGTTTACCCCCTTCCAAAGTTCAGGAAAGTTCAGCCCTGTGCGCTCCCCGATCTGGACCACGCAATGTGGTGGGCGCACGGTCGTGAGAGGACCGGCGGATCGCGTTTGTTCACCGAATGAAAGAGCCGGGATCGACGCTGACAGAGCCGGATATTGTAGGAAAGGCCTTTCCCCATGCCCACGGCACAGGGAGGATGAAATGGCCGCAATCGGTCGCAAACTGACCTCGCTTTCCTATGCCTTCGTCATCCCGGACTTGA
>JAFKLT010000091.1 GCA_017309275.1 Sphingomonadales bacterium | reverse complement strand
TGCCCAAAAGCAGACGTCGCACCACCAAAATCGGTCCGTCCGCTTATCGGCGTCCGCTTTTGCGACCCATATCCAGACGGTCCGCTATCGCGCACGTCCGCTTTTGGGCAGCATCTCGCTATCCTAGCATCAGCGCAAAACTGCTTTCCTCATAGCTCAGCCCATGATCACCGCGGTTCGGGCACCGAAGACTTTCTGACGCCTGACGGCGTCCGAAACTCTCAACGAAAGCAGTCGGTCCGCTTTCGGCGATCAGACCGAGGGAGCGGACATTCTCCTGCATCTAGACTGCCGCTGGTGCATGCTCGCTCACTCCGGTGCTAAGCTCCGTTGGCGGGGTGATCTTGAACCAGAGCGCATAAAGCGCCGGCAGGAAAAGAAGGGTGAGAATTGTTCCGCCCAGCGTGCCGCCAATCAGCGTCACCGCCATCGAACCCCAGAACACCGAGCTTATGAGCGGCACGAACGCCAGCACCGCCGCCAGCGCCGTAAGGATCACGGGACGCGAACGCTGAACGGTGGCCTCGACGACGGCGCGGTAGGGATCCATGCCGTCCTTCTCATGATCATGGATCTGTCCGATCAGGATCAGCGTGTTGCGCATGAGGATGCCCGCGAGCGCAATCAGGCCGAGGATCGCGTTGAACCCGAACGGCTGCCCCGTGATGAGCAATATGGGCACGACACCGATCAGGCCGAGCGGCGCGGTCAGCAACACGATCGCCATGGCGGACAGGCTGCGCACCTGCAGGATGATGACGATCATCATCAAAAGGATCATGATCGGGAAGATCGGGGCGAGCGCCTCATTGGCCTTATTGGCTTCTTCGACTGAGCCGCCCATGTCGATGCGGTATCCGCTCGGCAGCGTCTTCATGATCGGCTGGAGCTTCTCGAGCATTGCCATCGACACGTCGGGCGGCTGAAGGCCGTCGGCGATGTCTCCGCGCACGGTGATCGTGGGCATCCGGTCGCGGCGCTGGAGGATCGGCTCCTCCATCTTGACCTCGAACCGTCCGACCTGGCTGACCGGAACCCGCTCACCGTTGTCTCCGGTGAGCATATAGTCGCCCATACGCGCGGGATCGAGACGATCGGCACCGGCGGAACGCGCGACGACATCGACGGTGCGGATATCCTCGCGCGCCTGGCTGACGGTGACCCCGGTCAGCAAGAACTGCATCTGCTCAGCAACGTCCGCCGAAGTAAGACCGAGCGCACGCAGGCGATCCTGATCGAGGACGAGGCGCATGGCCGGTGCCCGCTCGCTCCAGTCGAGGTTCACAGTTCGCATCATCGGGTCGTCCTGCATGACCTTGCGCACCTTCTCCGCGATGACGCGAACTTCCGCCACTTCGGGGCCATTGACGCGGAACGCGACCGGAAAGGGTGACGGGGGCCCAAAGACGAGCTGTGTGGCGCGCACGCGTGCCTGCGGAGCAAGGCCATTAGCCGCCGCCTTGCGAAGCCGGAGCTTCAAGGAATCGCGATCTTCCTCCTCGTCGGTGCGGACGATGATCTTGGCAAAGGACGGGTCCGGAAGTTCCTGGTTGAGCGACATGAAGAAGCGCGGCGCCCCCTGCCCGACATAGGTGGTGACGATTTTCGATTCAGGCTGCTTGCGCAGCCAGTTTTCGACCTCGCGCGCCGCCTCGCTGGTGGTGCCAATGGCGCTGCCCTTGGGCAAATAGACTTCGACAAGGAGTTCGGGGCGGTCCGACTGCGGGAAGAACTGCTTCTTGACCGGCGCCATGCCAAGCCCGGCAATCAGGAACATGCCCAGCGTGGCGAGCGCCACGAGCTTCTTGCGATGTACCGCCCAGGCGATGATGCCGCGGACCTTTTCATAGCGCGGGGTCTGGTAAATCGCGGCGTGCCCGCCCGCAACCGGCTTGATCTGGGGCAACAGCTTCACGCCCATATAGGGCGTGAAAATCACGGCCACGAACCAGGACGCGATCAGCGCGAAGCCCACGACCCAGAAGATGTTGCCGGCATATTCGCCAGCCGTCGATTGGGCGAAACCTACCGGCATCAGCCCGATCACGGTCACGAGCGTGCCCGCGAGCATTGGCGCGGCGGTGTGGCTCCATGCATAGGCCGACGCGCGAATGCGGTCATAGCCCTCTTCCATTTTCACCACCATCATCTCGATCGCGATGATCGCATCGTCGACCAGCAGGCCGAGCGCCAGGATCAGCGCGCCGAGCGTGATGCGGTCGAGCACCCGGTCGGTTGCCCACATGATCACCAGCACGACGGCTAGCGTCAGCGGAACCGCGGCGGCGACGACGATGCCGACGCGCCAGCCCAGGCTGATGAGGCTCACAATCATCACGATCGCCAGCGCCTCGAGAAACGTCGTCATGAACTGATCGACGGCTGCGCTGATATTGACAGACTGGTCGGTCACCCGGCTGAGCGTCAGCCCGAGCGGGAGCTCCGTCCGGATCTTGTCGATTTCGGCATTGAGCGCCTTGCCGAGGTCGAGCCCATTCCAGCCCTTGCGCATGACAACGTTCAGAAGCAGTGCGGGTTCGCCTTCGCTGCGGATCAAATAGGTCGACGGATCCTCATAGCCGCGCTTGACCGTCGCGATTTCGGAAAGTCGGAAGGTGTTGCCGCCCGCGACCACCGGCAGATCACGAATTTTCGCCAGGTCGTCAAAGGCGCCGTCGATCCGTACGACGGTTTGCTGGCCCTTGGTTTCGATCGCGCCGGCGGGCGTGATGAGGTTCTGCTTCGCCAGCGCGTCGAATATCGCCCGAGGCGAGACACCGAGCGTGGCGAGCCGTTCCTCGGCGATTTCGACATAGATGCGTTCGGGCTGCTCGCCGAGGATCTTGACCTTGTTGACCCCGGGCACATGCAGCAGCCGCTGGCGCAGCGCCTCGGCCTCGCGCGCAAGCTTACGCTGAGGTTCGCCTTTGGCTTTCAGCGCATAGAGCGCAAAGCTCACATCGCCATATTCATCGTCGACAAAGGGACCGACGACGCCGCGGGGGAGTTTGGCGGCTTCGTCGGTCAGTTTCTTGCGAGCCTGATAAAATTGTTCGGGCACGTCGGCGGGCGGCGTCGTGTCGCGAAGCCAGACCGTGGTGAACGCCAGGCCAGGACGCGTGAAGGTGTCGGTGCGGTCGTACCAACGCAGTTCCTGGAGCCGCTTCTCAAGCGGCTCGGCGACCTGGTCCTGCATCTCCTCCGCGGTGGCCCCCGGCCATGCGGTGACAACCGTCATGACCTTGATCGTGAAACTGGGATCCTCGGCGCGCCCGAGCTTGAAGAAGGCGACCGTTCCCGCGAGGATGATTGCGATCAGGAAGAACAGCGTGACCGAGCGCTCACGAACGGCCAGCGCGGACAGGTTGAAGCGTCCGCTTGCCTCGTTCAAATCGCTCATCGTGCCGCCACCCGGACCGGCTGTCCCTGATGCAGGAGATGAGCGCCCATCGCCACGACCCGCTCGCCCGCTTTCCAGTTGCCGCTGATCGTCGCGCTCTCCTCACCGAGCGATGTAATACGAACGGCGCGCCAGGCGACGGTGGGCTGCTTGCCCGCTCGGACAACCCAGACCCCCGGCCCCTTGCCGGCATCATGGATGGCGCCAAGCGGGACCTCCATACCGCCCCCATTGCCGGGCGCAGCAAGCGCGATGGTAACGGTCGAGCCGAGCGGTGCGGCGGCCGCAGGGCCGTCGAGCACATAGCGGGCCTCGAAGGTGCGCGATGCCGGGTTGGCGGCGTCCGCCAGCTGACGCAGCACCGAACCGCCGGTGAGGCCGCTGAAGGTCCGGGCCTTCGCGCTCGAACCGATGGCGGGACGCACGGTTTCAGACAGCTGTACCAAGGCTTCGCGGGGGCCCGAGCGCGCGAGACGAACGACGACCTGCCCGGCCGCGACGACCTGTCCCGGCTCTGCCAGCGTTTCGACGACCGTCCCGTCGGCATCTGCCACAAGAAGGCTGTAATTGGCCTGGTTACCGGCGACGCGCGCTTGCGCCTCGGCGGCCGCCAATTGCGCCCGCGCGGCATCGGCAGCTGCTTTTGCCTGATCATAGGCCGAGGCCGACACGGCGCCCGCGCCGACGAGACCGCGCAATCGCCGCTCGTCCGCCGCGGTCTGGACGGCGCGCGCGCGCGCAGCATCCAGCGTCCCCTGTGTCGAACGGCTGGCAAGCGCCAGATCGGTGCGGTCGAGGCGCATCAGCGGCTGGCCGCGGCGCACGACGTCGCCCGCACTGACCAGGCGTTCGATCACTTTCCCGTCGACGCGGAAGCCGAGATCGCTTTGCACCCTAGCGGCGACGATGCCGGTGAATTCGCGCGTGCTCTCACCCGCTGTCGCGGGAGTCATGACCCGCACCAACGGCGGCAGTGCACGTGGATCTGTCTCGGCCTGCCCGCAAGCCGCGAGCGGAACAGCGAGCAGAAGGGGTACGCCCGCCGCGCGGATGAATGAGCGAATCGACACAGATGATCCTTTCGAAAACCTGTGTGCCTTTTGTTGTCATGTGACTATTCTGTCAATAGGTCACACTCTCAAGAGGGCGCCAGACTCCGCAGGATCAGATTTTCGAGTTCGATCCGTCCGCGCGGAAGATAGGCAATGGTCTGCGCAATCTGGAGGGGATCGATGAAAGGAGCCATGGTAAGAAGGATCGCTTCCGGGGTCGTCTGCAGCGGTGCTTCGCTTTCGAATTCTCCACTCTCGCGTCCCTTGGCGATCACGGCGCGCACGAGGATGGCGAGCGCCCGGTTGAAGCGCAGCGTGACGCTCCATCGCTCCTCCGCAGCGAGCGTCATCATCTCGAAGATCTTGTGCTCCTGAAAGAATATATTGGCGAGTGCATTGGAAAGGGATTCGAATAAGTCCCGGAATTGCTGGCTGGCTGTGCGACCCTCCCCACCTCTCTGGCGTACGGATCGCAGGATCGTTCCAAGGCGCTCGCCGCAAATCTCCTCGCCGATCGCCTGCTTCGATATGAAAAAGCGATAGATATAGGATTTCGAATAGCAGATCTCTCGAGCAAGGTCAGAGACCGTTGTATGCGCATAACCATCGCGGGCAAAATTCCGTCGCGCCGCGTCGATGATCTCGTCGCGGACCAGATGCTCCGCCGGACCGCGGACCAGTTTCTGCGAGGCAAGCCGTCTGCTCATCGCTGCCGGTATAAATTCAATTTCCCCATTTACAAACAGTGACTGCAAATTACACTAGTCACAAAGGCGGGAAGTATGGCGATCGACCTAGCCCACGAGCGCGCGAGCGGGCTCCATCACACATCTGCCGGATCCGCCTGGCCCCGGCAATCAGGAGAAGCCAATATGCCACTTTGGAAAATCTACCATCCCGCGAACAGTTTTTCGGACGCGGACAAGGCGGCCATCGCCGAGCAGGTCACCGATCTTTACGGCTCCATTATGCCGCGCTTCTACGTCGGCGTGATCTTCCAGACCATCACACCCGACAATTTTTACCTTGGGGGCAAAGCCTCGGACCGCTTCGTACGGATCGTGATCGAGCATATCGCGCGGTCCTTTCCAGAAGCCAAGTCGGGCCGTCGGTTCATCGAGCGGGTCAACGCGCTGCTCATTCCCTATACCGGCGAACGCGGTCTCGATTGGGAGCTGCACATCGACGAGACTCCCGTCGACTATTGGTCGATCAACGGCCATTTCCCGCCACCGCCGGGCAGCGACGACGACCAGCGGTGGCGCGCGGAAAATCGCCCTTCCCCGCGCACGCACGACTGAACAGGGACTATAGTGACGATGATGAGAACAGCGGCCGGCGGAGCGTTCGGCGCGCGCTGTCGGGACGGCAACAGCGCGCGCGGCGAGGGCTGACGGGTGGCGCGCTACACCGAGGGTCACAAGCAGAACACCCGCGACAGGATATTGCGGCACGCTGCGGCGCTCCTGGAGAACGAGGCCGAATGTCCGCCGCGCATTCAACAGGTGATGGCGCACGCGGGCCTGACCCACGGCGCCTTTTATGCCCATTTCCGCTCAAAAGCCGACTTCCTGTCGGCCGCGCTTGACGAGGCGCTGGAAGCGGCCGAGGCCGGGTGGCGCGATCTTATCGCGAGTGCACCTGCGGGGCGGCAACTCGAAGCGCTCGTCGAAGCGTGCCTCGTCGGAGGCGACGATCCGCCGGCATCCGGCGGTCAAGCCGCTCTGATGCTCGACATTCCAAGAACGATAGCCTGCGCGCGCGAACGAATTGCGGCACGCGATCGAAGGATGGTCGCGCGGATCGCGCGCCATCTTCCTGCCGGCGGGCAGGGCCCGGAGCGAGCCGAGCGTGCGCATATGATCTTCGCCGCCATTGTCGGGACGCGGGAGATCCTGCGCGCCGAGCCAGCGCAGGCGCAGGCCCGGCGCGCGCGCCTGCGCGGCATCTTGGCGCTCGCGAACCGGCCGTGGCGCCCGGCATGACCGACGTCCGCGGAAAGGCGACGGTCGCACGGCTGCTCTCCGCCACGCTCGGATGCCTTGCGCGCGAGGGTTATGCCCGGCTCAACATTGAAGCGATCACGATCGAAGCCGGCATGACGCGCGGCGCGTTGTTTCACCATTTCGAGACCAAGGCCGATCTGATCGCTCGGGCCGCCGCCCTGTTCCTGCGGACGCGGCATGACCGCCTTCAGACCTTGGCCGACCAGCCGGATATGGCGCGAGCCGATCTCGGCGCGCGCCTCGAATTGCTGCGCCGCGAGGTTGCGCGAGACCATATTCTGTATGTTGAAATCGCCAACGCGCTGCGCTCCGACAAGGAGCTATCCGACAAGGTTCAGGCGCTCGACGTCCCGTCTCTCGCCGATGAAACAGCGCTATATGCCCGCCTGCTGCCAGAGGCAGCGCGCGATGCCGACGGCGGCGCATTCATCGGTCTTGTGATGACCTTCCTTCACGGCCTCGCAGCACAGGGTGCCGACCTGGGCCCGGCGTCGGGCGCGGCCCACGAAAGCGACCGCGCCGACAAGATTTTCGGATCGTTCGCCGACATGTTCACCGAGCATGTGTTGCGCCGGTGATCCGGCGCCGGCCATTTGCCCGGCCGAACAGGAAAACGCCTCACTGCGAGGCAGGAGGCTCCCAGCCACCGCCCAGTGCGCGGAACGAGGCGACGCCGGCGCGCGCGGTCGCTGTGCGCGCCTGCAACTGCCCATCGCGCGCTTCCAGCAGCCGCCGGTCGGCATCGAGAACGTCGAGGAGGCTGGCCACCCCGCCCTTATAGGCGGCGAAGGACGCCTTGCGGGCAGTCGCCAGCGAAGCCTCCCCTTTGGCGAGCGTGTCGGCGCGGTCCCGCTGCTTCACGAGGGCCGAGAAGGCGTTCTCGACATCTTCCGAGGCGCGCAGCACGGCCAAACGATAGGCTGCAAGCGCTTCGGCGTTGCGGCCCTTGGCCGCTGCGATCTCCGCATCGATGCGGCCGAAATCGAACAGGCGCCAGCGAAGACCGAGGATACCGGCCGCCTGGACCGAATCGCCGCCGAACAGGCCGCCGGCATTCATCGTCGCGGTGCCGAGCAGGCCGCTCAGCGAGAATTTGGGATAATATTCCGCCATCGCGACACCGATGCGCGCGTTGGAAGCCGCCAGCGTCCGCTCGGCTGCGATGATATCGGGACGCCGCCGGATCAGCGCCGCCGGCCCGCCTGCGCCCGAGATCGCTGGCGGCGCCGGAATCGGCGTCTCCGCCGCAAGCTCGCCGCGGAGCGAGCCAGGCTGGAGGCCGAGCAGCACGTCGAGCGCGTTCATCGCCTTGTCGCGCTGCTCTTCAAGCTCGGGAACCGCTGCCGAAGCCTGCGCCAGAGCCCCTTCGGCCTGGCGCAGCTGGAACTCCGCGGCCACCCCGGCCTTGTACTGAAGGCCGACGAGGTCGACGAGCTGCTTCTGCACCGTCTCGCGCTCGCGCGCCACGGCGAGGCGGGCCTGGAGACCGCGTATCGCGATATAGGTATCGGCGGTCTGCGCCGCGATGCTGACGCGCGCGGCGGAGGCTGCGGCCGCCGAGGCCTGCCAATCGGCGCGCGCGGCATCGCGCGCGGCATCCTTGCCGCCAAAGAGATCGAGTTCCCAGCTGGCGCCGACCCCGAGGTCATAGGCTTGCGCCTCGCGTTCGAAACCGGGCAAGGCACTTGCTATGCGCCCCTGCGCCGTTTCGCGGGACTGGTAGAGCTCCGCCGCCGAACCGCTGATCTCGCCGCTGGGCAGCAGCGCGGCATTGGCTCCGCGAAGCGAGGCCCGCGCCTGCGTGACCCGCGCTACCGCCTGCTCAAGGTCGAGATTCTGGGCAAGGGCGCGCTCGACAAGGCGCCCGAGCATCGGATCGTCGTACGCACGCCACCAGGAGACAAGGTCGACGCTGCGTCCGCCGACGGTAGCGGCCTCCGCGGCCGCTCCTTCGACAAAAGCGGGTGGAGCCCCCACGTCGGGTTCGACATAGGCGGGACCGACGGCACAGCCCGAAAGGAGGAGAGCCATGAGGGATAGAGAGAATCGTTGCATCGATCGCTTCCGCTTGACAGGAATTTGTGACTGTTGACTGTATAAGTCACAAATTGTCAATCCCGATAAACGATGCTAAGGTGCCGAAATGAAAAATATGACTGCCATTCCGTCCAGCCCGACCCGCGGGCCAGCCGATCATGCCGTACGCGAACAGATCATCGCTGCCGCGGGCGAGCATTTCCAGCATTATGGCTATGCCAAGACCACGGTTTCGGACCTGGCGCGCCAGATCGGCTTTTCGAAGGCCTATATCTACCGCTTCTTCGAATCGAAGCAGGCGATCGGCGAGGCGATTTGCGCAAACTGCCTTGAAGGACTCTATGATCAGGTTCGAGCCGCGGTCGACGATGGCCAGGACGCGACCGACAAACTGCGCCGTTTTGCCAAGACCGTTACCGCGGTCGGCTCCGAACTTTTCTTCCGTGACCGCCGCATATACGATATCGCATCCCATGCCTCTGCCGAAAAATGGCCGGCCGCGCGCGCCTACAATCAGAATCTCCATGGCCTCATCGAAGAGATTGTGCGCGAGGGACGCGCAAGCGGGGATTTCGAGAAGAAGACGCCGCTCGATGAAACTTGCCGCTCGATCTGCTATGCGTTCATGCCCTTCACCGACCCGGTCGTTCTCGAGCGCAGCCTCGACCTTCTGCCCGATGCGCAAGTCGAGGTCACAAGCCTGGTCCTTCGCAGCCTCGCGCCGTAAATTTTACGTGACCAGTTGACATTTTGGTTACTCGTTGACATCTCAATGACAATTGTCGGGCCCAAAGCAGGCTCGACGAAGTCAGCTTGGAGACCGGCGAAATGGCCCATGACAACATCCTGCAGCGCGCGTGGCGCACATTTGCTCGGATTGCCGAGGCAATGGATCATGACGAGCGGTTCGACGCCTGCTCCCGCATTTCGGAAGTAGATCGCATGCAGCGAGCCCAGGAGGATTCGCTAGCGGCGGCGACCCGCCAAATCAGCGCCCTCGCCAGCCGGATCGACGCGATTGAAGCACAACTGGGCGGAGCAGGCCGATGAGCGTCGCTGCGCGTCGGCGAGCGAGAATAGAAGCGGATATTTAGACAGTTTTGAAGGCAGCAAAGCGTCGGAAAAATACGCCGCACCTCATCAGCATTTGGCCGTTTGGAGACCGTCGGCTGTTGGGTTTTAGCAGAGGCAAGCTGACATTTATCCGTTGAGGTTCGGTCTGCTGCCAACCCGCTTGGGGGATTACCTAACGGCCTATCTCACGGGCGTTTCAATCTTCGAGGATCGGCCTGCTCGACCCTGATCCCGGCTGCTCGTTTGCTATTGTCCATTGCGCGGCGAAAATCGAGAACGCTCCAATCAATCCAGCCGGGCGGAGAAAGCTGCCGCCCAAGGAAGCCCAGCGCGTCGGCCATGCGCGGCAGGAGCGACGGACCAACATGATCGGCGCCGTGCACAAGTCGGTATTCGTGCGCGAGACCGGCATCGAAAAGGATCCGGTGCAGATATTCCGCACCCTCATAGAGATAGAGCGCGTCTTGGTCGCCGACCTCGAGATAGATGCGAAGATCGAGCAATCGCTCGGGCGCCGCGCTCGCGATCGTCGCGGGATTATTCGCGGCCCAATAGTCCAGATCGACCGGGCTGCCGAACATCGGATAGAGGGCGCGCTCCGACCGCCAGAAGCGTGTCCTGGCCCCCGCCCCTTTCCACTCCAGCGTGGCCTCGATCGCGGGCTCGAGCGCGATCACGCCGGCAAACAGTTCGGGATGCTTGAAGGCGATCCGCAGGCCGCCGAGGCCGCCCATCGACACGCCTCCGATGAAGGTCCGCTCGCGTGACGCCGCGACATTTGCCGTTCGGCGGACGAAGGGCAGCACGTCGGACAGGATATAACTTTCCCAGCGCTCGCTCCCGTCGGAGAAGTCCATGTAGAGCGAGCGGCGCCCGCTCGGGGTCGCGATGACGAGCGGCGGAACGCGGCCTGAGGCGATTTCGCGGTCGAAGGCGCTCTTGAAGAAGAGCATATCCTTCTCGCTGCCATTCCCTCCATGAAGCCAAAGCAGGAACGGATAGGCCTCCGCCCGCGCGGCATCATAACCCGGCGGCTGATAGATCGCGACGCCGACCTCGCCCGGCACGTTGGACGACGCGAAAGCGTGGAACCCGATCGTGCCTTCGGTCCCCGGCTCGGAAGCCGAAACCGAAGCCGGCAGGGCGACCGAGGCCGCCGCACTTGCGACCGCGAGTCCCGAAAACGCCCTGCGGTTCAGCATCCGTCCCTCAACGCGCGTCGGGCGCGGCGCAGCTGAAATTGCTCGCCGAAGCCGTGGAGCCCCAGCCGCGATAGACTGCCTTCTTCGGATAAGGGCAGAGCGGCCGCTGCATTTCCACCTTTCCGGCATCGTCCCCCGCGAACTTGGTCGCGATGATGCTCTCCGGCGCCTTTCCGCCATCGGCCCAGTCGAACAGCGCCGAGAAGATGTCATGCTTCGCGTCATAGCCGGGCGGCTGCGGCGGAATGCCGAGCGTACCGTTGAAAGCGTCCGGGCCTGCGCCGCCGCCGCAATGCATCATGCCGGGCGCGAGGAACAGGCGCGCGTTGTTCGCGAGTTTGTCGACGCCGCCGAAGTCTTTCGCATGCCGCTCGTAGAAGGCGACCGACTGCCCCGGCGCGACGAGCGTATCGGCGAGGCCGTGATAGACGATCAGCTTTCCGCCGCGGGCGGCGAAGGCCTTGAGGCTGCCCCGCGTCGCATCGTTGACGATCGCGTCCAACCTCCGATCGACCATGGGCATGTCGCGGTCGAAGTCGAAGCTCTTCCAGTTCCAGTCAGCGCCGAACACCCATTTGAACAGGGCGCCGAACGGCGGATCTTCCTTGATGGGTTTCTGGAGAAAGGCCCAGCCGAAGGTGTCGGGCATCTCGCTTCCGGGCAACCAGCCGAAATAGCTTGCCTCGCCTTCCGCGGTTCGCGGGCCCGAATAGAAGGCGCGCGCCGTCTCGACTTCGCCCGGAGTGAGACAGGCGTCGGATGCCCCGGCTTTGCATGCGAGGACAGCGGGATCAAATGTGCAGCTCATCGGATCCGAGATGAAGCGGTCGCCCGCAAGGCCGTGCCCCTGTTTCCAGCAGGTCGCGACCGCGGTCCGATTGAGCAGCTTGAGCTTGGCGTCCGATAGCAGGCTGCCCGGCGTGCGATGTGCAGCTGCATAGTCCCACAGGACGGCGGCATGGCCCCAGGTTCGGTTCATGACCGGCGCGCCAACGAGGATCCCGTCATAATCGTCGGGATAATAGAGCGACTCGATCAGCCCCTGCTGTCCCCCGGTCGAGCAGCCGGTGTAGTAGGAGCGCTTTGCCGGCTGCCCGTAAAAGGCCTTGGTGATCGCCTTGCCGGTGGTCGTCATCACATGCGTCGAGAGCCGCCCCCAGTCGCGCCATTTGCGATCCTGTCCTATGAGGGCATCGCCCTCCAGCGGAGTCGCGGGCGCCGTACCGGCGTCGGTCGTCGCGGTTGCAAAGCCGCGCCGCAGACCATCCGCCATCCCCGAATAGCCGCCCGCGAGAATGCCGGCAAAGCCTCCGTTGCCATTGCCGTGGAAGACGCCGGCCCACCCTTCCACCGGCAACCAGATTTCGACGCCGATGTCGGACCCGGGCGCCGAGCGCACATGCGCGACGACGCGGCAGAAGCTGCGATATCCCGCCGCATCGCCGGCGATCGACGTCTCCGCCAGCTTGCCCGGCACAAGGACCGCGCTCGTTATGCTGGTGTCGGCAAGCTTGAGACCGGCGAGGCTCGCGCATCGCGCCGGCGCCGCCTCGATCGCGGACGCGGCCCTGGAAACCGGCGCTTTTGCGGCAACGCTCATCGGAACCAGCGATCCCGCCGCGATCCCCGTCAGCAGGGCGATGCCAGATATCCGCTTCATTATTGCCTCCCGAGAGTTGATGCGCCCGCCTGGCCGGTCTCCGATTTTCGGATCAACCGGGCGAGCCAGACGAAGAGCAGCGCGGCGACGAGATACATCGGCGCCAGCGCATAATAGGCCATCCGCAGCGCATGCTCGCCATGGTCGGCACGAAAATAGTCGCTCGCCATGCCGACGAAGGTCGGACCGAGGCCAAGGCCGATCAGATTCATGACGAGGAGCAGCAAGGCGCCGGAAATCACCCGCGCACCGGGATCGACTTCGCCCTGGACGAAGGTGACCGTCGCGGGAAGAAAGAAGGAGTTGAGGAAGAGCGGAACGAACAGCAGGGCGAGCGCGGTCTCCCAGCGATCAGCAGCCGCGAAGCCGAGAAAGAATGGCAAGGCGAGGAGCAGCGAGAGCGCCGGAATGCTGGCATAGGCGGCCTTGTTCTTGACGGCGAAGCGGTCGATCAGACGACCGGCGACGAAGATGCCGGCGCCCATTCCGAACCCGACCGCCAGCGCATACCAGATCGCGACATCTTCGAGCGTCATCCCCTTCTCGCGCATGAGGAACAGCGTCGCGAAATTGCTGAGGCCATAGGTGATGAAGTTGGCCGCACCACTCGCCAGCGCCGCGACGGCCAGAACACGGTTGCCGAAGAAGGCACGGATCGCCGATCCGAAGCCTTGCGCGGGAGCGGCAGTTGCCGTGGGCGCCGGCACCGGATCGAACCGACCCCGCTCGGGCTCGGGAATAACCAGATAGACGATGACGGCAGTGAACACGCCGATCGCGCCAACGACATAAAAGGGTATGCGCCAGTCATACGCGGCTGCCAGCGATGCGCCGAAGGCAACCCCGAGCGCCGAGCCGAGCGGCGGCCCGAGATTGAAGATGCCCATGGCGGTCCCGCGCTGCTCGCGGGGGTAAGTGTCCGAGATGATCGCATAGGACGGCGGCACTCCGCCCGCTTCCCCAACGCCGACCGCCATACGCGCGACGACGAGCTGGCCATAATTGGCGGCCATGCCGCACGCGGCGGTTGCGGCGCTCCACAGGCCGCAGGCGATCGAGAGAACTTTCACCCGGTTCGTACGGTCCGCGAGCCACCCGACCGGGATGGCAATGAAGCAATAGAAGAGTGCGAAATAGAAGCCCGTGATCCGGCCGAGTTGGCTGTCGCTGATCTGGAGGCTGTCCTGAATCGGCTTTGCAAGGATCGACACGAGCTGCCGGTCGAGGAAGTTCAGCACATAGACGAAGCAGAGCATGCCGAGCGCCAGCCCCCGGTTGCCCGGCTTGCGGGGAACAGTGGGCGCGGCTCCGCCCCGATGTTGCATGCTGTCCATAAGCCTCCTCCCTTCGCTGCTCTTTATCCGTTCTGCACCCAGCCCGCGCGCCCCTTGCCGCCGCCCAGCCCCGCCGCGACGCGCTGTCTGAGCAGCGCCGGAGGCCTGAACCGCTCGCCATAGGCATCATGCAATATGTCCTGCACCTGGACGCAGAGATCCGACGTGACGAGATCCATCATGGCGAACGGCCCGACCGGATGCCCGAGCCCGAGGCGGCACGCCGTATCGAGATCGGCGGGCGTTGCCACCCCTTCTTCCACGAGACGGACCGCCTCGATGAGAAAGGCGTGCAGCATACGGTTGACGGCGAAGCCGGCGACATCCTTGATCTCGACCGGCTGTTTGCCGACGCCTTCCAGCCACGCCGAAACCTGCTCGACCGCCGCGCGGTCGGTGCCGAAGGCCGGGATGATCTCGACGAGTTGCATGCGCGACACCGGCGAGAAATAGTGGGTCCCAAGAAAGAGGGGTCGGCGCTCGGGCCGCAACGCGGCGGCAAGCGTCGATATCGGCAGCGTCGACGTGTTCGAGGCGAGGATGCAGTGCGGAACACACAGGGTGTCTAGCGTACCGAGGACAGCAACCTTGGCATCGAGCGCTTCGAACACCGCCTCGGTGACGAGATCGCGATCGGAAAGCTCCGCTATGTCCGTGGTCGGCCGGATCAGGGACAGTGCCTTACGTGCGTTATCGGCTTCGTAGATTTGCCGCGACATGCCCTTCTCGACCAGGCTGCCGAGCCGGACCATTGCGCGATCGAGGGTCTCTTCCGACAGATCGGTCAACAGGACATCATGTCCGGCCAACGCAAACACGAGCGCGATTTCCGCGCCCATCAGCCCTGCTCCGACGACGGCGGCCTTCATGCGGCATCTCCCGTCCGCCGCCAGCGCCGGGCCTGGTCGATATACCAGGGCAGAATTTCGGGCGTCGCGGTCGCGTCGGCATTGATCACCTTGGACACCGGCCAGCCGGCAAACAGTCGCTTGATGGGAAGTTCCTGCTTCTTGCCCGACAGCGTCAGGGGAATTGCCGGTGCCGCAATCAGACGATCGGGCACGAAGCGCGGCGAGAGGCTGGTGCGGATGGCTGATGCGATCGCCGCTTCGGCTTCGGCATGAAGCTCCCCTCCCTCATCGGGAACGACGAACATGATGAGCTCGCTGCCACCCGCGCCATCCTCGACATCGATGATCATCGTATCGGCAACGCCCGGCAGGCCTTCGACTGCCGCATAGATCTCGGCGGTGCCCATGCGCAGCCCGTGCCGGTTGATCGTCGCGTCGCTGCGACCCGAGATCGTGCAGCCGCCATCGATACCGATCGTGAGCCAGTCACCATGGCGCCAGATACCCGGCCAATCGGAGAAATAGGCTTCCCGGTAGCGGTTTCCCTCGTCGTCGCCCCAGAAATAGAGCGGCATACTGGGGAAAGGCCGCGTGCAAACAAGCTCGCCGACCTCGTCGATCACGGGCTGGCCGTTCTCGTTCCATGCCTCGATAGCAGCGCCGAGATGGCGGCACTGAAGCCTGCCGGGCGTGTCGGGCAGTTCGGGATTTCCGGCCATGAAGGCGGCGGCGATTTCGGTTCCACCGCTGACATTGCACCACCAGATGTAGGGCCGCCCGGCAGCTTCGAACTGCGCCGATCCCCAGCGCTGCACGTCGGGAGGAAGCGGCGAACCGGTGCTGCCGAGTGCCCGGATTCCTCCAAGACTCCCGAGACCCGCCAGATCGAGACCCGCCTTTCGGCAACTTGCGAAAAAGGCGGCCCCGGCGCCGAACCAGGTCACGCCGCTCCGCGCGGCAAAATCCCAAAGCCGGCTCCAGTCGGGATCGGCCTTCGTTCCGTTCGGCGAGCCGTCGAAGATGCAGATGGTCGTGCCACTGAGCAATCCGCCGACCTGGATATTCCACATGACCCAGCTCGTTGCGCTGAACCAGTGAAACCGGTCGCCGAAGTTGTTCGCGGAATAGCTCGGCCCGAGATCGAAATGGAGCCGCCCGGCGGCGGTCGCGAGGAGTACACCGCCATGCCCGTGCACGATCGCCTTCGGCAGTCCGGTCGTCCCGCTCGAGTAGAGGATCCATAGCGGATGATCGAAGGGTAGCCACTCAGGTTCGAATGCCGCCACCGCGGCATCGGCGCGGCCGACCGCCTCGGCGAAGTCGAGTGCGCCCGGCACGGCAGCCGCCCCATATCCGCTGGTAACTAGGAACAATCGCTCGATACAAGGCAACTCAGCGCATATTTCGGCGACGGCGGCGCTACGGTCCATCGCCTTGCCAGCATAAAGGACGCCGTCGACCGCGATCAGGGCCTTGGGCTTGGTCTGCCGCAACCGGTCGAGTACCGCGCTCGTTCCCATGTCGGGCGAGCAGAGCGTCCAGATCGCGCCGAGGCTCGCCGAGGCGAGCAGGCCGATGACTGCCGCGGGAATGTTGGGCAGGTAGGCCGCAACCCTGTCCCCCTTCCCTATCCCGTTCCGGCGCAGTTCAAGCGCCAGCGACGCCGCCTGCCGGCGAAGCTCGGCCCAGCTCAGTTCAATCGCGTCGCCGCGCTCGTTCATGGCGACAATCGCCGGCTGGCCGGCCTCATCCGCTGCGGCCGCATGACGGAATATTTGGCGCGCATAACTGACCTCGGCGCCCTCGAACCAGCGCGCCTGCGGCATGGCGTCGTCGCTCAGCACCGCGACGAACGGTGCCGGGGATTCGATTTCATCATAGTCCCAGATGCTGCGCCAGAAGGCAGCAAGGTCACCCACCGACCAGCGCCGCAAATCCTCGAAGCTCGCGAAGTCGAGCCCCTGCGTCGCCTTGAGCCAATCTGAGTACAGGCGCATCTGCGGAACCGGACCCGAAACATCTGCGCTGTTGCTGGAAAGATTCATCGACTGGGAGGGCCTTGTTGAAATGGCGGGAAGGATCACGAGCATAGTCCGGCGTCGCCGATCCCTCCGGGCTTCGACGACCAAGGAGAGGCGGCGACCTCGACGAGGTGCGCCGCCTAAAATGGTCAGAAGGCGGTCCGGAGGCTCATCGCCGCGTAACGACCGATCGCATTGTAGGTCCCGCCAATACCGTCGGTTCCGGGGAAATAGGGTGGCGTCTTGTCGAACAGATCGTTGACCTGCAGGCCGATCTCGGTTCCCTTCATGAAGCCCGTGTCAGGAAGCTTGACCGACAGCCGCAGGTCCGCCGTCGTATAGCTTTTCGACTGAAAGAGGCTCGATCCCGTCGGGGTCGCGAAGGACGCGGTGATGCCGCTACGATGATTGACGAAATTGACGAACGTCACCGGACCGGCCGTGAACCCGAGCGTGGTGCGCAGGGTCGTTCGGGGAATCCCGGCGTCGAGCGAGTTGCTGACCGCCGAGGTCGGCGACAATTGGGTGCGATATTTCAGGATGTAGTTGCCCGCGATCCCGCCGAAGATTGTCCCAAAGTCCGCCGAATGCCGATACCGCACGTCGAAATCGATGCCGTTCGTCTTGCGAATACCGAAATTGCCTTGGCGCAGGTCCAGAATGTTGCCGATCGTCGGAACCGCCGAGAAGGTATAGAAGAAGGGAACGGTATTCGTGATCGCGGACGTGACCTGCGCAGCGCTGGGGTCGCGGATGACCAGCGAAGCGAAGGTAGGATCGGTGAAGACAAGCGCGCCGAGGCCCGACGGCGTTCCGATCACATCACGGTATCTGATGTCATAGAAAGTCGCACCGGCCGTCAGCCCCGGCGCAAAGGCTGGCTTCAGGTCAAGCCCGAACGAGAAGGTCCGGGCTTTTTCCGGCTTCAGATTCTGATTGCCGCCGAAGAGCAGCATCGTGTTGACCTGAGTTGCCCCGCGCAAGGGATCGCGCACGCCGAAGGCGTCGACTAGCGCCGCTGCGGCATAATATGAGCCCACGGTCGAGCCGAGGTCGCGAAGTCCGGGCGCCCGGAACGACCGGCCGTAACTGCCGCGCAAGTTGACGCCTTCGATCGGCTCCCAGGTGATGCCGACCTTCGGATTGGTCGTCGAGCCGAAGTCGCTGTAATGATCGTAGCGCCCTGAGAGCGACAGGGCGAGGCTATGGGCCATCGGCCCCGCATTGCCCTCGCCGACGATCGGCACGAACAGCTCGCCATAGACCGACGCGATGTTGCGGCTCAGATCTTCCGGAAAGCCGACGCCTCCGCTTGATCCGCGCTGCATGTAGGTTTCGCGCCGATATTCGGCGCCAAGCGCGACCTTGAGATCCCCGCCGGGTAGGTTGGCCAGCGGTCCGTCGATCTTCACGGCGCCGATCCGGGTGCGCTGGCGGTTGGTGAAATCGGTCGGATTGTCGAGAATTGCGGCGACAACCGCCGGATTGGTGCGGGTACCGAACGGGTCGAGTGCGGTCGCGGTCGTCGTGCCGGCTGCCGCTGCCGTCAGGGCTGTGGTGTTGATGCCGGGCTGGAAGGTATCATTTCGCGCCCAGTTGAATGTACCGAAAACGCTGGCCTTGAAGTCGCCAGGCAATTTGATGTCGAGCCCGGCCGTGGCGTTCCCGCTCCTGACGCGGAATGTCTGGTCGAAATGATCCGCGCCAACGAGGTTGTCGGGCCTGAAGTCGACAAATTCAAATGTCGCCCCGGTGCCGGGCGGAGCCCGGAAGAAGGGATTGGCCGCGGTGATCAGGACAAAGGTCTGCCCGGGCAGCGCAGCCTGAACGATATCCCGTCGATCAGAGTAGAGGAGATCGGCCCAAAGGGTCACGTTCGAGGACAGGTCCTGGCGCGCCGAGACGAAGGCGGCGTGGGTGCGGTTTTCCGGCACAAGATCGACCGGCCCGCGCGGGTCGCAGGTGTTGAGCCCGGGCGCCAGGGTGGGCGCAGCATAGATCGTGCCGGTAAACAGATTTACGTTCGCATCCGGACAGACGGCCGAGCGCGTATCGACGCCGCCTGCGGCCCGGAAGTCGAGCGAGCGATACCGCCGGTCGGCGCCAGTGATATTGCTGTTCTCGGAATATTGATAGGCCGCGACAAACGAGCCGCTACCCCAGTCATGACCGAAGATGCCGCCCGCGTTGAAGGCGTGATAGTCGTCTGCGAAGCCGTAGCGGACATTCGCCTCCAGTCCCGACACGCGTTTCCGGGTGATGAAGTTGACGACGCCGGCCACGGCATCCGACCCGTAGATGGCCGACGCCCCGTCGGCAACGATCTCGACCCGCTCGATCGCGAGTTCGGGAAGAAAGGGATAGTCGGGATTGGTCTGCTGCGTGCTCCCCGAGATCAGTCGGTGCCCGTTCATCAGCGGCAGGGTGGCGGCGGGCGGGAGCCCGCGAAGGCCCGGCGCGAAGGAGCCGAGCCCGCCATTGCTGGTACGCGGCGCCGTGTTGAAGCTGTTGAGCTGCGGGACGGTTGCGAGCAGTTCGGGGGTGCTCGCCGCGCCGATCAGCTTCGCATCCTCGCGCGTGACGCCAATGAGGCCCGATCCCGTCGGCGGAATGCCGCGAATGCTTGTGCCGGTCACGACGATTTCGGTGTCAGCTTCGCCGTCCGCGTTCGACTGCGTGCTGTCTTCGGCCGACTGGGCCAGCGCGGCCGTCGGCACGAGAAGCACCGCCGCGATTGCGGACCCCGATAGCAGACATGCGCGTCCTGCCATAAATAGGATGTTGTTCGACATGATCCTCTCCCTCGCTCTTCGAATGCGGCCGGGGCCGCGGCCGGACTTTGCCGACTTGATGCCCTGCTTATGGTCTGCCAGAGAGGTTTGTAAGCGCCCGGACGGACAACGATGTGTCTTTGGCGGACAAGGTTGAGAGAGTGACGATGTCGATTGTCGATGCGCAGGCAGGGGCTGCGACCAGCAGCACGCGCGCCGGTTTTCCTTCGCTGAACCAGCGAATCTTTGCGCCTTTCAAGCTGGCGACCGTCATTGACGCCGTCGCCCGACGCGGCATCAAACCCGAAACAGTTCTGGATCGCACGGGATTGACGCTCGCGGATGTACGCGATCCCCACACACTGACCTCGATCGGCCAATATCTGGTTGCGTGCGAAAATATCGTCGCCGGGGGCGCTGAATTCGGCGACGCATTCGAAATCGGGTCGCGGCTCCATCTTTCGGCCTACGGCATGTATGGCTACGCGCTGATGTGCTCGCCCACGATGCGCGAGTTCTTCGACTTCGCCGTGCGATACCAACCGCTCGCCACGCCGACGGTGAAGCTCGGATGGCGAACGGAAGGCCCGTTCGCGATCTGGCGTTTTGAGGAAATCTATCGCGACGTCATGAGCAACGAGGTCCGGACCTTCCTCGTTCGCCAGCAGATGAGGATGACCTACACCCATATCCGGGACACCGCCGGGGCCGACAATTTGCCCGTGCAGGCGATATTCGCCTTGCCCGAAGACGGGCAGGCATCCGCCGACGAACAGGCGTTGTCCTGTCCTTGCTCCTATGGGCAGGATGCCAACGAGCTTCGTTATCCGATCGGAATTCTGGAGCAGACACCAGAACTCGGCAACCGGCTCACAAGAGCGATGCTCGAAGAGACTTGCGACCGGCTGATCGGCCAGTCGCGGATCGCATCGGGATTGTCCGGCGAGGTCTATCAGCTCCTGCTGCTCGCCCCGAACCAGTCGGCCTCAATGACTTCGATCGCGGAGCAGCTGGGATTGCAAGAGCGAACTCTGCGCCGTCGGCTCGCCGCAGAAGACACGAGCTATGGCGAGATCGTCGACGATGTCCGCCGCAAGCTTGCGATCGAGTATCTGCAGACCACGCGGATGAGCGTCGACGACGTCGCTTGGAAAGTAGGCTTCAGCGACAGCGCGAACCTGCGCCGTGCCGTCAAGCGATGGACAGGAAAGACCATCAGCCAAGTCCGCGCGGAGCGATGAAGCGCCAACCGCCCGGCTTATGCCAGAGAGATCATTCAGGCACATGATGGCCGTTAAAGGATGGTCCGGTTTTGGCGGGGGACCGGGAGAAGCGGACATCCGCGGCGCGCCGTATAGCCATAACCCGGAGCGACCGATTGCGGAGATAGGTTTTGTATGTATCCTCCACTATGTGTTTGGGGGAGCGCCCGATTATCGGCAGACGAAAGGCAATCACAGCGGGGGCGTACTCCACGTGTATGCCGGGAACGGCACTGCCTTGTCAGATATCCTCGCCTCGCCCTGCACCTGTATTTGATCGATCCGACTATATCGTCCCGATGCACTGCACCGGCGAGGTCTTCATTGAAGTGGCGCTTCGGCAAATGCCTTCGAGGCTTATCCGGCCTTATGTCGGCACGCGATTCCGGATGGCGTGATCGCGAACCATGGCCGGAAGTTGATCGAAAGCTTTTGAAATCAGCATCCAGCGGTGAAACGAGCGTCTCTTGTCAGCTCCTTCACTTCCAATATGCGCACTTCGTCGAGCGAACGGCCGTCTTGGGCAACGGGCATGTCGGAGACGTAGATGTTGACGTCATATTGATCCTCCTCCGGGAGATTCTTCAAATAGTTCATGAATCCGGCCACGTCGGTCACGTTCTGCATGAAGATCATTATTCCCTGTTCGCCGCCGGGCGCCTCCGGCTCAAAGGCGGTCGCAGGCGCGTATCTCCTGGCTCCCTCGACGACTTTGTACATCGCGTCGCCCGGCCTTTGCGCCCATTCGAAACCGACGGCGCGCATATAGCGGACCTTGCAGCCGCCGCCGTCATTGACGGTGATTTTCTGGGTATTGAGTTGCGCGTGAGCCGCGCTGCTTGCTGACATCGCAAGCGTCAGTGCTGCCGCATAAAAGCCGATCCTCAACATGTCTCAACCTCCAAAACCGCTGCTCCAGCGTTGCGAAACAACCCGATATGTAAATTGGTCCACCACAAATTATCATCCCGGATCACCCGCATGACGATAGACCGACTATGGTGCGGTCCACGTCACCTTGGCTTCATACTGACCATCGACTGCATTGCCGGCGGCGTCCAAGGCAGGGCTGAAGCGGGCGCGGCGCATGAACAGCGTGCAGAGCGCCCGGTCCATGTCGTAAAAGCCCGCACTGCTCGTGATGTAACAGCCGGTTGCCCGTCCCTGCGAACTCACTGCGATCCGCGCGACCGTTCGGCCCTCGGCGAGCGAGCCAAGCAAGTTTTCCGGATATTCGTCGCCAGCGAACAGGTTGTTGCTCCGCAGCTGTGCCATCGGGGCTCCCGGGCTCGCGACGGTGCCTTCGCCGGGGTAGGCCGAGCGATTGACGTTGGCCGGCAGCGGCGACTGACATCTGGGGCCCCGAGCAGTGGTGAACTGGCTCCGCCAATCGATCAGCTTGTCGCCGTCGAAGCATTGAATTTCGTGCAGATAGCGCAGGTAATCGCTGTCGTTGACCGGAAGGCGCCTGCTCGCGCCCGGAGAGAGAATGACCGAAGAAAATACCCCGGCTGTGGGGCAGCTTTCCGGGTTGGGATCGAGGCTGAAGCAATAGTATAGCTTGATCGTGTAATCGCAGGCGTTGCTGACCTCGATGCCCTGCGCGCGATACTCATAGCGCCGCGTATTCCATCGTTCCGTGAAGCCATTCTTGGCCGAGCACACCGCTCCCGTCTGCGCATTCGCCACATTAGGCGTCATGACGGAAACCGATGCTACCAGCAGACCGACAATTATAAGTAACCGCGCTATCATATTGCCCCCAATCGCCACGGAACGGTGGCGTCCCGATATGCGTGGGTCAACCAAGATTGTTTTGGGGTCGATGAGAAGAACGCAGGCATAAATTGTCGGAGTTGCGGGCATGCAGTTTTGGGCACGCGTGCGTCGAGAGCGGACATTGCAGCTGTCCATCGAATCTAAATCGTCCGCAACCGGGTTGCCTGACAATCGCGATTATCGCAGATTGCGATCGCAGACTGCAAAGTTGTAGAAATCCAGCCCGTGGCCAACATATTGGCGTGCATGCCAATCGGCGCAACGGCTATAGACGCGGCGATTCTCACAAAGTGAGAAAGCGGCAGCGACACTAACGGACTTTAGTCGGGAGCCGCTGAATGGTGCCCTCTGGTTCCACTCCAGACCTCGTGCAGCCATGCAAGGTCGGGATTCCTGCGAATATGATCAGCGAGGCGGGCCTCCGATCGACCTTTTACACCGGGGCTCTCAAGCTCCGCACTGTCCAGCCAACTTTTCAGGCCCTCCAAGCCTCTTGCTCGCGCGAAGTTGGAAACTCCCTTCCTAAATGAAAGGTCGATCAGCGCTGCAACCGGCCCATTAGCTACCGCAGCCGCACCCGCGTTTTCGGCCTCCTGCCAATTTGCCCATTCTAAGCTTAACCGATTGTAATTGTTGAAACTCGACCAATCAGGCTCTTCCAATCCAAGCGGCGTCGGAACTTCCGTGACAAATTTACGGCTCGTTCTGCCAGCCGAAGGGTATGGCTTACCGTCTCGCAACCTCCAACGGATTTCCTGCTGCGTGAGTTGAGCCACAGTGTTTCCGCAAGCGTCACGCGCAGGATCAAAGGGGCGATCGGAGAGCGCAAAGCAGGTGTGTCGATCTAAAAAATCCGAACCGGACGGCTGTAAAATACGCAAGCCGCAGACTTGTCCGTGAGGCGTCACAGCATAGGCAATAGTTAGTTTGCCCTCGCAGAAATGCTCATGGTCCCAGTGGTCGAAGTCTCGGGCAGCTAGCCGTCCGCCGATTGGCGTCGCAGCCCTGTAGGATGCCCGCCGCCATGGCAGCATGTCCCGCGCAACAAACTCTCCGACGATTGCCGCCAACGATGCCCTAATATGTTCGAATGCGCGCCGTAAGAGCATCAAGTTATTCCAGCATGAAACCTCGAGCGCAGCAAGGGCCGCGAACTACCCCAGACCGGTCATTTACGATTCTTCGATACCGTGGCGAGATGAGACAGCCCGGAGACTATCATGAATCTCCGCGGCATACTCGCAGTCGGCAATATCGCGCTCGCTCAACCTCGTCCACGGGCGGCACATTGACAGGGTTATGGTTACTAAGGGGCGATCGTCAGCGGCGGCCCGGCATTTTCGACGCCCGAGGAGGTGGTAGCAGCACTTTCGGCGGCAGAACGCTTCGTGGCCGATCTGGTTGTTGCAAGGGAGCGCACGCCGCAAAATGGCGATTAACGGCGCGAATGCGATGATGCCCAGGGGCCGGGTATGACGATGACTGGATCGATTGCGGATCTTATCGCTGAATATCCTACACATCGAACTGGCCGTTTACGGACCGTCCACTTCTTGATCGCCCAAAGATGATACCAGACGTTCCGCCACGAACCGAAACGCTCGCTATGCGAACATTCGGAGACGACATATCGGCTGGGACGCTCCTTCGATGTGGCGGCCCGAACGCAGATCGGTCCTGATTCAGTGCGCGTCGGTGATCATAAACACCGTGGCGATGCCGGACTGGCGGTCGAACCAAAACCACGTGCGGTCGCGCACGTCGCCGAAGAACCAGCCGCACCAAGGGAGATAGCTGTGATAGGCCAAGGTCGAACGGTAGCGCCCATGGAACGCCGCCTCTGCGACCCCCGCGACGAGCCTTCCGAATTCAGCGTCAGGTAACCGCGGAGAACTGTACGCACCGCCCTCTTCCAGCGAGGCAGCGAGGTGGGCAACACTGACCCAGGCGGAATCGAGCCTGAACCCGAAGGATCGCTCCATTTCGCCTCCGTGCGGCGCCGGCCCCGGGGGGCCGAATAGCTCGGCAAAGGATGCGAGAGGCTCGTCGTCGAGCCAGATCGGTGCGGAGAAGAGAAAGGGAAAGAAAGGTATCTCGTGCAAGCGGTTCCGACTGGCGAAAAACATTATGCGAGGATCGAGGTCGAGTTGGAACTGTGTGGCCATCGCGCGGCCATTGACCCAATCGCGGCTTATGAGATTCGTCACCGCAAGGAGCGCGTCGTCGACGGTCACATGAAAGACCGACGAATTACCCAGCCCTGTTTCGACCTCGTTCGGCGGCGGCATGGGCTCGTCCCAGTCGATCGCCATATAGTCGCGCACCGACGGCTTCATCGGTACCTCAGACGGAGTGCCAGGTTCTTTCCGTCTCTCATCGAGTCATGACGCCGTCGGCATAGGGGACCTGCACGGAAATCTCGGTAACGCCGGGTGCCAGCGGAGCGGCACGGACCTGCAGGACGCGGTTCGGGCTTCCCGATTCCGGGAACGGCTTCGTCCAGATCGACACCGCCGGATCGCTGCTTCGGCTAGCCGAAAGCGCATGTTCGAGGGACCATCGCCCCGCTGCCTGCACAACCTGATCGGGCGTTATGGCAGCACCGCCGATGACGACGGTGCACGGAAAGGTCGTGCTGATATCGACCAGCACGAAGCCTTGGTCGGCATGCGCGAGATCGGAGACCGACCAAGCCCACCGATTCTGTTCCGCATCCTGCTGCACTTCCGCAAAGCCCGCGGCGGCGATGGCGGTGCGAGCAGCGCCGCCCTGTCGCGCCGCAGGGGTCTTGTCGGTGACACAGGCGTTCAGCCCTTCCCGCATCGCAGCGATGACGCGGTTCGCATCGGCATGGTCAGCCACGGCGCCTGCCGCGCAGTGCGGCGCACAGAAAGCGAGAAGCGCGAGCTTGGCGCCCAAAGCCTTAATTCTCATTCGACATACACCATGCACTGTTCAATCAAGCCGAGCAAAAACCAAGACCCATTCGCCGGCTCTTCATAACGCTGGAGATGCATGTCCAAAAGACCATGTGCGGTTCGCCAGTCATTGCAGCCCAAGCGATGGTCGCTCGACCAGCTGCGGCCACAATGGGCCCAGAAAATCGAACCTCTTCGGCTGCCTAAAAACCCCCACGTTATGTGCTCCCGGACGGGCGACGCCTGTTGATAACTGGGGTGCGGGCTGATATCCGCCGCCAGCGCGCGCTCAGCGCTTCTCCCAGCTGATGGCCGAAATGGCCTTGCCATCGTCGGTAATCGTCCAGTCCACGACTGCTGCGTCATGCTGAATCCGGATGACCTTCGACGTCCCGGCCTGGCGCAAGAACTGGATTTCACGCGGATGCCCGAAAGCTCTCATCGCCGCACCATCGGCGGTGCGTGTCGCATCGAGACGGGCGCGAAGCGCCGGGGTGAAATGGATGCCAACTCTGTCGCCGGGTGATGGGAACATCCAATAAAAGAGAATGGTTTCCTGGAGCATGCCAAAGCTCGCCATATGGCTCGGATCTCCCGCCTGCGTAAGCCGGATCGACGCGAAGCTGCGATCGGAATCGGCGGGCGGCGGCCCGGCATCGCCCCAGACGGACGTGAAGGTCAGCAGCTGATTGTCGCGCGCGACGAGAAGGACCTTATGGCGAGCCGGCGTGAGCAGATAGTCGACCGTGAAGCTATATTGATACTCACGCGCCGGATAACCGCCGACGGTCAGGGAGCGGCTCGACACGATCTTGCCCTCTTGCAAGCCAGCGATAGCGCGTGCCTGATCCGCATCGAAGAAGCCCTTGGGATCGGCGATATGCTTGTCACCGAGGTTCATCACCGTTGCGCTGAAACTGCTGCAGCGCCCCCTTACCTCGTCTCCCTCGCGCCCCATTTCGGTGGTCGATGCGCTGGGAAGGCCGGTGTCGGCCGATATGAAATAGCTCCGCGTCGGTTCGGATGCCATGTCGTAGGTCGCTCCCGCCACCGGGTCGCTGACCTTTCGCCATTCCGGCGCAAAACATTGTTCCTGCCCCCAGGCTTGCCCCGGGCCCAAGGCCGCGGCAGCCGCAAGAAGCTTCCAGAATTTCATGACACCCCCTGTACACAACGCGCCGATGATCTTGCGCGTGGAGGCCCGCGCACGCGATACCCATTTGTAGGGTCTTGTCGCTTCATGGCCTTGGCATCGGCCGGAAAATCGCCCACTCACTGGCCATGAGCTGACAGAGCCGAGGGGGAATATGGCGAAGCGCGACAGGTTCACGCCTGTCTTCCAGCGAATGATCGACGCGCCGGAGGCGTCGCTTGAAGCGCTTCGCACGGACGCGGAGGCTTTCGAACGGTCAGTCGTTGCCGCGGAAGGCGAGAGGCATCTGGCGCACGCGGCCCTTCCCAATCGCAGCGCCCTCGCCTTCATTCTGTTCGACAGGCGCGGGCGCCCGATCGGGCAGGAACAGCCCGCCTGGCTCCCGCGGTTCGAAAGCTTCGAGCAACTGAAGGCGCTGGTCGACCCCCGCAGCCGCGACGGCCGGCTGCTCTGTGTGCTACGCGGCGATGACGCCCCCTTGTTCGGACTATGGGCGTCGTTCGAGGAGACCGAAAGCTGGAATCTTCCGCTGTCGCTCCGCGCGGTTGCCAACGCGAACGACGCAGCCTGGATTGCCATATGCGCGGGCGGAAGCATGCAGCCGATCGAGGGAGCGATTGCTGCGTTCGGCCTGCCGTCACTGCAGCAGCGTGTCGTCGGCGCGGTCGTTCGCTCGGGAAGCCTGCGTGCGGCAGCAACGTCGCTCGGCATATCCTACCACACGGCGCGCGAGGCCATGTCGGGAGCTGCGGACCGCATGCATCTGCCCAACATGCCTGCGGTGGTGAGGACCGTGGTGTCAGCCGCGTTCGGCGTTCTCCCGGGCGATGTAGACGCGGCGGTACAGCTGTCGGACATGCTTGCGATATCCGAACGGCAGGCGCGGATCGCCCTGCTCATTTCGGGAGGGGCCTCCCGCGCAGCGACCGCGAAGGCGACAGGGACGAGCGCCGCGGTGATCAAGAAGGAATTGCAAATCCTTTACTCCACTTTCGGCCTTCAAAGTGCGTCGGAGCTGGCCCGCCTCATCGCCGAAGTCCATGCACTCAAGCTCTTTGCGCGCGCGGTGGACAATGCACCCGGCTTCCTCGATCCCGCGATCGAACCCTCGCGCTTCTCGATGCGCCCGCACGGCGGCGGCCTGATCGCATGGAGCGACTACGGCCCCGCCTCGAGCCGGCCCGTTCTCGTCGTTCATTCCAATTGGTGCTGCCGTGCGGTGCCGCGGCGCCTGGTCGAGGAACTGCAGGCGCGCAGATGGCGGCCGATCGCAATCGACCGTCCCGGCTTCGGTGCCACGCACGTCGGCCGTTCGTCGCGTGACGACCCGTTCGGCCCGGCGATTGCAGATGCGATCCAGCTGCTCGATGCCGCGAACATCGATCGCATTCCGATTATCGCGCGCTGCGGAGCGCAGTTCGTCCATGCCTTCAAGGCAGCAGCGCCCGATCGCGTCGGCGAGGTCGTCCTGGTCGCGCCGACCCCGCAGGCGGATGCGGCCGGCAAGCGCATGGGCGTTGTCGGCGCCTTCAAGGAGGCCTTCTATCGCAGCCCTCGCCTTGTCGAACTCTTTTTCCGCGTGATCAGCGCGCAGTTCACCTTCGAACGGACCGAGCATCTGATGCGCTCCATCACCAAGGGTTCGCCCATCGACGAGGCGCTCTGCGAGGATCCCGGCTTCATCCGCGACCGCTTTCGCGCGCTCAGGCCCTTTGCCTGCGGCAACTATGTCGGCGGCATCTTCGAAGAACTGGTGATCTCGCACGGCGGCTGGCGGTTCGATCCGCTGCAGGTCAAAGACTGGGCCATAATTCAGGGCAGCGACGATCCCCACAATGATTTCGAGGAGGTGCGCGGCTATTGGGAGCAGCTGCTGCCGGGCGTGCACGTGGAACAGATCGAGGGCGGCGGCCGCTTCATGACATCGAGTCATCCGGCGCTCGTGGTCGACAGGCTCGAAGCACTTCAAGGCCCCTGACAGGCCCCCGAAGCCTCAGCTGCCGGGCTTGCGAAGCCTATATTCGCGGTCGCTTTTCGTCATATCCTTTTCAGGATGGAAGAGCCCGCCGGCAAACGACAGGATAGAATGTTTCCGAGGGTCATTCGGAACCCGGTTGATCGACCCCTTGCAGGCATAGGGCGTCCAGTTGGACGAGCGATCGGTGCAAGTCGCCTCGAAGAAACGATAAGTCGGCGCATCGCGTGACCGGTCGAAGTCATGAACGGATCCTATCTTCTTGCCGAGCGCGTCACTGTAGATGCCGCCGTTCCCAAACTGGCTGATCTCCCTGACGAAGACATCGCCATTCCTGATCTCGATCGCCATCGCGTCGCGCTCGTTCAGCCAGACGCCTTCAAGCGAGCCCTTGAGATCGGCGGGCCAGATGACCTCCTGCGCCTGAACGGCAAATGCCGCGGACAAGAGAAGTCCTGCGGCGACCAGCTTCCTCAACATATCCGTACCCCCCAGTGCGAGCGAGCGCCAATAGGCGCCGGCCAGAATTACACGAACAGCCCGACGCGGCGTCGCGAAGTCGATGGCCGCGATCTTGCGCCTGGCCGGCTCCCGACGCGATATCCATTTGTGGGGTCTTGGCCGTGTGTGGACGGCCCTCCGTTGGCAAGCGGTTTCTGGAACGATGCAGTCTGCTGGTTGGTGCAGCCATGTGTCCGGCCTGTGATGCGGCCTTGTCATGCGCCGCTGGCCATGATGCCTTTCGCGCGGATCGGGTCCCGACCAA
>JAFKLT010000090.1 GCA_017309275.1 Sphingomonadales bacterium | reverse complement strand
TGGTCGGCGGCGGCGGCGGCGGCGGCGGCGGCGGCGGCGGCGGCGGCGGCGGCGGCGGCTCGGTGGTCGGCGTACAAGCGCATGGCCGAAACGCTGTTCCGTCTCATCGACATCGAACTCGGCGCCTGATCGATGCCATCGCGTACGCCACTTTTGGACAGCAGGGGCGATGCCCCTGCTGTCAAGGCCTTGGGGCAACCCCGGCGCCATCGGCGACCTCGGGGCAAGGGCGTACGCACCCCTCAAGGGATGGTCTATGTCGGCCGCCCCACGATATTCTCCAACCCGTTTGCACGTCGGGTTCGACATGCGCGCAGTGTCGCACTGTACCGTCTGTGGATCGAGCGTCGCCTTGGTGCGCTGTCGCTCTCCCGCCTGGGCTTCTCGCCCCATGAAATCGACGCGCTGGCGCGCTGGCGCTGGCGTCTTGATCGCCAGATGCCGCGCCTTTTCGGCGCTGATATTCAGTGCTGGTGCGCGGTCACCAGCCGATATTGCCATGGCGATATTTTGATCGCCTATGCCGCGCAGCTCGCGGCGAAGCAGGATATGGCGGCATGACCTTCGCCGGCCTGCGATCCACCGATTTTGAAAAGATCGCCCGGGCAGAGGCGATCGGCCGCGCTCGCGCGGCGATGGCGAACGCAACGATTACCGCCGATCAGCGCCAGCTCGACGAGCGCCAGTGGGCTGCGATCGCGAAGCGCGCTGCGTGGTTCAACGAGGATCGTACCGAGGCGCTGTTCGAGGGCGAGACGGTCGACCGTGCCAGGGCGATGGCGGCCGCCGTCATGCGCGCGACCCAGGCGGCGCTGCGCAAGTGGCGCGAGGACGGCAAGCCCGCCGGCGAACCCGAGGCCCGCGCCTTCCTGCTCTTCGCCCTGACCCGCAAGTTCGCCGAACTGGCGGCCGATCCGACACCGTACGTCGACGCCGACGGCAACATCTATTTCCGTGAAACCGAAAGGAACGCCGCATGACCGCCCTCTCCAATCTGATCAGCGCCGCAGTCGCCGCGCGGATGACGCCCGAATTCATCGAAAAGGAGGTCGATGCCCGCGTCGACAAACTGATCGTTGAAAGCGTCGATCGCGCGCTGCGATCGTATAGCGACACGGGGAAGCTGATCGAAAAGGCCGTCGAGGATGCGCTGCGCGTCAACTCGATCGACCTGCCCGCTTACGGCGAGATCGTTGCCGCGATGTTGAAGGCCCAGATCGAGCGGCGGGTCGCGCCGCTAGTCGCAGAGCGTTTGGCGGCCGACTATATCATCGACCACGACGCTGAAGGGCGCCAGATGACGAAAACCGCGCAGGTTGCCAAATGCGGCAACAGCGTCTGCCCGCCCCTCGCCGAGGCGCTGGTCCGCGCGAACATGGTCGCCGAAATCGGCGAGCGTGAGCCTGTCGCGGCGTGACATGGGAAAGCCCGTCGCCCTTCGGCCGCCAAAAGCGCGCTATGCCAGCAAGGCGGTAATAGACCGCATGGTGAAAGCGGGGGAAGCGTGCGGGCTTGACGTGATCGGGTTCGAGGCGCTCCCTGACGGCACGATTCGCATATTGGACCGCAGCGCCGTCCCGGCGGCGCCGCCTGCAGACGAGTTTGAAGCATGGGAACGACAGGGGAGCCTTTGACGGTCGAGGGCGTGCATATCGTCCGCTCGGGCCGCGGTCCTATCCCGACCTGGTATATCTATGCCTGGCGGGGCGGCCCGCAGGTCGACAAGGTCAAGCAGCCCAAAAAGCCGAAGCTGACCAAGGAACATCTGTCAAAGATAGCCGAGCTGACGACGATCGACCGGACCCAGCCGACCGATACGATCGCGGGCGCGATCTGGAATTACCGCCAGCATGACGCGTGGAAGACCCTTGGCGACGGCACGCGCAAGACATGGGGTGGCCACCTCGACCTGATCGAGGCCAAATGGGGCAAGGTGCCGACCCGTCTGTTTTCCGATCCACGCATGACACCAAAGGTCGTCAAATGGCGCGACAGCCGGTCGGCCACGCCGCGCAGCGCCGACATCGGCGTCATGGTGCTATCCCATTTCCTTGGCTGGGCGCGTCTACAGGGACTTGTCACCATCAATGCGGCAGAGAAAATCCCGACAATCTACCGACGGCGCGACCGCGCCGAGGTCATATGGTTGCCGCAGGATATTGCCGCGATCGAGGCGGTCGCGGGTCAGCCCGTCATCGACGCGCTGCGCCTCGCCATGCTGACCGGCTTTCGACGCGCCGACCTGGTCGCGCTGCGCTGGGATGAAATCGGTGATTTCGCTATCACCCGCCGCGCATCGAAGCGCTCGCGTGGCAAACGCTACATGGCGCGCGCCCCGGTGACACCGCAGCTGCGCAAGCTGCTTGATGACCTGCGGACGCGCTATCGCCGCGTCGGCGTCGAAACCGTACTGGTGAACAGCCACGGCAAGAAATGGTCGGGCGATGGGCTCAACAGCAGCTTCGACGACGCCCGCGAAAAGGCGAACGGGAAAACCGGCATATGGCATGTCGAGCGCGATCCCGACACCGGCGAAGAGGATCGGGTTGCCAAGCGCATTCACGACTTCCGCGGCACCTTCGCAACGATCCTGCTGACCCTGCCCGGCAAGCGGCTGACCGACGAAGAGGTCGCCGACCTGATGGCATGGGACGCGAAGAACGTCGCCGAGATTCGGAAAAGATATGTTGACGATGCTGCCGTGGTCGTGGCACTCGGCCGTCGCATCGCAAGGGCGACCGCTGTAAAACATCGTGTAAAACATACGACCAAGTAACAGCTAAGTCATTGAAACGCGGGTGTAGCTCAATGGTAGAGCAGAAGCTTCCCAAGCTTACGACGAGGGTTCGATTCCCTTCACCCGCTCCACCTTGACCGATTGGTCGACCAGCCGAATTTCGCGATAGGCGGTAAGGAACGCGATGTCGGCGGCGTCGCGGCCGACGCAGATGCGGGCGGTCTCGGTGGGCCTAGTCATTCCTGTCGCGTCGATCATGTGCCAGTCGCCGGCCAGATAGACTTCGGCCACCGCATGGAAATCCTGGGGTTTGACGCCAAGCGCATAGACGCTCGCCATGCGCGCCGGGATGTGCGCGGCGCGGGCGAGCGCGATCATCACATGGGCATAGTCGCGGCACACCCCGCGCCGTTCGACGAAGCTGTCGAGCGCGCCGGTATCGACGTCGCTGGTCCCCGCGACATAGGTGAAGCGGCTTTCGATCCAGTCGCGCATCCGGCCGATCTTCTCGCCACCTTCGAGCTCGCCGAAGCGACGATCGACGAAGGCGTGGAATTTGTTCGACGGGCAGTAGCGCGATTCGTTGAGATAGGGGACGACCGCGGCGGGCAGGCGGTGCAGCGGGATCGCGGCGAGGGTCCGAAAATCGATCTCCGGCCGGTCGATCGCGACCCGTGCCCGATACTCGACGCGCAACGCGCCGGTGCCATGCAGCCAGATCGGCTCGCACAGATCGTCCGCGGCCGGCACGCGCGCGACATAGTCGGGATCGCCGAGGTCGAGCGAGGCCTCTTCGACATGCTGGCCACCGCCGTTTGCCGCCTCGATCTGAAGCATCAGGTCGACCGGTTCGGGCAGGCGATAATTTAGGGAGGCGGATATTTCGAGTTTCATCTATCGGCAACGCATAACAGGGGGATCGGTGCCGCTAATGACTGCTGGGGAAAATCACAAGTGACGCCTGCGCGTACCATACCCTTTATCGTCGCGACCATCTTCATCGACGCGATCGGCTTCGGCATCATCATGCCGGTTCTGCCGCAGCTCGTCATGGAAGTCGGCAAGATCGACCTGCCGCACGCGATCGAAATCGGCGCGTGGATCGGGCTGGTCATGGCCGTCGCGACCTTCCTCGCCTCACCCGTGCTCGGCAATCTGTCCGATCGCTTCGGACGGCGGCGCGTGCTGCTGCTTTCGCTGGGCGGGCTGGCCGCCGACTATACCTTGCTGACGGTGGTCGGCACGCTGCCCTGGCTGTTCGTCGCCCGCGCGCTGTCCGGCGTCTTCGGCGGCAGCTATGCGGCGGCGCAGGCCGCCATCGCCGATGTGACCAAACCCGAACAGCGCGCGCGCAACTTCGGTTTCGTCGGTGCGGCGTTCGGCGTCGGCTTCGTCGTCGGCCCCGCGATCGGCGGCCTCCTGGGCGAACTCAGCCCGCGCGCGCCGTTCGTGGCGGCAGCGATCCTGGCGGCCGCCAACATGATCTATGGCCTGATCATCTTTCCCGAGACACTGCCCGAAGAGCGCCGTCGGCCGTTCGACTGGCGCAGGGCCAATCCGCTCGGCGCGCTGCGATCGATGCGCCGCCTGCCCGGAATGGGGGGCGTCGCGGCGGTGCTGGTGCTCTGGCAGATCGCCAGCCTGGTCTATCCGATGACCTGGAGTTTCTATTGCATCGCGCAGCTCGGCTGGTCGCCGGGCATGATCGGCGCGAGCCTGGCCGCCGTCGGCGTGGCGATCGCGGTGGGTCAGGCATTCGTCGTCGGACCCGCGGTCGCCCGTTTCGGCGAGCGCGATGCCGCGACACTCGGCATCCTGATCGCGGTCGCGGTCTATGTCGGCTATGCCTTCACGACCTCGACGCTGGGTGCCTTCCTGTTGCTGATTCCCGTCGCGTTGCAGGCGCCCGTTCAACCGTCGCTGATGGCGATGATGTCGCGCCGCGCGACACCCGAAACACAGGGCGAGGTGCAGGGTATTTCGGCGATGGCGATGGGTTTCGGCCAGCTCGCCGCGCCGGCGCTGCTCACCGGTACGATGGCCTATTTCACCGCCGACAATGCGCCGGTCCATTTCCCCGGCGCCGCCTTCATCGTCGCGGCGATTTTCGGTCTGCTGGCGATCGCGATGCTGCGCCGCCTGCCGCGCGCGCAGCCCGCCGATCAGATGCCGCCGTCGGTCACCGCATAGCCCGCGGCCTCAAGCCCGGCGGTCAGCATCGCGACGCACGCGGCGACAGCATCGCCGTCGGTCGATCGGACGACGAAGTTCGCGCCGACCTTTCCCTCGCGGAAAAAGGGATAGCTGCCGATCGCCACGCCGGGATGATCCTTCTCGCCCTGGCGGAGCAGGTCGGCAACCTCGCTTTCGGGGGCCCATGCGCCGATCGTCTGCGCCACCAGCGGCGCCCCGCCCTCCAGCTCGCCGGTAAGCGCGTCGAGCATGCCTGCGGTGATGTGTGGCACCCCCGCCATGATGAACAGATTGCCGATGCGGATCCCCGGCGCGCCCGACATGCGATTCGGGATCAGGTCGGCGCCGTCGGGAACGCGCGCCATGCGCAGGCGGGCTTCGGTCAGTTCGCCGCCGCGCGCGGTATAATAGCGCTCCAGGATCGCGCGCGCCGCCGGATGGATCACGACGCCGACGCCCAGCGCCTTTGCCACCGCATCGACTGTGATGTCGTCATGCGTCGGGCCGATTCCGCCGGTCGTGAAGACATAGTCGTAGCGCGCGCGGATGGCGTTCAGCGCGTCGACGATCTCGTCCTCGACATCGGGAACGATGCGCACTTCGCGCAGGCGTATCCCCTGCACGTCGAGCCAGGTCGCGATCTGCGATACATTCTTGTCCTGCGTGCGGCCCGAGAGAATCTCGTCGCCGATCACCAGCACGGCGGCGGTCCAGATGCGTTCGTCGCTCATCGCTTTGCCTTAGCCCGCTGGCATGACAAAACAAGTCCGCTGGAACAGTAATCATGTTCCTGATATGTTCGCGTTCGACTCGCACAACCAGGGAGAGCCGCGATGGCCGACGAGCTGATTTTCTACACCAACCCCATGTCGCGCGGACAGATTGTCCGCTGGATGCTCGAGGAGGTCGGTGTCCCCCATGAACCCCGCATCCTGGGTTATGGCACCTCGATGAAGGATTCCAAATATCTTGCGGTCAATCCGATGGGCAAGGTTCCGGCGATCGTCCACAATGGCAAGGTCGTCACCGAATGCGCGGCGATCTGCGCCTATCTGGCCGACGCTTTCCCGTCGGCGGGTCTCGCGCCCCCGACCGGGGATCGCGCCGACTATTATCGCTGGATGTTCTTTGCGGCCGGCCCGATCGAGCAGGCGATCACCGCCAAGCATTTCGGGATCGAGCCCGACGCCGACCAACAGCGCTCGGCGGGTTTCGGCACGCTGGAACATGCGCTCGACGCGCTCGAAACTGCCGTCGCGGGCAAGAGCCATGTCGCGGGCGACCGCTTCACCGCGGCCGACGTCTATGTCGGCAGCCAGGTCGACTGGGGCCTGCAATTCGGGACGATCCCATCGCGCCCGGCGTTCGAGGCTTATGCCGCCGGCCTTCGCGAGCGCCCCGGGTACCAACAGGCGAAAGCAATCGACAATGCGCTGATCGCGGAGATGCAGGCAGCCAATCCGGCCTAGGGCAACGCTTTCAGCAGGTCGACGGCCAGCGGTGCGAGGCGCCGGACCTGCGGGTCCTGCGCCTCGGCCGCGCTGACATAGACGGCGTTCGCAAAGGCAGTGCTGTTGTGGATCGCAGCCAGCCCGGCATCGCCGGCATAGGCATCCTTCCAGCGCGCCCCGGCGTCGGGATGCAGCGCCTTGAACCACGCGGTCCAGGCAGCATTGTCGATGTCGGCGCGCTTTGCGAGGAACAGGACCGGCCGCGCCAGCCGCCCCGGCTCGCCATGATGATAATAGGGCGACGCGGCGGGGGCGACCTGCGCCGCGATCGCGCCGAGCAACAGCGTCGCGTCCGGGCCCGTCAGCCGCGGGTTCAGGGCAAGTTGCAACGCAAGGTCCGATCCATGCGCGACCCCGTGCCGCCATCCCTCGCCGGCGATGAAGCCGCGATAATCGTCGACGCCGCGCACATAATTCGCGCCGGTTTCGGCGAGCGCATGCAATTCGGCCTCGCTCATCCAAGCAGCGATCCGGTCGGTTCGCGCAACTTCGGAAAGCACGAGCGCGGCGAAGGGCCTCGCGAAACCGGCCCGGTCGTCGGGCGCGGCGACCATCGCGGTCAGGCGGCCGAGCGCATGGCGCATCTGCCCGGCCGACAGATGCTTGCCGCGCAGCCCCTCGGACCAGAGCGTATAGGCGAATCCGTCGCGCACCGCCGGGTCGGGGTCGGCCAGACAGGCCGCGAGCGCATCGAGATCGGCCTCGCGTGCCTTGGGAAAGAAGGCCGCGGCATAAGCCGCCATATCGCCCGAAGGCCGCGCAACGGCGCAGGACACCGTGCTCGCCTCGGCTGCCCTCGCCTCCGCCGGCGACGCCAGCATGGCAATCGCCAGTAATGCGATCCCCGCCCGCTTCATGACCAACCCCGCGCCAATGAAAAGAGCCCGGCGAATCGCTTCGCCGGGCTCCCGTGTCTTGCGTTTCCGTCCGTCCGCTTATTCGCGGTTGCCCAGAAGGTTGAGCAGGAAGGTGAACATGTTGACGAAGTCGAGGTAGAGCGTCAGCGCGCCCATCACCACCGACTTGCCGACAAAGTCGGTCCCGCGGACGTAGAAGTACATGCTCTTGATCTTCTGCGTGTCATAGGCCGTGAGGCCCGCGAACAGCAGCACGCCGATCGCGCTGATCGCCAGACCCATCGCGCCCGACTTGAACAGGAACGCGTTGAGCAGCATTGCGACGAGCAGGCCGACGACGCCCATGATCAGAAAGGTGCCGAAACCCGACAGATCCTTCTTGGTCGTGTAGCCATAGAGGCTGAGACCGAGGAAGGCCGCCGCGGTCGCGAAGAAGGTCTGCGCGATCGAGGTCTGGGTAAAGGCGAGGAAGATCGTCGACATCGACAGGCCCATGACGGCGGCATAGGCCCAGAACAGCATCTGCGCGGCCGTCGTCGACAGCTTGTTGATACCGAAGCTCAGCACCAGCACGAAAGCGAGCGGCGCCAGGGCGACCACCCACATCAGCGGGCTGCCGACCATCGAGGCGGTGAAGCCCGAATTATAGGCGAGCATCGCAATGATACCCGTGAGCAGCACGCCCGAGCCCATATAGTTATAGACAGACAGCATGTACGACCGCAGGCCGGCATCGACGGCCTGATCCATCGCGCTCGCGCTGCCAGGGAAGCCGGACGCCGCCATATTGGGGTCGTTCCAATTAGCCATTTTCATCTCCATCACCGGCCAGACGATACCGGCCGTAGCGATAATATCGGGATATTCGCGCTTTGTTTCAAGCGAAACCGGACATGGACGCGACAGAAGTCCATTTGCGGTTCGCAAGCGCGGGCGCACCGCCTATGCTGAATGGCGCCATGTCCACGCACCGTTTGTTCGTCGCCCTGCGTCCGCCGCGCCCCATTCGCCTGGCGCTGATCGGCGCGATGCACAGCATTTCGGGCGCTCGCTGGCAGGATGACGACCAGCTCCACCTGACGCTGCGCTTCGTCGGCGAGGTCGACCGCCACCGTGCCGAAGATGTCGCCGCGGCGCTCGGCAGCCTCTATGCGCCGGCGGTCGAGGCGCGCATCGCGGGCGTCAGCCTGTTCGAACGACACGGGAGACCACACATGATTTGGGCGGGGGTCGAACCCGCCGAGCCGCTCGCGGCACTCCACCGCAAGGTCGATCAACTGCTCAGCCGGGTCGGCGTCACCCCCGAAACGCGCGCCTTCATGCCGCATATCACGCTCGCGCGGCTCAACCGCGGATCGGGACCGGTCGCGCCCTTCCTCGCGCTTAACAGCGACCTTGCGAGCCCCGCCTTCACCTTCAGTCATGTCACGCTGTACGAAAGCGAGATGGGCCACGGTGGGTCGCGCTATCACCCCGTCGCGCGCTTTCCCCTGGGGGAAGCGACCAGCGCCGCGGCGACCGCGCGCACATCGTCCCATGTGGCGGCGAAGCCGTCATCGTCGCCATAATAGGGGTCCGCGACGCTCTCGCCCTCGCGGCCGGATACCATGTCGAGCATCAGCGCCAGCCGGGCGGTCGCGTCCGCCGGCCGGAGGTCGCGCGCATCGCGCAGATTCTGGTCGTCGGCGGCCAGGATCAGGTCGAACCGATAGAAATCGTCGCGGCGAAGCTGGCGCGCGCGCAGGTCGGATATGTCGGCGCCGCGGCGCCGCGCCTCGGCCTGGGCGCGGCGGTCCGGCGGGTGGCCGACATGCCAGTCGCCCGTCCCCGCCGAATCGAGCGCCGCATCGATGCCGGCATCGGCGAAGGCCGCGCGCGCTGCCCCTTCCGCAAGCGGCGAGCGGCAGATGTTGCCGAGGCAGAGGAACAGGATGGCGGGGGGCCTGGTTCGATCTTCGTGCATATCGGTCCTTCGCTCGGCAAAGTTGAACCGACTTTCAACTTGCGCTGATGTGCGGCTCTGCTAGCCATGTCTACAAACGATAACGGGTCAGGGAGAGGGTTGCCAGATGGGCGAAGCCGCGAGCGAAACCGAAGTGGCTTACGAAGCGGCGCCAGCGCCCGCGAACCAAGCCAGCAGCTACAGCTGGTATGTGCTGTTCGTCCTGGTCGTCGTCTATATCCTCAATTTCATCGATCGGCAGATTCTCAGCATCCTGGCGGTCGACATCAAGGCCGACCTTGGCCTCAAGGATTCGGACCTGGGCTTTCTCGGCGGCGCGGCCTTTGCCGTCTTCTATGCGCTGTTCGGTATCCCGCTCGGCCGCCTTGCAGACAATTGGAGCCGCGTGAAGCTGCTGTCGATCGGCCTGACGCTGTGGTCGACGATGACCGCGCTTTCGGGCTTTGCGTACAACAAGCTGACGCTGACCTTCGCACGCATGGGCGTCGGCGTCGGTGAAGCGACGGCCAGCCCGACCGCCTATTCGCTGATTTCCGACTATTTCCCCAAACGGCAAAAGGCGACCGCGCTCGCCATCTATTCGTCGGGGCTCTACCTCGGCGGCGGCATTTCGCTCTTCATCGGTGCGGCGATCGTCGAGGCGTGGAACAGGACCTATCCCGGCGGCGGGCCGATGGGGCTGGTCGGCTGGCAGGCGGCCTTCCTTGCGGTCGGCATACCCGGCCTGCTCGTCGCGCTGTGGGTCGCGACGCTGCGCGAACCGGTCCGCGGCGCGATGGACGGTGTCGCCAGCCCAAGCTCGCCCACGCCCTTCCGTGAATTCGGCAAGGATCTGTCGATGATCGTCCCGCCGCTCACGCTCTATAGCGCGTGGCAACGCGGCCTGGCGGCGCTCGCGATCAACATCGGCTTCGCCGTGGCGGTCGCCGCCTTTGCGTGGTGGATGATCCAGCTCACCGGCAATCTGCCGCAATGGTCGGCGGTGGCGCTCGGCTATTATGCGGTCTTTTCCTGGGCCTCGGCGCTACGCGCGCACGACCCGGCGACCTTCCGCCTTATCTGGGGAACCCCGGCATTCATCTGCACGACGCTGGGCTATGGCCTCGTCAGCCTTGCCGCCTATGCTCTCGGCTTCTGGTCCGCGCCCTATGCCGAGACGGTGCTGGGCCTGCCCAAACAGGAACTCGCGCTGATCCTGGGCGCGAACGGCGCGGTCAGCGGCTTTCTGGGCGTGATCATCGGCGGCCGGATCGCCGACACATTGCGTGCGAAAAACCCCGCCGGCCGCATCCTCATGGTGATGTTCGGCGTCGTTGCGCCGGTCATTCCGATCTGGATCGGCTACACCACCGAAAACGCCGTGCTTTTCTATGCGATGAATTTCCTTGCGGGAATGTTCGGCGCTACGGCGCTCGGCGCGTCGGCCGCGACGACGCAGGACCTGGTGCTGCCACGCATGCGCGGCACCGCGACGGCCGCCTTCTTCCTGGGCACGACCTTGGTCGGCCTGTCTTTCGGCCCCTATATGGTCGGGCAGATTTCGGATCTGACCGGCACGATGGTCGACGGCAAGGTGGTCGGCGACCTGCGCACGGGAATCCTGTCGTTGATCGCCGTCGCTCCAATCGCGCTCGGTCTGCTCATCTATGCCTATCGCGCCGTACCGCGCGCCGAGGCGACGATCGTCGAACGCGCGGCGGGCGAACCGCTCTAGTTCGCCCGCGCGCCGGTCGGATTATTTCGCCGCACCAAGCTCGACGACGCCGCACGCGATGCGCGCGCCGCTGTTGCCGCTCGGATCGGTCTTCAGGTCGTCCGCCTGCGCATGGATGACGAACGCGGCGCCGTCGGCGTCGAGCAGGCCGCCCTCGCCAGACAGACGCGTCCCGACGAGCTTCAGCGTCGCGCGGCCGATCGCGCCGGGTTCGACCACCAGATTCGGCAGATCGCCGTGGTGCGCGCCCGCCGGATTATCGCGGCCGTGCTGCGCGCCCGTCGGATTCCAGTGCGGCCCCGCGCTCGTGAAGTCGGGCGGCGTGCACTGCCCGACCGCATGGACATGCATGCCGTAAGTCCCGGGCGCGAAACCGCGCGCGACCAGTTCGATGCGCAGGCCGTCGCTATCGCGGTAGAAATCGGCGCGACCACGGTCGGCGCCGCGTGCGTCATAAAGCTGCGCCGACGCATCGGCGGCGGGCAGCTTCTTCGTCGAACCGCCTCCCCCCATGCTCGCACAGCCGGCAAGGGCGACCACAGCCGTCGCAAGAAGGCCGGTTGCCAGTTTGTGGCGAATGGGGCGGGGGATGGTCATCGATCTTTTCTCCATTTGCTTTGGGGTGATAACGCCATGGGCGGCGATTTCGATCCGCCCCCATGATGCCCTCGGTTCGCCGTACTTCCAAGTGCCTGCTTGCAGGTCCGATCAGCCGCGTCGCATTTGGCCGATCCGCGTGCGGGCCGGACCCGCCGCCTCCTCATCGATCGCGGGTACACGCGCATAAGAAAAGGGCCGCGGATTGCTCCGCGGCCCTGTCCTTGTACGTATCGTCCGATCAGCGATCAGAAGACGCGTGCATATTGTTCGTTACCGACGAAGCCCAGCTTGCCGACGCCGCTGCGCTTGACGACGGCCATCACGCGGTCGACGACGATATAGCGTGCGTAGGGATCCGGCTGCACCTGCAATTCGGGTTCGACCGGCAGAGCCTTGGTCTGTTCCAGATATTGCGCGAGCTGCGCCAGATCGACCGGCGTGCCGTTCCAGGTAATCGTACCCGCCGGGTCGATCATCACCTTGTTCTTTTCCGGATCGACATTGCTGGCGTTCGGATTCGGGACCGGCAAGTCGATCTTCACCGCGTGGGTCTGAACCGGGATGGTGATGATGAACATGATGAGGAGCACGAGCATGACGTCGATGAGCGGCGTCGTGTTCATTTCCATCATCGGTTCATTGTCGTCCCGATCGCCAACGGCCATGGACATAGGATTATTCCTTCATTCCTAAGTGGACCGTTGCCTTACAGGCGGCCCAGCGTGGCCGAACCAGGAGCCGGTTCCGAAATGAACCCGATCTTCTGGAAACCGGCATATTGCATCGTGTAGATCACGCCACCGATGCACTGGTACGGCGTGTTGACGTCGCCGCGGATGTGCACTTCGGGGAAGTTTTCTTCGGTGATATTCTGCGGACCGCCGATATCTTTGAGAAGCTGTTCCAGCTTCTTCTGTCCCATATCGAGCAACTGCTTCGAATCGACCGGGGTCTGACCCCAATAGACTTCGCAGCCCGTGCTTTCGGGATTGGGTTCGCCATCGCCGTCGGTGTCCGACGAGCGGACGGAGAGAAGCACGTTTTCGGGCTTCGTCGTCGTCGGCTCAAAGGCCACGTCGGGCAGCTTGAGGTTCACCGTCTCCAACACCACGGGAACCGTGATGAGGAAGATGATGAGCAACACAAGCATGATGTCCACGAGCGGAGTCGTGTTGATGTCGGACATCGGGGCATCTTCGCCCTTTGCGCCTGAACTCATCGCCATAGGATTAGCATCCTGTCACAAAATTTCTGTCGTGGCCGGGATGGATGACACCTGGTCCCCATCCCGTCCAGCAGCGGCCCCGCGCCTTCGCGCGGGGCACGCCGGCCTTACTTCTTCGGCGCAGCAGCCGGGGCCGCCGCCTTGGCGGGAGCCACGACGACCGGCTTCACCTGGCCACCCGACATGATCGAACCGAGAACGTCGTTCGAGAAGGTCGACAGGCGGCGAGCGATCGCCTTATTGCGGCTCTGGAGCCAGTTGAACGCGAGCACCGCGGGAACGGCCACGATCAGACCGATGGCGGTCATGATGAGCGCTTCACCGACCGGACCGGCGACGGTGTCGATCGAGGCCTGACCCGAGGCACCGATCTTCACGAGAGCGCGAAGAATACCGATAACCGTACCGAACAGACCAACGAACGGAGCGGTCGAACCGACGGTCGCGAGGAACGCGAGGCCCGAGTTCAGCTTCGAGTTGATGTGGTTCTGCGAACGCTCGAGCGTGCCGTGCATCCAGTCGTGGGCTTCGACGGGGTCGGTCAGCTTGTTGTGCTCTTCGTTGGCGCGCAGACCGTCTTCGACGACCTGACGATAGGCGCTGTTCTTTTCGAGCTTCGACATGCCGTCGGCCAGCGTCGGGGCGCGCCAGAAGTTCGCGTCGACCGCCTTGCCCTGGTTGATCACCTTGTTCTGTTCGAACAGCTTGGTGAACAGGATGTAGAGCGTGCCGATGAACATGATGAGCAGCACCAGGAAGGTGATCTGCGACACGATGCCGCCTTCGCAAAGCGCGGGGACCAGGCCGTAGGGGTTGGTGCCTTCTTCCTTCACGCACATCGACGCGGGCATCAGGCTCAGACCGCCTTCGCCGTGGGCGGCGGGTGCAGCCGCTGCGGCGGCATTTGCAATCAGATTAAACATTTCGGTTATTCCCTCTCAGAAAACGAAAGATCAAGAAACTGGTACGGGTCCGTGGGAGACCCCGGCGCCTTAGCGCGGGATCTGCCAACGGATACGGTTGCTGTACGAACCACCCTGCGGGCTGCCGTCACGACCCTTGCCGGGATCGAAACGCGCACGGCGCAGAACGAGCTTGCAGGTTTCCGCGTCGAGATCGGCATGGCCGCTCGATGCAGTCACGTCACAGCCGGTGGGCTTGCCGCTTGCGTCATAAGTGACGCGGAAGCCCGTCGTGCCTTCGCGCTCTTCACGCATGGCACGCGCCGGATAGTCGTCGTTGGTCGCCCAGCGCGCCGGATTGCCTTTCGGCTTGCCGGGAGCACTCATGTCGGGCGCCGGCGGCGGCGCGGGGGGCGCCGGCGGCGTGTAGACTGGCGGCGGCGCGACGCGCGGCGGTTCCGGGACCGACTGGACCGTGTTCGTGGTCACCGGCGGCGGAATCGGCGACGGAGGCGTCACGACCGGCGGCGGCGGCGGAAGCTTGTTGTCCGGCGGCGGCGGCGGCGGCGGCTCCTCCGGCGGCGGCGGCTCTTCAACGTCCACCACGTCCAGTTTCTCGGCGATTTTCTTGACGATGCTGATATTCAGGCCGTTAACCAGGCCATAGCCCAGCACTGCCGTCAACAAGCCCACCAAGACGATCGCCACTACCCTATTTTTAGGGTCGACATTATCACCATAAGCCATTCAGGGACGACGCTCCTTGCTAGATCATCCTGACACCAATTCCGCACCGACGGGTTCGGTTGCCCATTGCACGGATTTTATCCGTTGCGATCTGCAGACCCGGCGGCGTTAGCAACCGGCTATTATTTTGGTCTTGCCGGACGCTTCGCCGCTCGTCCTATCGCGGTGGCGGCACATTCGCAAACCCTTTATCAGCGGTTAATGTCCGCTTCCCCATGATGGGGTTTTGGCGCCCCCGCGGCGCATCAAGTAACGGAAGGTGGTTCTATCATGCGCGCGATCCTGCCGGCTTTGGCCGTCGGCCTTGCCACGCTGAATGGCGGTTTTTCTAGTGTTTCGGCCATGCAAGCGCCGACACCGGTGGCAGCGCCCAGCCCCTATAGCTATGCCGATATCGCCGATCTGGCGACAATCGCGCCGATGGCTATCCACGGCAGAATTTATAAGGCGGTCGCGCTGAAACCCGAACAGGCGGCGGGTCTCAAGCCGGGACAGGCGCGACTCTATGTCGAAGCCGATGTCGTCGGGCTGATTCGCGGCGCCGGGCCGCTGGCCGCGCGAATCAACTATCTGGTCGACCTGCCGCTGGACGCGAAGGGCAAGGCGCCGAAGCTCAAAAAGAAACAGCCGGTCCTCATCTTCGCCCGTCCAGTCGCGGGGTCGGCCGCGGGAACGAGCAACACGGCGAGCGTCCGGCTGGTCTCGCCCGACGCGCAATTGCCGTGGGATCCCGCGACCGAGGCAAAGCTGCGCGCGATCCTGACCGAACTGGTCAAGCCCGGCGCGCCGCCGGCGATCACCGGAATCGCCAACGGCTTCCACGTTCCCGGCACGCTGCCCGGCGAGGGCGAAACCCAGCTTTTCCTCGACACCAAGACGGGCGAGCCCGTGTCGCTGACGATCCTGACCTCGGCCGACGGCACGCGGCGCTGGGCGGCCGCGTTCGGCGAGATCGTCGACGGATCGGCAGCAGTCCCGCCGCGCGACACGCTCGCCTGGTATCGCCTCGCCTGCGGCCTGCCGCGTACGCTGCCCCTCGCCAAGCTCGGCGGCACCGCGCCCGAGGATCGCAAGAAGGCCGCGTCGGACTATGGCGTGGTGCTCGGCGCGCTCGGCGAGTGCGCCCGCACCCGGACGCCGCCATCGGGCACTTAAAACTTTAGCTTCGGTGTAGCATAGGCGCATCGGGCTTGTTTCCGGCCAGAAAGCCGATAGGGCGCAGGCGTTCTGCGAGCGAGAGCCCGCGCCAAGTCATAGGAGTGCCCCGATGTCGCCGTCCCCTGCGCCTGCCGCCCCTCGCCCGCCGCTGCGTGTCGCGCTCGCGGGTATTGGCGTCGTCGGCGGCGGGGTCGTCAAGCTGCTCGAGGCGAATCGCGACCTGATCGCGCGGCGCGCGGGCCGCACGGTCGAAATCGTCGCGCTCTCGGCACGCGACCGACACAAGGATCGCGGCATCGACCTGTCGCCCTATCGCTGGGAAGACGATCTCGGCGCGCTCGTCACGGCTGGCGATGTCGACGTGGTGGTCGAAATGATCGGCGGCGCCGACGGCATGGCGCTGACCCTGGCGCGGCAGGCGCTGACCGCGGGCAAGGCGCTGGTCACCGCGAACAAGGCGATGATCGCGCACCACGGCCTCGATCTCGCGCGGATCGCCGAGGAGCGCGACACTCCGCTGAAATATGAAGCGGCGGTCGCCGGCGGCATCCCGGTGATCAAGGCGATCCGCGAGGGCGCGTCGGCGAACCAGATCGCGCGCGTCTATGGCATCCTCAACGGTACCTGCAATTACATCCTCACCCGCATGGAACGCGACGGCGCGAGCTTCGCCGACGCGCTCGCAGCAGCCCAGGCCGAGGGTTATGCCGAGGCCGATCCGACCTTCGACGTCGACGGCATCGACGCCGCGCACAAGCTGTCGATCCTCGCCGCGCTCTGCTTCGGCACCCGGCTCGACATCGATGCGGTCGCCGCCGACGGCATTCGCGGGCTGATCGCCGCCGACATCCGCGAGGCCGAGGCGCTCGGTCACCGCGTCCGCCTGATCGGGATGGCGGAGCGCGACGGCGCCGAAGCAAATGGCAGCCTCTACCAGCATGTCCAGCCCTGCCTGGTGCCCGCCGATCACCCGCTGGCCTATGTCCCCGGCGCGCTCAACGCCGTCGTTGCAGAGGGCAATTTCGTCGGCCGCCTCTTTTTCGAGGGCGCGGGCGCGGGCGCGGGTCCGACGGCGTCGGCGATCGTCGCCGACATCATCGACATCGCACGCGACGAATATGGCCCCGCCTTCGCGATGCCCGTCGATGCGCTCGACGCCGCGCCGGTCGCCGATCCCGGCGCACGCGTCGGCAAACATTATGTCCGCCTGATCGTCGAGGACCGCATCGGCGTGCTTGCCGAAATCGCGACCGCGATGCGCGATGCGGGGGTATCGATCGAAAGCTTCATCCAGCGCGGCACCGACGACGACGACGGCGTCGTCATCGCGCTCGTCACCCATGAAGGCCCGGCAAGCGCGATCCATGCCGCGCTCGGCATCCTCGCCGCGTCCGACCATGTCGTCGGCACGCCGATGCACATGCCGATCCTGGCGCTTTGATCCCCCTCTATTTGCCCCCCTTGTAATCGCCTGCCCCTTTGTTACCCCAGAGGCGGGGAAACGATGGGGGCATCATGGATATCGAGATCAGAAGCGGGCTCGCCGAAGCGCGGGCGCTGGCGGGCGAGCACAAGGGCGCGCTTGCCGCCTATGTCGGCCTGGGCGTCGTCTTTCCCTTTCTGCTGCTGTCGAGCGAACCGATCTTCAACCTGCGCACCGTGATCGCGCTCATCGTCAACACCTATGGCTCCTATGTCAGCGGTTCGATCGCCGGGCCGCTGTATCTGCTCGGCATCGTGTCGGCGATCGTCGCCGGGGCGATGCTCGCGGCGTGGAGCGCGCTCCTCAGCGACCTGCGCGAGGGCTATGTTTCCGAAATCATGTACGGGATGGTCGCCGGCGCGGCCTTTCTGATCGGCAATATCATCGTCTATTTCGGGATCGGCCTGCTCGCCGTCCTGCCGATCATCGGGACGATCGGCATTGTGGAGTGGAACGGCCTGGCCGGCGGCGCCGTCAGCGCGGCCTATCGAATCTTCCTTTCGCTGCTCGGCACCTGGGTCGGCGCGCGGCTGTGCCTTACCGGGCCGATCATGGCGTCGACGGGCAAGCTCGAGCCCTTCACCGCCTTCGCCGAATCGTGGCGGCTGACCCGCGACGCGCAAGGCCGCCTCTTCGCCTTCTATTTCGCCTATGGCCTGATCGTCGCGGCGGCGCTCGGCGGGCTGGCGCTGCTGCACGGCGCGGTCATCTGGAACAATGCACAGGCGCCCGGCACCGCGCTGGAAATCGCGATGAGCTTTGGCTGGGTGGCGTTGTTCGCCCTCTATTTCCTGGGACAGTTGTTGTTCGCCGCGGGATTCCTGCGCTCCGCCCGTCCGCGCGCCGCGACCGAAGTGTTCGCCTAGGGCGGGGTCGGATCGGGCGGCGGTGCCCCGGTCTCGGGATCGGTCGCGCGCTTCGCCATTTCGTACAGCGCGTTATATTCGGGGCCCGGGGCATAGCGCCCGCCCATCGAAATCCAGTTATAGGGCAGCTTGTCCATGCTCATCGCCTGCGCCTCGGCGCGCGGCAAAGGGGCCTTCGCCTCGCGGCCGACTCCGGCGATCGCGCGCAGTTCGGGGGACAGGCGGTGGCGTTCGGTGTCGCTGCCGCAAACGGTGATCGATCCGTCGTCGGCGGGTTTGCAGCGCTTGACCGGGTCGGTCATTTCCTTCGCCTTGTCGATCGCCTGATCGGCGGCCGAACGCACCGGTTTCGGTGCCGGCGGACCCACCATCTGGGCAAAAGCGGGCGGTATCGTCACCGCAATGACCCAAAATGCCGCAAAAGCGGCCACGAATCGGGCGAAGCATTCTCGACAAGCGGGGCGGGCGACCATATGGCGCCCACCATGCCCAAGGGGCGGAACAAGTAAAGACGGAGAGTCAGGGCGATGACGAATAGCAGCGGCAGCAATCTCGACCGGGTACTCGTGCTCGAAATGGTACGCGTCACCGAAGCCGCGGCGATCGCCGCCGCCAAGCTGATCGGCCGGGGTGACGAAAAGGCGGCCGATGCCGCGGCGGTCGAGGCCATGCGCACCGCGTTCAACACCCTGTACATGGACGGCACCATCGTCATCGGCGAAGGCGAACGCGACGAGGCACCGATGCTCTACATCGGCGAAAAGGTCGGCAATGCGCCGGGCAAGGGCCCGAAGATCGACATTGCGGTCGACCCGCTCGAAGGCACGACGATCACCGCGAAGGCCGGCCCGAACGCGCTCGCCGTGCTGGCGATCGCCGAGGAAGGGTGCCTGCTCAACGCCCCCGACGTCTATATGGACAAGCTGGCGGTCGGCGCTGGCTATTCGCCCAATATCGTCAATTTCGACAACAGCATCCGCGAAAATGTCGAGGCGGTGGCGCGTGAAAAGGGCTGCAGCCCGCAGGAAATCATGGTGTGCGTGCTCGATCGCCCGCGCCACGAGGCGATGATCGCCGAACTGCGCAGCCTGGGCTGCGGCGTTGCGCTGATCCCCGACGGCGACGTCGCCGGCGTGATCGCGACGACCAACCCCGAAACCAACATCGATATCTATATGGGCAGCGGCGGCGCCCCCGAAGGCGTGCTCGCCGCGGCGGCGCTGCGCTGCGTCGGCGGCCAGTTCAAGGGCCGCCTGCTGTTCCGCAACGACGACGAGCGCAAGCGCGCGGCAAAGTGGGGCGTCGAGGATCTCGACCGCGTCTATGATCTGGAAGACCTGGCCAAGGGCGACGTGATCTTTGCCGCGACCGGGGTCACCGACGGATCGCTGCTGCGCGGGGTCAAGCACCGCCGCGACGGCGTGATGACGACCGAGACGGTCGTCATGCGCGCCTCGTCGGGCACGGTGCGCTGGGTTCGCGGGGAACATCGCACGGCTTGAATATAGCGGAGGCTGTGTCATCGTCTTGACCGCAAGGGGGTGCGGGAATGGAAGAGCTTAAGCGTCCGCGGCTGTTCGTCAGCCACCACTCGAGCAAAAATGAGGTCGCGCTGCACGTCGAAAAGGCGCTCGCGCGGCATGGCGTCGATTGCTGGATCGCCCCGCGCGACGTCGGCCCGGGCGAGGCTTTCGATACCGCGATCATGAAGGCGATCCGCGATTCGGCGGGCGTCCTGCTTCTCTTCTGCAGCCAGTCGGACAAGAGCCCGCACGTGAAGCGCGAGCTGATCCTTGCCGACAGCGCGCACAAGGCGATCATCCCTCTGCGGCTGGAAGAGATCGTTCCCGACGACCTCGCCTATCATCTCGCCAGCGCGCAGTGGATCGACTGGCTGGAGAAACGCGACGATTCGATCGCGCGAATCGCCGCAAAGGCCTGCCAGCTTGCGGGCACGGTGCCGCAAAACGCCGCCGCAGCGCCCGGCGCGACGGCCGCCGCGGACAATCTCCACGCCGCGATCCTGTCGCAAGCCGCCGAGACGGCACCGGCCGCGCCGCAGCCCGCCCCACAGCCTGCAAGCGTATCGGTACGCACCCTGATCATGGTCGGCCTGGGCCTGGCGGTCGCGGTGCTGGCCGCAATGCTGTTCATGCGCGGCGGCGATACGCCAAAGGCGGAGGTTGCCGCCTCGACCGCTGCTCCCACGGCCACGACGACGGCACCCGTCACCGCCACGCCCTCCGCCGCCGCGTCGCCGTCGGCCCCGCTACCAGACGCCGCGCCGGTTGCGCCTGCTCCGGCCGAGGGCGCCGCCCCGCCGCGCGCGAAAATTCCGCCGACCTTCAATTGCGACAAGGCAGGAACCGCGAGCGAGAAGATGATCTGCGCCAGCGACGAGCTGGCCGCGCTCGACCGCGAGATGGCGCGCGCCTATCGCCAGCTGTTCAATGTCGCGGTGCAGCGGCGCGAGCTGCTCGCGACCGAACAGCGCGCATGGCGCCTGTCGGTGCGCGACGCCTGCCCCGACGCCGAATGCATGACACAGGTGATGCGCCAGCGCATCGTCGTGCTCGACGAGCGCCGCACCGAGGTCGCCCAGAATCGCGCCGCCGCCGCCGAATAGGGGCGGTCCCGCGCGTCACTCTTCGTCGTCGCCCCGCGGCTTCGACACTTCGGTGACCAGCAGCTTGTCGATCTTGCGGCCGTCCATGTCGACGATCTCGAACTTCCAGCCCTTGTCGGCGAAGGTCTCGCCCTCCTTGGGCAGATGCTTCAGGATCGCCAGCGCATGGCCCGCCGCGGTCGCATAATCGCGATCCTCGCCCAGCTCGATTCCCAGTCGCTCGGCCATCTGGTCGGCGGGCATCGAACCGGCGATCAGCAGGCTGCCATCCTCGCGCTCGACGACGAAGGGTTCGCTGCCGATATCCTGGTCCGACGCGAATTCGCCCGCGATCGCCGACAGCAGGTCGGCCGGCGTCACCAGGCCTTCGAAATGGCCATATTCGTCGTGAACCAGCAGCATCGGCACGTCGGCGGCGCGCAGGCTTTCCAGCGCGTCCATCGCGTCGATCTGGTCGTGGATGACCTTGGCCGATCGGGTCAGCTTCTCCAGGTCCAGCGTTTCGCCACGGAACAGCGCGCCCGCGATGTCGCGCGCCTGGACGATGCCGGCGATATCGTCGACCGATCCGCGCGCGACGGGCAGGCGCGTGTGCGGGCTTTCGAGCAGCTTGGCGCGCACCGTATCGGCGTCGGCGGCGATGTCGATCCAGTCGACATCCTTGCGCGGCGTCATCACCTCGCGCACCGGCCGGTCGGCCAGGCGCACGACGCCCGAAATGATCGCGCGCTCGCTTTCCTCGATCACGCCCGACTTCGACGCCTCGGCGACGATCAGGTGCAGCTCTTCGGCGGTGACGCGATCTTCGGATTCGCGATCGAGCCCGAGCAAACGGAAAACCAGCGCCGAACTATTGTCGAGCAGCCAGACGAGCGGCGCCGCGACGCGCGACAGCCAGTACATCGGCACCGCCACGATGATCGCGATGCGTTCGGGCGCGCGCAGCGCGAACTGCTTCGGTACCAGCTCGCCCGCGATCAGCGAGGCATAGGTCGTCAGCGCGATCACCACCGCAAAGCCGGCGGTGGTCGCATTTTCGGCGTCGAGCCCGAACCAGGCCTGCAGCCGTTCGCCCACCGGGCCGCCAAGGCTGGCACCCGAATAGGCGCCGGCGATGATGCCGATCAGCGTGATGCCGACCTGGACGGTCGACAGGAAGCGGCCGGGGTCGGAGGCGAGCTGGCGCGCGATCTTCGCGCCCCGGCTACCCCGTTTTTCGGCCGCTTGCAGCCGTGGGTCGCGCGCCGAGACGATCGCGAGTTCGGACATGGCGAAGACGCCATTAAGCAGGACTAGGATCGCGATGATCGCGACGTCGCCCCAAGGAAAAGGGCTCATTGGGCAGACATGTGGCGCTGTGGCGCCCGGCCCCTGTCATCTTCGGTCATGGCCCCCCTATAAGCGAAAGACGCATGAATACAAATGGCCGAGCGAGGGGGATGGTCAGCGGGCGTTCAGCCGATGAATGGAACCACATCCGCCGCCAATATGTTATCGGCTTGAAGGCGGCTTCGGGAGGACCCAGTCCGACCGCCGGAGACAAGGGAGCGATACAATGAATACCAAGACCATCAAGCTCACCGCTTTCGCAAGCATCGGCGCGCTTATGCTCAGCGCCTGCGTGACCGACCCGGAGACCGGGGAACGGCGTATTTCCAAGGCCGCGATCGGTGGCATCGGCGGCGCGCTCGGCGGCTATCTGCTGGGCGACCTGATCGGCGGCCGCAGCGACCGCACCGAAAAGATCGTTGGCGCGGGCATCGGCGCCGTCGCCGGCGCGGGCGTCGGCTATTATATGGATCAGCAGGAAAAGAAGCTGCGCGAACGCACCGCCGGCACCGGCATCGGCGTGGAACGCCAGGGCGATCAGCTCGTGCTCAACATGCCCGGCGACGTCACGTTCGACTATAACAGCGCGCTGGTGAAATCGCAGTTCCGCGCCGCGCTCGACAGCGTCGCCTCGACCCTCGCCGAATATCCCAGCACCTATATCGACGTCTATGGCCACACCGATTCGACGGGCAGCGACTCCTATAACCAGGGCCTGTCCGAACGCCGCGCCGTGTCGGTCGCCGACTATCTGGCCGGACGCGGCGTCAACCGCGCGCGCATGGCGACGATGGGCTATGGTGAATCGCAGCTCAAATGCTCGCCCGAACGCAGCGAAGCCGACTATCAGTGCAACCGCCGCGTCGAAATCCGCATCGCGCCGGTCACCCAGGCCGACGTCAACAACGCGCGCTAGACTTCAGGCTTTCCACTCCCGTGGAGCATGGGGCGTCGCCATCGGCGGCGCCCCTTTCTTATGCAAGGCTGGGAAAGCTGGCCTTGAGCCCGTCGATCACGAACTGCGCGGCAAGCGCGGCGAGCAGGACGCCCAGCAGCCGCGTGATCACCGCCTCGCCCTTGTTGCCGATCAGCCGCATGAACGGTCCGGCGAGCAACAGCGCGGCGAGGGTCAGCAAAAGGACCAGCAGCAATGCGCCAAAGATGACCATCGCCCGGTCGAGGCCATTGTTCTGCGACACGAGCAGCATCACCGAGGCGATCGATCCCGGTCCGGCCAGCATCGGCATCGCCATCGGAAAGACCGAGACATCCTCGACCTCCGGCGTCGCCTTCACCTTTTCGGCACGCTGTTCGCGCCGCTCGGTGCGCTTTTCGAACACCATGTCGATCGCAATCACGAACAGCATGATGCCGCCCGCGATGCGAAAACTGTCGAGGTCGATGTGAAGAAACGACAGCAGCGCTTCGCCGAACATCGCGAAGAAGACCAGGATAAAGCCGGCGATCAGTGTCGCGCGGATCGCCATCGTGCGCCGCTGCTCGGCGCTCGCGCCGGTCGTCAGGCTGGCATAGATCGGCGCGCAGCCCGGCGGATCGATGACCACGAACAGCGTCACGAAGGCCGAGATGAAAAGGTCCATCATTTCGGCGGCGCGGCCACATCGTTGTCGATGACGGTCTTCATGTCCTTGCCGTCCCACAGACGGATCGTGACGCGGCGCGACCTGTCGGGATGGACCGTCGAGGTCCAGCTCAGCGTCTGGTCGCCCGACAGGCCGACCGCCATGTCGTCACCCTCGGCGCCGGCTTCGATCGGAACCGCCGGGCGCGATCCGCAGGTCGCCTGTTTCGACTCGATGAAGTCGGGGGCTTCGCGCGGCGTGGCAAGGCCGTCGCCATGGTCGAGGACCCAGTTGATCTTGCCGCTCATCGGGTCGCGCATCCAGACGGTGGTGAAATAGCCGTTCGCCCCGCCCTTCTGCCACGCACCCGTCGTCGCGCCGCTGTTGCCGTCGCAGCTGACATAGACGGCGTGCGGCTGCCACTTGACCGCCTCTGCCGGATCCTTTTGCGACTTCAGCCAGTCGCGCGCCTTCACGCGCTGCGGCACGAACATCACGGCGTCGGGAGCCGCCGTCTCGCGGAACGCCGTCCACTGCCCCTTTTCCTGCGCAAGGCGGGCAAAGGCGATCTCCGCCGCGATGAAGGCGCTGGGATTGGCGGCAAGCGGACGCTTGCGCGGATCGGGACCTGATGCACAGCCGGCAAGCATCGACAGGGCGGCGGCGGCGAGCAGCAGGCGCATCAAAAACCCTCCGGATCGGCAAGGCCGGCGCGGCGATGGGCGGCGACCAGCGTATTGCGCAGAAGACAGGCGATCGTCATCGGCCCGACACCGCCCGGAACCGGCGTGATCGCACCCGCGACGGCTGCGGCATCGCCATAGTCGACATCGCCGACCAGCCGGCCCTTCGTTTCGCCCGCCGCGGGCGGCAGGCGGTTGATGCCGACGTCGATCACGATCGCGCCGGGCTTGATCCAGTCGCCCTTCACCATCTCCGGGCGTCCGACCGCGGCGACCACGATGTCGGCGCGGCGAACCAGATCGGGCAGATCCTTCGTCCGGCTATGCGCCATGGTGACCGTGGCGTTCGCGCCGAGCAGCAGCGCCGCCATCGGCTTGCCGACCAGGATCGATCGTCCGATCACGACCGCATCCTTGCCCGACAGGTCGCCGAGCCGGTCCTGCAGCAGCAGCAGGCAGCCATAGGGGGTGCAGGGCACCATGCCGGCGATGCCGAGCGCCAGCCGGCCGGCGCTGACCGGCGTCAGCCCGTCGACATCCTTGTCGGGACTGATCGTCGCGACCGCACGTTGCTCGTCGAGATGGCCGGGCAGCGGCAATTGAAGCAGGATGCCGTCGACCGTCTCGTCGGCATTGAGCGTCGCCAGAAGCGCTTCGACCTCATCCTGCGTCGCGGTGGCCGGAAGGCGGTGCTCGAAGCTGGCCATGCCCGCCGCGATCGTCGCCTTGCCCTTCGACCCGACATAGACCGCGCTGGCCGGATCGTCGCCGACAAGCACGACCGCAAGCCCCGGAACGCGCCCGGTCGCGGCCTGAAACGCCGGCACCGCCTCGGCAATGCGTCCGCGCAGTCCGGCGGCGAAAGCCTTGCCGTCGATCGCCTCCGCCACCATCGCCGTCACGCCAGACCGGCGTTGGCGCCGAGTTGATAGAGATAGCCCAGCACCGGCCCGCGAATGATGATCAGCAGGATCAGCACGAGCATCGGCGTCAGGTCGAGCCCGCCGAAATCGGGCATGATCCGGCGGAACGGCCGATAGAGCGGCTCGGTGATGCGGTCGAGAACGTGCCAGAGCTGGCCGACGAACTCGTTATGGGTGTTGATGACGTTGAACATGATCAGCCAGGACATCACCGCCTGGACGATGATGATCCACCACAGAATGTTGAGCAGGATCGCGACGATATCGAGCAACATGAAATACAAGGAAGGTCTCCGGCCGAAAGGGTCGTTGGATCGGCTTAGCGATGAATCAGCGTGCCCGCACCCCTTGCGGTGAAAATTTCGAGCAGCATCGCGTGCGGGATGCGACCGTCGAGGATTACCGCGGCCTCGACCCCGGCATCGACCGCGGCGACGCATGTTTCGACCTTGGGGATCATGCCGCCGGTGATCGTCTCGTCGGCCTTGAGCGCATCGATCGCGGTGCGATCAAGATCGGTGAGCAGCGACCCCGACTTGTCGAGCACCCCCGCAACGTCGGTGAGCAGGAAGAACCGCTTTGCGCCCAGCGCCCCGGCGATCGCCCCGGCCATCGTGTCGGCGTTGATGTTATAGGTCGCGCCATCCGCGCCCAGCGCGACCGGCGCCACCACCGGAATGAAATTATCGCCCGACAAATTCCTCAGGATCGTCGCGTCGACCGCAACCGGTTCGCCGACGAAGCCCAGGTCGACGTGGCGCTCGATACCCGAATTGGGATCGGGCTCCGTACGGCTTACCTTTTCGGCCAGGACGAGATTGGCGTCCTTGCCCGATATTCCGACCGCCCGGCCGCCCAGCCCGGCGATCCAGCTGACGATCTCTTTGTTGATCTTGCCCGCGAGAACCATCTCGGCGACCTCGGCGGTCGCGGCGTCGGTGACCCGAAGCCCGCCAACAAAGGTCGATTCGATCCCGAGCTGCTTCAGCATCCGGCCGATCTGCGGCCCGCCGCCATGGACGACCACGGGGTTGATGCCGACCGCCTTCAGCAGCACGACATCTTCGGCAAAGTCGCGCTGCGCTTCCGGATCGCCCATGGCATGGCCGCCATATTTGATCACGAACGTCTCGCCGGCATAGCGCTGGAGATAGGGCAGCGCCTCGACGAGCGTTTCGGCCTTGGCGAGCAGGTCGGGCATCTTGGAAGGGTCGGTCACGGGCGTCATCCAGCGTTGTTCGCGTCGAGCTTGCGGCCGATCGCGACGACCGCCATCACAAGCAGCGGTACCATCACCGCCGAGAGCACCACCTTGGCGATCATCTGCCCAAGCATCAGGTCGCCGATCGGGCGGACGCCATAGAAGCTGACGGTGATGAAGATCAGCGTATCGATGATCTGGCTGAGCGCCGCCGCAACGAAACCGCGCACCGGCAGCAGCCGGCCGTTATTGGCGGTCATGCGCGAGAAGAGCCAGACGTTGAGACTGACCGACACGCCGTAAGCGAGAATGCCCGCCGCCATCATGCGCCAGCCCTGTCCGACGATGATCGGAAAGGCTTCCTTGGCGGGCTCGTACATCCCGTGGTCGGTCGGCAACTGAAGCACGAAGACCGTCAGGATGATCGCGAGAATCAGCGGGATGAAGCCCAGCCGCACCAGCTTGTCGGCGACGACGCGCCCATGCAGCTCGGCGATACCGCTGGAGATGGCGATGAGCGTCAGAAAGGGGAAAATCCCGGCCTCGACCGCGAGCGGGCCAAGCGCCACCTGTTTGGCGCCAAGGAAACCACCGAGCGGCACCATGCCGCCATAGAGGATTGCGAACAGCAGCAGCGAGGGCGCGATCACGCGCGAAGAGCTATTTTCCATCGGCGCCGCTTAATCGCTTTTGCGGCGGGTGGAAAGATGGCGTGGAAGCGCGCACTTGCCCCATCGCCAAAGCCCGTTAGACAAGGCGCAATAAACTTGCGGGGGACGCACGGAAATTATGGAACGACTTATCGGGTTGCTCGGCATCGTCGCATTGCTTGCGATCGCCGTGCTCTTTTCATCGAACCGACGCTGGATTCGCCCGCGTGTCGTCGTTCCCGCCTTTCTGCTCCAGGCCGGTTTCGCACTGCTGGTGCTCGGCACATCGGTCGGGCGCGGCATCATCCAGGCGATGTCGAGCGGCGTGTCGAACCTGCTCGGCTATGCCAAGGCCGGCACCGATTTCATCTTCGGCCCGCTCGCAGGCCCCGAAATGGGCGGCCACAGCTTCGCCATCGCGGCGCTTCCGGTGATCATCTTCTTCGCCTCGATGATCTCGATCCTCTATTATCTCGGCATCATGCAGCTGGTGATCAAATGGGTCGGCGGCGCGATCCAGAAAATCACCGGCATCACCAAGGTCGAAAGCCTGGGCGCGGCGGCGAATATCTTCGTCGGGCAGAGCGAAAGTCCGCTCGTCATCCGCCCCTATCTTGCCGCGCTGACGCCGTCGCAGCTGTTCACCGTGATGACCGTCGGCATGGCGGGTGTCGCGGGGACGATCCTCGGTGCCTATGCCAGCATGATCGGCGAGCAGCTGTTGCCCTATCTGCTGGCCGCCAGCTTCATGTCGGCGCCGGGCGGCATCCTGATGGCCAAGATCATGATGCCCGACGATCCCAAGGATCTGGGCATCGAGCCCGTGATCATGCCCGAGGCGAGCCACGACGAGGAAAAACCCGCAAATATCATCATGGCGGCGGCACAGGGCGCACAGACCGGCGTGCGGCTCGCGGTCGCGGTCGGCGCGATGGTCCTCGCCTTCGTCGCGCTCGTCGCGCTCGCCAATGGCCTGCTGGCGGGTATCGGCGGCTGGTTCGGGCTTGACGGGCTTTCGTTCCAGGCGATCATCGGCGCGATATTCCGCCCCGTGATGTGGCTGATGGGCGTGCCATGGGGCGAAAGCGCGGCGGTCGGCGGACTGTTCGGCACCAAGATCGTCCTCAACGAATTCGTCGCCTTCATCGATCTGGGCAAGGTGCAGGGCACCATGTCGCCGGCGTCGATCGCAATCGCGACCTTCGCCCTTTGCGGCTTCGCCAACTTCAGCTCGATCGCGATCCAGATGGCCGTGACCGGCGGCCTGGCCCCGAACCAGCGTCCGATGATCGCCAAGCTGGGCCTGAAGGCGCTGCTGGCGGGCAGCCTGTCGAACCTGATGTCGGCCGCGCTCGCTGGCCTGATGCTGGGCATCGCCCCGCCCGCCGCGCCCCCGCCGCCCGCGCCGACGGAGGCCGTCGCGGCGCCCGTCGATGCGGCGCCGGAAGCAGCGCCGGCCAAGCCGATTGCCGCCGATCCTGCAAAGGCGCCCTGACGGCCGGCGCCGTCGATTGGGATAATTTGCAAGCGCCCCCTGCTTGGCGTAAACTCATGGGAACATAACGAATCCCGGGTCGCGTTCGCCAACAGGGAGGCTGTGATGAAAACCGCTTATCGTTTGTCGATTCTTGCCGCTGCAGCGGTGTCGATTGGGGCGGGCTTTCTCGCCACCTCGAACGCCCAACCCCCGCAAGACAAGATGTACCGCCCGCCCGAGGCCACCATCTATCGTGACGCGGCTTACCGCGGCCCCGCGGTCTTCATCGGCGAAGCGAAGCCGAATCTTGGCCTGTCCTGGCCGGTCAATTCGATCCGCGTCGCCAACGGCACATGGGAGCTGTGCGAAAAGACGCGCTATCGCGGAACCTGCCGCACGGTCGACCGCGATACGCCGATGCTGAACAACGTGCTGCGCGGGCTGACGATCCAGTCGATTCGTCCCACCGCTCCGGGCGGCGGCGGAGGCGGCGGCTGGAATCCCAATCCGCCGGCGAATGACCAGAGCACCCGCGGCAGCTTCGCCGAATTCCATACGCAGCCGTCGACGAACGGATATCGCGTCCTCGCCTGCACCAGCGGCTCGGCCTCTGCAGCCTGCGCGGCGCGCGCCGCCGATACATGGTGCCGCTCGATCGGTTGGAACGGATCGGCACGCGAGCATATGGAAACGGTCAGCGGCCGCGAATATCTGGCCGACGTGCTGTGCGTCCGGTCGGGCTATTGAAGGGGAGAATGGCGATGAAGACGATGGTCCTGCTGCTCGGCGCAGCCCTGACTCTCGCGGGCTGCGCGTCGGTACCGCGCAACACCGGAACCAGCTATGACTGCAACGGC
>JAFKLT010000089.1 GCA_017309275.1 Sphingomonadales bacterium | reverse complement strand
CGCCAGCACCTCGCCCGTGTGTACGTCCAGAATAATGCCCGCCCCGCCGATCGCCTCCAGATTGGTGACCGCGTTGCTCAGTTCGCTTTCCAGAACTCCCTGGACACGCGCGTCGATCGACAGCGCCAGCGGCTGACCGCGCGTCGCCTTGTCGGTGAGCTGCTTGTTGAACGCCCCCTCGACGCCGGTGACGCCCTGCCCCTCGGCATCGGTGAAGCCCAGGACATGCGACGCCAGGCTGAGCTGCGGATACAGCCGTTCCTTTTCGCGCGGGAAATCGAAACCGACATCACCGATCGCGTTCACCGCCGCCACCTGATCGGGCAACGCGCGGCGGCGAATATAGGTCGGCCTTGACCCCGACAGCTTCGCAACGAACTCCTCGCGCGGCGTGTCGGGGAATATCTTCACTAGTTCGTTGGCCAAATACTGCCGATTATTAAGCAACTTCTCCGGAACGACGCGGATCGAATAGCCGTCGATCGTGCGCGCGAGCGGCACGCCGTTGCGGTCGACGATATCGGCGCGCGCCGGAATGAAGGTCGCCGCGCCGCTGCGGTTGCCCGACGAGGTGTCGAACATCGCGAAATAGAGCAGGCGCACCGACACCAGGAAAAAAGCCGCCATGAACAACAGCATCAGCATCATCAGACGCTGCTGCGCGGTCAGCAATATCTGCTGCCGCACCCCTGCGGTTCGTACCCGGGTCGGACGGACGACCAGCGTGTTCATCGGGCGGCCTTGCCCTCCGCTGCTTCACGCGCCGCCGCCTTTTTCAGGTCGGCGAGCGTCGATTCGGCGAGGAGTTGGTCCTCGATCATCTTGAGCTGTTCGCGGCGGCGCGTCGGCGTCAGGCGCGGGCTGCTGTCGTTGCGCACGCCGGTTTCGGCCTGCGCCAGAACGACGGGCTTGTCTGCGGCGGGCTTCGCGGCGACCGGGCTTTCCTTCGGCGTTTCGGCGACGGCGACCGGCGAGACCATGGCCATCAGCACCGGCGCCACCTCGTTCGCGCCGCGGGCACGCGGCACGCCGTCAAGCGATGCGAGCTGGCGCTCGCTCGACAGATATTGCGACGCCGACGGCGCGGAATAGCCGAAGCTTTCGGCGTTCCATTGCTCGAGCTGGCGCATCGAGGCGCGGACGGCGAGTTCGGATTCCAGATAGCGTATATTGTCGCGGGTCCTGTCGATCTGCCTGTCGATGCGCGTCAGCTCGCTGCGCGTCGCCGCTACTTTCAGCGACACGGGATAGAGCATCATCGCGAAGATGAGCACCAGCAGGACCAGACCGATCCCCTGAAGCTTACGGGCCGCCATCAGCATGACATTGCCTCCTTCATCGTCGAGCCGCCGGGCCAGGCGGGCGCATTGGTGCGAACGGCACTACGCAGCGTCGCCGAACGGGCACGCGGGTTGCGCGCCTCTTCGGCCTTGCCCGGACGCACCTTGCGTGCCGGGGTCTGAAACGTGGCGGCCCGCGCCGGAGCGGCGGCGGCAGGCCGGTGACGCGAACCGCCGGCATCGCCGCCGCTGCGTTCGCGCAGGAAATTCTTCACGATACGATCCTCGGTGCTGTGAAAGCTGACGACCGCAAGCCGGCCGCCGGGGCGCAGCACGCGCTCGGCCGCAGCCAGGCCGGCGACCAGTTCGTCGAGTTCGCCGTTGATGTGGATGCGGATCGCCTGAAAGCTTTTCGTCGACGGGTCCTTCGGCGCGCCCGGCGGATGACGGAGGGCCTTGCGGATCACCGTCGCCAGCTCGCCCGTGCGCGACAGCGGGCGCGCCGCGACGATCGCGCGCGCGACACGGCGCGATTGCCGCTCGTCGCCGTAATGATAGAGCACGTCGGCGATCTCTTCCTCGCCGGCACGGTTCAGCCAGTCGGCCGCGCTCTCGCCCTCCTGCGCCATGCGCATGTCGAGCGGACCGTCCTTCTGAAAGGAAAAGCCGCGCTCGTCGCGGTCGAGCTGCATCGACGACACGCCGATGTCGAAGGTGATGCCGTCGACCGCGTCGATGCCGCGCTCGGCAAGCAGCCGGTCGATCTCGCCGAACCGGCCGTGGATCAGCGTCAGACGCCCGTCCGCTTCCTCGACCAGCGCGCGCCCTTCGGCGATCGCATCGGGGTCGCGGTCGCAGGCGACGACGTTCGCGCCCGCGGCCAGCATGGCGCGGGTATAACCGCCGGCTCCGAAGGTCGCATCGACATGGCACTCACCGGGGGCGATGGCGAGGGCGGCGATGACTTCTTCACGGAGGACCGGATCGTGGCGGGGATCGCGGGGAAGATCGGTCACTTTCGCCCCTTCCCCTTGGCTTCTTCCCAGGCGGAAGAAAGCCGGCGGAGCACAGGGTCGGCCTCGGCGCATTCGGCGAGCGTCGGCAGCCACCAGATTTCGAAGCGGCGACCCGATCCGACGAAGGCGGTCGCGCCGGCCTCGCCCACGCGGTCGCGCGCGGTGAAGTTGGGAAGGAAGCGCCCGCTGTCGTCGAGCGTATAGGCCTCGGTATAGCTGAAGCGCTTTTTGAACGCCTCATCCTCGTCGAAGTCGAGATTGCGCGCGAGCGCGGTGTCGCGGTCGCGTTCGATCTCGTCCGACAGGCGATCATACTGATCCTGGCCATAGGCGACCAGGCAGGGCAGCTTCTCGTGGAAACCGACCCAGAGCACGCGTTGGCCGTCCGCATTGAGGGGCACATTGTTGCGGAACTGCGAGGGGACGGCGATGCGTCCCTTGCCATCGATCGCGGCGAAGTTGGTACCCGAATAACGGCCGGGCGTAACAATCGCCATCGATGCAGCCCCCCGTTTCGCGCCTCCGGGCAATAATTTCCTGTGCGCGGAATCCACTGATTCCGCGTCGAAAGACTCAGGTGGAGATTGCCCCTCTCCGATTCCTGACTATCAAGAGTCGATCGGGGTGAAAAGGGGAAATTTAGGGTGGGATAGGGCAATTACGCCCCAAAAGGGTGAATCTGGGGTGAAACGAGTGCCGAAACGGGTTCCGGGCACGCCAAAGGCCGCCCGGAGTCGGAGCGAGTGGAGGGAAACGCGCCCTCGCGAACGGACGGGGGGTGTGGCCGCCCTCGCCTAACTGGCGGAGGGGCGAATCCAGAGGGGCTGAAGCAACGCCCGCGGGGCGTCATCCCAAAGAAGCGACGCGAGCCATTCCATCGTGTCGGCCTTGCGCAAATGGGTCGCCCATCGCGTGTCGGGGGCCCAAAGCGGCTCGAACAGCAAATCGGCGTCGCCGACCAGCCACACGTCGCCGCGGCCGATCCGGCAATGCGCGACCCGCCGGTCGGCATAGGCACGGCAGCCCGGCGGCAGGCGCTCGAAACGTCCCACGGTGAACAATTGCAGTCGTGCACCGTCCACATCGGCCGGGATTGTCCGCCGGTCGGTCGGCGTCACCCCGCCCAGCGTCACGCCCCAATGGTCGAGCAGCGGCGTCAGCAGGCTGGTCAGGGGCGGATTGCGGGGATCGCCGATCGGATGCCGCATCGGCCAGCCGGTCAGCGCATCGGCCAGGATGACCGCACGCCCGCCGCCGCGCACGAAGCCATCGATCGCGACCAGTTCCTGCGGCGCGAGCGCACGCGGATGCGCGATCAGCAACGCCGCCTCGGGCGCCGGCGGATGATCGACGATGCTGTCGACCAGCGAAACCGGCCCGGCCGCCCGCAGCCGCACCAGCGCCGGGTCCTCATTCACGCCCTGCGCGAGCATCGCCGCCAGATCCGGCCCCTCCGACCAGCGCAGCGGCAGTCCGGTCAGCATCGTGACGGGCGCACCCGCGCCGGGCGCAGGCCGATATAATGTGGGGAGCAGCGCGTGGCTGCCGACGAACCAGCCGAGCGTCACCACGGCGGCGAGAAGAAAGGTAACCACCCTCCCCCGCCGCCACTGGAACAGCGCATCCGCCGCAAAGGCGATCACGATCCAGCCGAGCGCGACCAGCCCGAGTTGAAGCCACGGCGGCCGAACCGACAGAATGAGCGCCAGCAGCGCCTGCCCGAACAGGATGACGCCCAGCGCCGCGCCGATCGTCCGGCGCCGCACGGCGGGCGCCGCGTCACGCTGGACCCACGCGAGAAGCAGCGCCGGAAACGCCAGCAAAGGCAGCGCCAGCGCGGGATCGATTCGCCCAAGCCTGGCCTGCCCGCCCAAACTCCATGCAAGGCAAAGCACGATCGCCGCGGCGGCTCCCGCGCGAAGGACCGGCGACTCGCGGCGCAAGATCACTGTTTCGATTGGCGGGCCCGCGCGAGCGCTGGATCGGGTTCGAGGTCGGGAACCGTCGACGCCGGCGCGGGGGGCGCCGATTGCGGCGTCTTCACGCCGGTCGAGGTATTCTGGTCTTTCGATACCGGCTGAACCCCCAGTTCCTCCAGCGGCGCGTTGCTCGCCTTTTGCTGATCGCCGTTCGCGGACGCTTGGGTCGTCGCCGCCACATCTTGCGCCGCATTCTCGCGTGCGCGATCGCCGATCAGTCCGGCCATGCCCACCAGCAACAGCACCGTGAGCACGCCCGCGATGCCGATCTGCATCCGCCGCATCGAATCGCTCACCTGTACCGGCGGCGTCGGCGCCGGCGTCGGTGCGGGCGGGATCGCACTGCCCTTGTTCGTCATGCCGCCAATCCTTTGCTCGTCAGCCACTCGGGATTGTAGAGTGTCGAAAGATAGCGGAAACCGCTGTCGCACAAAATGGTCGCGATCCGCTTGCCCGGGCCCAGCTTGCGCGCCAGCGCCATGGCGCCGGCCACATTGATTCCCGACGACAGGCCCAGACACAGGCCTTCCTCGTCGAGCAGCTGGCGAACGACCGCCAGCCCCTCTTCGTCGGAGATGCGGAACTGCGTGTCGATCGGCGCGCCGTCCAGATTGGCGGTGATGCGATTCTGCCCGATGCCTTCCGCAACGCTGGCCCCTTCGGCCTTCAGTTCGCCGCACTGGTAATAATTATAGAGCCCCGCGCCGTGCGGATCGGTCAGCGCGACGACGATGTCGGCGTCCTTGGCCTTCAGGCCCAGCCCCGTCCCCGCGATCGTCCCGCCGGTGCCCGCGGCACAGGTAAAGCCGTCGATCCGGCCGCCCATCTGGTCCCAGATCTCCTCGGCCGTGCCAAAGATATGCGCCTTTCGGTTGGCGATATTGTCGAACTGGTTCGCCCAGATCGCATTGTCGGTTTCCTCGGCAATCCGACGCGAGGTGTGGACGAAATGGCCGGGATTGGCGAAGGGCGCGGGGGGCACGAGCACCAGTTCGGCGCCCAATGCGCGGATCGTCGCCATTTTCTCGGCGCTCTGGTTGTCGGGCATGACGATGATCGTCTTGTATCCCAGCGCGTTGCCAACCAGCGCCAGGCCGATCCCGGTGTTGCCGGCCGTCCCCTCGACGATCGTGCCGCCCGGACGCAAGCTGCCGTTCGCCTCGGCATCGCGGACGATATAGAGCGCGGCCCGATCTTTCACCGATCCGCCGGGATTGGCATATTCGCATTTGCCCCAGATTTCGCAGCCAGTGGCTTCGCTGGGGCCTTCGAGCAGGACGAGCGGCGTGTTGCCGATCAGGTCCAGGCTGGTTTTCGCAATGGTCATGCCCCTGATCTAGGACGCCGCCCGATGAGCCGCAAGACAGCTTCGCTTGGCAGAAGCATGCCCCGGCTTTGTCGACCAACGGAGCATCAGCGCCGACGAACGGCAGCGAAAGGTCGGTGCCCCGGCTTGCCATTGTGACATTATATCATTACTGGCGCATCTGCATTTCGTCATATTCAACAGGATCTCCCCTCCATGCGCTTGCTTTCCTCCGCCGGCTTTACCCTTGCGCTGCTGCTCTCCTCCCCTGCCTTTGCGCAGAGCGGAGCGGCGACCGGCGACGATGATTATCACACCGACCAGCCGATCGTCGTGACCGCGCCCTATGTCCGCAGCCTCGACATTCTCGGCAACGTCACCGTGATGGAAGGCGAAAAGCTGGCGCAGGACATTCGCGGCCAGATCGGCGACACGCTGGCATCGCAGCCTGGCGTCTCGTCGAGCAGCTTTTCTCCCGGCGCCTCGCGTCCCATCCTCCGCGGCTTCTCGGGTGAGCGCGCCGCCGTGCTCGTCGACGGTCTCGGTTCGATCGACGCATCCTCGACCTCGGCCGACCATGCCGTGTCGATCGATCCCTTGACCGCGGAGCGCATCGAAATCCTGCGCGGTCCGTCGGTCCTGCTCTTTTCCAGCCAGGCAGTCGGCGGCGCCGTCAATGTCTTCGACCGGCGCATTCCGCGCAGCGTTCCCGAAAGCCCGTTCCACCTCGATGCGCTCGCCACCTATGGCAGCGCCGCCAACGACAAGAGCGCGGGCGCGTCGATCGACGTGCCGCTCGGCGAGCGTTTCGTCGTGCACGCCGACGGCAACTATCGCGATTCGAACAATGTCCGCGTCGGCGGGCTCATCTATGCCCCCGCGCTGCGCGCGCACCTGCTCGACCTCGCCGCCGATGCGACGGCCGATGGCGACGCCGACGAGGCGGCACGGCTGACCGATGCGGCGAACAGCCGCGGCAAGGTTCCGAACAGCCAGAGCCGCAGCACCAGCGCGGGCGTCGGCGCGGCCTTCATCGATGACGGCGGCTCGCTGGGCATCAGCTTCGGCTATCTCGAGGATGAATATGGCATCCCGCCGCGCGCCGATATCGACGAAGTCCCGACGATCAAGGCGCGGCAATATCGCCTCGACGTCCGCGGCGAAGTCGAGCTGGGCGACGGTCTGTTCGACAAGCTGCGTTTCCGCGGCGCTTATGCCGACTATGCCCATACCGAGTTCGACGATGGCGCACCGGGCACGCGTTTCACCAACCGCGGCATCGAGTTCCGCACCGAACTGGCGCAGAACGACCGGGGCGGCTGGCGCGGCGCGAGCGGTATCCAGTACAGCTTCCGCGACTTTGCCGCGATCGGCGACGAGGCCTTTCTGCCCGCGAACGAAACCACGCGCGTCGCGGCCTTCACCCTCCAGGAACTGGAACGCGGCCCGATCACGCTCGAAGGCGCGCTGCGTTTCGAAAAGTCGCAGGTGACGGCGAACAGCATCGGCTTCGACCGCTCGTTCAACAGCTTTTCGGGCGCGGGCGGCTTCAGCTATCAGCTTGCCGAAGGGCTGAAGGCCAGCTTCTCGGTCTCGCGCAGCGAGCGCGCTCCGTCGGCGGAAGAACTGCTGTCCGACGGCCCGCACGCCGCGACGCTTACGTTCGAACGCGGCGACCCGACGTTCGACAAGGAAACGAGCTGGGGCGGCGAAGCCTCGCTGAAGTACAGCCGCGATGGCTGGTCGGCGGGCCTGACCGGCTATGCGAGCTGGTTCGACAATTTCATCTATGAAACCGACACCGGCCTGATCGAGGACGACTTGCCGCTGTTCGAATTCCACCAGAACAAGGCCCGCACCTGGGGCTTCGAGTTCCAGGGCACCGCCCCTCTGGCACAGATCGGCGGCTTTCATATCGCGGCCGACGCGACCGCCGACATGACGCGTGCGAAGATCGTCGGCGGCACCTATGTTCCGCGCATTCCGCCGCTGCGCGTGCGCGGGGGGCTTGAGGCATCGAGCGAACGGATCGACGCGCGGGCAGAGGTCGAGTGGACCGACAGCCAGAACCGCATCGCGCCGTTCGAAACCGCGACGAAGGGCTTCACGCTGGTCAACGCCTCGCTGACCTGGCGTCCGCTTCCCGAAGCGAAGAATCTGTCGCTGACGCTTGCCGCCGACAATATCTTCGACGTCGACGCGCGCCGCCACGCCAGCTTTACCAAGGATTATGTTCCGCTGGCCGGACGCGACATCCGCATCACTGCCCGGGCGAGCTTCTGATCTCAGCCCGCCCGGCGACGGCCGGGTCCGATCGCCCGGACCCGGCCGCTCGCCAGATCAGAAGGGAAGAAGCTTGCGCTTGTTCCAATAGATCGAGGTCGCGGCGGCATAGGCGCCGACCTTTTCCCAGACCTTTTCGTTGACGCTGTCGATATCGACCCCGGCCGCGATATAGCCCTGGACGATCGAATTGATCTGTTCGTCGGTCATGTCGCCCGTCAGGTCGGGATTCGCGCCGCGCGGTCCGAAATCCAGCGCCTTGTCGACGATATCCGCCTTCAGGTTCGCCTTGGCCAGATCAGTGACCAGCCATTCGCGCGAAATGCGGGCCAGATTATAGTCGAAATAATCGCCCTTGTTCGCGTCGGCGACCTTGTTCTTCGCGGCGCAGCCATCGACGATCGCGCCAAGCTGCTTGAACAGCGCTTCGCGGCTTGCCTCGTCGATCTCGCCGGTCATCGCGACGCCGATGTTCGCCTTCACGTCAGGCGTCGCCGTCTTGACCACGCAATCGAATTTCGCGCCTTCCTGCGCGGCCGCAACACCCGGCACGGCGACCAGCGCAAGCGCGGCACCGGCCATAAAGCTTCTGATCATCAAACGAATCCTTCCACCCTCGTAATACTCAACCCGCCGGCGAGCATGGCCACCCGGTCATGAACATGCAATGTCCGAGCGACGAAATGGGGCTATCGGCTTTGCGCCCGGGAGCACCGGTCTTCCCGATTTTTCGGGCACCGGCGCTCGGTCGTCAGGACAGCATCGCCATCCCGCCGTTCACATGCAGGGTCTGGCCCGTGACATAGCCCGCCTCCCTGGACGCGAGATACACGACCGCCGCGGCGATATCACTTCCCTCGCCCATGCGGCCGGCCGGAATGCGCTGGTTCAGCGCCTCCTTCTGCGCGTCGGGCAGGTCGTCGGTCATCGCCGTCGCGATGAAACCGGGCGCCACGCAGTTTGCGGTGACCCCGCGGCTCGCCAGTTCCTGCGCCAGCGCCTTCGTCATGCCGGTCACGCCCGCCTTCGACGCCGCATAATTGGCCTGCCCCGGATTGCCGGTGGCGCCGACGACGCTGGTGATCGAGATGATGCGGCCGAAGCGCGCCTTCATCATCGGCTTGGCGGCAGAGCGCGCGAGGCGGAAATTCGCCTCCAGGTTGATGCGGATGACATCCGACCACTCATCGTCCTTCATGCGAAGGATCAAATTGTCGCGCGTCACGCCGGCATTGTTGACCAGGATGTCGAGCTGGCCCAGCGCATCGACCGCCGAGGGGACGAGCGCATCGACCGCCGCCGCATCGCCAAGGTTGCACGGCAGCGCGACATGGTCGCCGCCCAGCGTGTCGCGAAACGCGTTCAGCTTGTCGGCGTTGGAGCCCGACACCGCCAGCCGCGCGCCCTGCGCCGCAAGCGCCTGCGCAATGGCCGAACCGATACCGCCCGAGGCGCCGGTGACGAGGGCAGTCATGCCGGTGAGATCGAACATCCGAATTCTCCTGAAACTTGTGATTAGAGGGTCTTGAGCAGCGCTTCGATGTCGTCCATCGAAATCAGGCTGACCGTTTCGACCTCGCCGCTCGCGCTGCGCTTGACCATCGGCGACAGGACCTTGCCGCCGAATTCGACGAACTGGCCGACGCCGATATCTTCCATCGCGCCGACGCTTTCGCGCCAGCGGACGCGGCCGGTGACCTGCTGAACCAGCAGATCGCGAATGGCGCCCGCCTCGCTGACCGGGCTCGCGGTGACATTCGCGACCACCGCAACCAGCGGCGCGGCCGGGGCATTCGCCTCGAGCGCTTCGGCCATCGCATCGGCGGCCGGCTGCATCAGCGGACAGTGGAAGGGCGCCGACACGGGCAGCAGCACGCCGCGCTTGATGCCATAATCCTTGACCAGCGCGACGGCACGCTCGACCGCGCCCTTGTGGCCGGAGATCACGACCTGCGACGGGTCATTGTCGTTTGCGACCGTGCAAACTTCGCCCTCCGCTGCGGCGTCAGCCAGCTTCTGCGCGGTCTCGATGTCGGCGCCCAGCAGCGCGGCCATCGCGCCCACGCCGACCGGCACCGCCGCCTGCATCGCCTGCCCGCGCGTTTTCAGCAGCCGCGCCGTGGTCGCAAGGTCAAAAGCGCCGGCGGCGCACAGCGCGCTATATTCGCCAAGGCTGTGGCCCGCGACATAATCGGCCTTCGCGGCAAGCGTCACGCCGCCTTCCTTTTCGAGCACGCGCAGCGTCGCGATCGCGTTGGCCATGATCGCGGGCTGGGCATTTTCGGTCAGCGTGAGCTGATCCTCGGGCCCTTCGCTCATCAGCTTGAACAGATTCTGGCCGAGCGCCTCGTCGACCTCCTGGAACACCTCGCGCGCGATCGGCGAGGCGTCGGCAAGCGCCTTGCCCATGCCAACCGACTGGCTGCCCTGACCCGGAAAGATGAATGCGCGCATATTGCGTCCCCTAGCGTATTTCTGGAATCGGCTGCGCCTATTCCTTCACCCCGCGCGATGCAAGCCGAAGGGCACGACCTTGTTCGCCGCATCATGACCGATGTCGGCGCGGCCCAGCCAGGCGATGCCGGTACGCGCGCACCAGTCGCGGGCGATTCCCTCGGCCTCCATGCCGAAGGGACGGTCGTTCTCCGGCACGTCGCTGACGCGGCCGAGGCGGATGCCGGCAAGCCCGCGCGGCGCCAGATAGGTCGCGACATGAAAAAAGGCGCGGTCGAAGGCATAGAGATATTCGCTGACCTCCTCGACGATCAGCACATGCCCCGACAGGTCGGGCTCCAGCGGGGTGCCGAGCAGCATCGACAGCGTCATCAGGTTGAACGCCGCGTGGCGCGCGCCATGCTCCAGCCCCGGCTCGCACGCCGCCGGATCGCGCGCGACCAGCCAGTCGAGCGCGCGCGTGATCGCGGCGTCGCCGCCCTCGCGGCGAATGTCGGCGACCATCGGCCCATGCGCGACATGATCGAAGCCATCGCGATAGAGGCACCCGAGCAGATTGCCCTGGTCCGAATAGCCGAGGAACGCCTTGCCGCGCGCCGCCGGCGTCATCGCGGCCACTGCATCCTCGGCGATCCGGCACGCGCCATAACCGCCGCGTGCGAACCAGATCGCCTCGATATCGGACCGGTTCGCCATTTCGACAAGCGCGGCGAAGCGGTGTCCGTCTTCGCCGGCGAAATGCCCGTGCACCGCGAAACATTGCGGATCGAATTCCAGCTCGACGTCCGGATAGCCAAGGCTCGCGATGGCGCGCACCGCCTCCGCATCGTCCGGCAGGATGGGCGTCGACGGCGCGACGATCCCGATACGCATGTGCTGTTCCCCTGCCTTGCCAAGCCTTCGCCAAGGCCATATCGCGCCGCGATGGCCGAAAACAAATCCTATTTCTTCTGCGGCATCGGCGGGTCGGGCATGTTGCCGCTCGCGATGATCGTCGCGGCACGCGGCGCCACGGTTTCGGGCTCCGACCGCAGCCGCGACCAGGGCCGCAGTCCGGAGAAATTCGCCTGGCTCGAAGAACAGGGCATCCGCTTCTTTCCGCAGGACGGCAGCGGTCCCAGCGCGGGCCAGACGCTCGTCGCCTCGGCGGCGGTCGAGGATAGCGTGCCCGACGTTGCCGCCGCGAACGCGCTCGGCCTGCCCCGCATGACGCGCGCCGACCTCAATGCGGCGCTTTTCAACGCGGCGGAGCAGGCAATCGGCATCGGGGGCACCAGCGGCAAATCGACCGTGACCGGGATGACCGGCTGGATCCTCGAAAGCGACGGCCGCAAGCCGACGGTGATGAACGGCGCGGTGATGCGCAATTTCGCCAACGACGCGATGCCCTTCGCCAGCGCGCTCGTCGGCGATGCCGGCACCTATGTCAGCGAGGTCGACGAAAGCGACGGCTCGATCGCGCTGTACCAACCCGATATCGCGGTGGTCACGAACATCAGCCTCGACCACAAGAGCCTCGCCGAACTGCACCAGCTCTTCGGCGATTTCGCCGCCAAGGCGCGCGTTGCGGTGATCAACGCCGACGATGCCGAATCCGCGCCGCTCCGCTCGGGCGCCAATGTGCTGAGCTTCGGTTTCGGCGACGACGCGGCAATCCGCGGCAGCGATTTCGAGGCGCTCCCCGACGGCTGCCGCTTCATGGTCCATGCGGAGGGCACGGCGTACAAGGCCAACCTTCGCATGCCGGGCCGGCACAATGCTTCCAACGCCCTGGCCGCCATTGCCGCTGCTCACGCCGCGGGCATTCCCGTGGCGCAGGCGGTCGAGGCGCTCGCCGACTTCGCTGGCCTCGCGCGCCGGTACGAGGTGCTGGGCCGGGCGAACGACATCACCGTCATCGACGATTTCGCCCACAATCCCGACAAGGTCGCCGCAACGCTGGCCGCCGTCGCCGAATTGCCCGGCCGCGCGCTGCTCTTTTTCCAGCCGCACGGCTATGGCCCGCTCCGCCAGATGGGCAAGGAACTCGCCGCCAGCTTCGCCGACGGAATGCGCGACGCCGACAAGCTATATGTCAGCGACCCCGTCTATTTCGGCGGCACCGTCGACCGCAGCATCGGCAGCGAAGCGCTGGTCGCCGCCATCGTCGCGGACGGCGCCGACGCCGCCCACCTCACCACCCGCGCCGAATGCGGTGCGGCAATGCTGGACGAGGCAAAGCCGGGCGACCGCATCCTGATCCTCGGCGCCCGCGACGACACCCTCACCGAATTCGGTCACGAACTGCTGAGCAGGATCGCTGGAAGCCCCTGATGGATACAAGCGAGGGGCAAAAGGGGCCGACAACCGACCACGCCTCGCGCAAAGAATGGCGCTGGTTCTGGATCGTCGCCGCCCCGTTTCTCACGGTGGTCGTGCTGAATCTCGCAATACATGATCGCGCCTTGGTCGATCCAATTCCGTGGATATTTCGCGGGATCGGCGTGCTGGCCGGGCTGGCATTCGGCATGATGGCCAGCATCGGCCTTGCTCGCAGGCCGAACAAGAACTTCGGCGCCAAGGAGATAATCACATGCGTGGGCCTGCTCGGGTTCGCGGCGGTAACGGGCAGCTATTATGCCCGGTTCGCCTATGAGACCTTCAGCTTCCTGGGGCAGACACCAACATCCTATTCGCAATGGGTTGTCGTCGAACAGAAAGATGGCCCAAGGCGACGGTCCCTGGCGTACAGCGCGACCATAACCCCGATCGACGGCGGCCGGGAAATCTCCGTGCCGATCGACGAGGAACTCTATGATCGGCTCGAACCGTATCGCGAGCCTGGCCGGGATTGCCTTGTCCTCGACGGGGAATCGACGCCGCAAGGCGTTCGACGCGTGCGTGTACCCACCAAATTGTTCGATACGCTTGTCGGCGTGCGGCAATATCGCCCCTGCGCCGAAGCGCCCAAGCGCTGATCGGCAACAATCCTTGATTTCCGTCCCCGAATCTGTATAGGCGCGCTCATTCGGGGCGAGGCCACGTGCCTGTCGCCCCGTTTGCTTTGTATCAATCCGCAAAGCTTGACGACAGCCGGAGGGGTTTCGCGATTGGCGCGAAATCAGCGATCGGCCAAATCGAAGGAAGCGCACCATGCCGTTTTACGAGCATGTCTTTATCGCGCGTCAGGACCTGAGCCAGGCTCAGGTCGATGCGCTGGCGGAAACCGTCACCAACGTCATCGGCGAGTATAAGGGTACGGTTCACAAGACCGAAACCTGGGGCCTCAAGCAGCTCGCCTACAAGATCGCGAAGAACCGCAAGGGCCATTATGTGATGCTCTCGGCCGAAGTGTCGGGCGAAGCCATCGCAGAGATCGAGCGCCAGGCCGCGATCAACGAAGATATCATCCGCTGGCTCACCATCCGCGTCGACGAACTCGAAAAGGGTCCGTCGGTGATGATGCGCAAGCAGGAACGTCGTGGCGGCCGCGGCCGTGACCGCGACGGCGAAGAATAAGGAACAGCACCATGGCACGACCCTTTTTCCGCCGCCGCAAGACCTGCCCCTTCAGCGCGAAGGACGCACCGGTCATCGATTACAAGGACGTCCGTCTGCTCCAGGGTTACCTGTCGGAGCGCGGCAAGATCGTCCCGTCGCGGATCACCGCGGTGTCCACCAAGAAGCAGCGTGAGCTGGCAAAGGCGATCAAGCGCTCGCGCCACATCGGCCTGCTCCCCTACATTGTGAAGTAAGGAGGGCGGACCGATGGAAATCATCCTGCTCGAACGTATCGAGAAACTGGGCGGTATCGGCGACGTCGTCACCGTCAAGAACGGCTTTGCCCGCAACTACCTGTTGCCCAACAACAAGGCGCTGCGCGCGAACGACACCAACCGCAAGCTGTTCGAAGCGAACCGCTCGAAGATCGAGGCCGACAACGCCGAGCGTCGCACCGACGCGGAAGGTCGCGCCAAGGACATCGACGGCAAGCAGGTCGTCCTGATCCGTCAGGCGTCGAACACCGGCCAGCTTTATGGTTCGGTTTCGGTGCGCGACATCGTCGACGCGCTTGTCGATGACGGCGTTGCCGGCGTCACCAAGTCGATGGTCGAGCTCGAACGCCCGATCAAGTCGCTCGGCCTCTTCGAGGTCAAGGTGAAGCTGCACCCCGAAGTCGCCCTGACGGTCGGCGTCAACGTCGCCCGCTCGCCGGACGAAGCCGAAATGCAGAAGCAGGGCATCGACGTCATCGCCGCGATGTTCGAGGAAGAGCAGGCCGAAGCGGTTGCCTCGGCCCTTGAACCCGACAGCGAAGACGAATTCGAAGACGCCACTCCCCCGTCGGAAGTGGCCGCCGAAGAAGTCGAAGCCGCTTCGGACGAAGCCGAAGAAGCCTAAGCTTCCTCTGGCAAAAGCCTTTCGAAAGGGCCGCGTTTCCACCCGGAAGCGCGGCCCTTTCTCTTTGGAGCAAGCCTGGCGGGCATTCGGATGTCGTCTGGTTGCAGCCCTGTGAATCCTCCCCATTCCCGGCCTGCGCCCGGGGCCGCATCGAACCTCAGAGCAAGCCCATCCCGGCCGCAAGCGGACAGGAAACCTTCGCTTCCCGGCCCGAAAGCCGGCAAAATAGAGCTGTCCTGCAGCATCGCATCCTGCCAGCCTCCGGCCTGCTGCTTGACATCGCCGGGTTCCGCCAAACGCTCTTAAAACGACAAAGGAGACATTTTCGCAGCCTACATGCGTATACTTTGTCGCTTTCAGCGCCGAACGGAGCGCAACACGGCGGCGCCTCCGGCCGAAGGCATTACCCACCGGCGCTTCGCATCTGGTCAACGCGCCCGCCCTTTCCTATGGCAGCAGGAGATGGCCGACGATCCCTTCCAGCGACGCTTTGCTGCTGACGCCAGCCTGCTGCCCCATATGGCGGACCTGGCAAAGGATCATGTCCTCGTCGCGCTGCTCGCCGAACAGGATTATCGCGCGGCCAGCTTCCTCGACCAGCGCCTGCTCGGCGAGCGCGTCGGACGCGAATGGAGGCTGTGGGACGCCCTTCCCGACCTTGGCCAGGCACCCCGCCCCGATTTCATCTTTCACATCGGCCATGTCGGATCGACCCTCGCCTCGCGCCTGATTGCCGAGGCCAGCGACACGCTGCCGCTCCGCGAGCCGATGCTGCTGCGCACCCTCGCGCAGGTCGCCGAACGGATCGACCGCCCGGAATCGGTCTGGTCGCCCGATTTGTATCGACAACGGCTGGCGCAGACGCTCGGCTGGCTCGGTCGCGGCTTCCATCCCGGTCAGCGCGCGATCGTGAAGGCGTCGAGCGTGATTACCGCGATCGCCGACGATCTGACCGGCACCGACGCGCGCGCCATGTTTCTGTACGTGCCCCTGCCCCGCTATATCGAGACGATCCTGGCCGGCGAGGCCTCGACCTCCGAAACGCTGGCCCAGGCGCCCGCGCGCATGGCCCGCCTCGCGGCGCTGCTGCCCGATTTTCCCTTCGCGCTGTGGCAATTGCCGCCGGTGACGCGCGTCGCGATGAGCTGGCTTTGCGAGATGGCCAGCGCGCAGCGCCGGCTGCCCGCATCCGCCGCGCATATCTGGGTCGATTTCGAAGCGATGCTGACCGATCCTGCAGCGTCGCTCGCCAGCCAATGCGCGCATTTCGCCCTGCCCGTCGACCCAGCGCGCATCGACGCCGTGGTCGCGGGCCCGATCATGCGCCAATATTCCAAGGCGCCGGAGCATGGCTACAGCCCCGATCTGCGCCGCCAGCTCCAGGCGCAATCCGCGGCGGAGCATCGCGCCGGCATCGTCGAAGCGATACGGTGGGTTGAAGCCTTGGCGAAGCGCTATACACATCTCGGCGACCTGCCGATCCGCTAGGGAAACACATGTTCAAGCTCGTCCAGCTTCTCGACATCAATCAGGTGCGCGCGCTGCGGGAAATCGCCGCCAGCGGCAAATTCGTCGACGGACGGATCAGCAACCCGCACTCGACGGTGAAGAACAACCTGCAGCTCCACGATGCCGGCGCCTATGAGCGCTCGTCGAAAATCCTGCTCGATGCGATGGTGCAGAATCCCGACTTCATGGAATTTTCCTTCCCCGCCCGCATCGCACCGCCGTTGCTGACGCGGTACACGCCGGGAATGCATTACGGCCTGCATCCGGACGCCGCCTATATCCCGCTGTCCGACGGGCAATTGCGCACCGATGTAAGCTGCACGGTCTTCATCAACGACCCCGCCGACTATGACGGCGGCGCGTTGCACGTACAGCTCGGCAATGCCGATCTCCGCTTCAAGGAGGCGCCCGGGGTAGCCGTCGTCTACCCCTCGCACACGTTGCACGAGGTCGAGCCGGTGACACGCGGCGAGCGGCTGGTCGCCATCACCTTTATCCAGAGCCTGATCCCCGACGTGCAACAGCGCAATCTGATGTACGAACTGAACGAGGTCGCGGCGATCGAGGGCGGCAATATGGCGCCGGAGAATTTCACCCGGCTGCAGGCGGTGCAATATCAGCTGCTGCGGATGTGGCGACGCTGACGAGCGCCGCGCCCACCGCGCAAGGCCCCAGGCTTAATAGCCCATCAGCGCCAGCACTTCCTTGCGGCTGCGTTCGTCCTCCAGGAAACAGCCGAGCAAGCGGCTGGTCACCATGCCGACGCCCGGCGTACGGACGCCGCGACCGGTCATGCAGCCGTGCTGCGCGTCGATCACGACCGCGACGCCGTGTGGCTGGAGATTGTCCCAGATGCATTTCGCGACCTCGGCCGTCAGCCGCTCCTGAACCTGCAGGCGCCGCGCATAGCCGTTGAGCACGCGCGCCAGCTTCGAAATGCCGACCACGCGATCCTTTGGCAGATAGGCGATCGACGCCTTGCCGGTGATCGGCGCCATATGATGTTCGCAGTGCGACTGGAACGGAATGTCGCGCAGCATCACGACCTCGTCATAGCCGCCGACTTCCTCGAAGGTGCGCGACAGGTGGATCGAGGGGTCCTCGGCATAGCCCTGACAATATTCCAGCCAGGCGCGCGCGACACGCTTCGGCGTATCGAGCAACCCCTCGCGCGACGGGTCGTCGCCCGCCCATTCGATAAGCGTACGGACCGCGCCCAGCACCTCGGCCGGGACCACCGGCTTGCCGTCCGCGCCCAGTTCCACCTTCGTCATCGCCCTGCCTTCACTGTTGCTATCATGTCGCACATCTCGGCTCGAAATCGGCTCCGCGCAACCCCGCCGGGCAAAGAATTTCCGCTCCCCAATCAAGTTTACGTTGCGGAATCTAGGCTTTTTTCAAATTGGGACTCGCCCGTAATTCCGTGCTTTTTTCCGATAACAAGTGACTTGACGCTTTCGTCAACTCGGCGCACCTTCATGGCGTTACAGAGTTCGCTCAAGCGGACCGTGATCCGGAGATGCTGGCGTTTTCCCCGACGCCGGTGGGAGAGGACGATGACCAGCACAGCTGGCAAGCGGGATTTTCGCAGGCATTTGGTCGATCCGGCCCGGTGCCCTTTGCCATGTCTGGTCTCTGCCCCTCCCCTTTAAGCACAAATTTGATTTGGGCGGCCCGCAAAATCGGGTTCGAAAAAGGGAGGATGTAGATGAAGTTCAAAGGACTGATGGGATCGTCGATTCTGGCGATGGCAGTGGCGACGCCTGCCTATGCACAGGATAGCGGCGGCGCCCAAACCGACGCCTTTGGTGGTGAGATCGTCGTTACCGCTCAGCGCCAATCCGAACGATTGCAGGACGTTCCGATCGCCGTCAGCGCCTTCTCGGCGGAATCGCTGGAAGCGCAGCAGATCGACAATCCGTCCGACCTGCAGCTGACCCTGCCCAACGTCACCTTCACCAAGACGAACTTCACCTCGTCCAGCTTTACCATCCGCGGCATCGGCGACCTTTGCGTCGGCGTCAGCTGCGACAGCGCGACCGCGATCCACCAGAATGAATCGCCGCTGATCGGCACCCGCCTGTTCGAAACCGAATTCTTCGACCTCGAACGCATCGAAGTGCTGCGCGGCCCGCAGGGCACGCTGTTCGGCCGCAACGCGACGTCGGGCGTCGTCAACGTCGTGACCGCGAAACCCGACCTGTCGGGCTTCGGCGCGTCGGGCGAGTTCGAATATGGCAACTACAACAGCATCAAGGCGAAGGGCATGATCAACCTGCCCATCGGTGAAACGCTGGGCGTCCGTGTTGCCGGCTTCTACCTCAATCGCGACGGCTTCACGAAGAATCTGTACGACAACAGCCGCATCGACGATCGCGACATGTATGCGATCCGCGGTTCGATCCGCTGGCAGCCGACGCCCGACACCACGCTCGATCTGCTCGGATATTATTTCCGCGAAAACGACAATCGCATGCGCATCCAGAAGCAATATTGCCAGCGCGACCCAACCGGCGTTCTCGGCTGCTTGAACAACCGCCGCGATCCCGGGGTTACGAACGGCAACTCGACCTTCGTCGGCGTGCTGACCAGCCGCGAGTTCATGGCGATCCGCGGCATTCCGACCGCCTTCGCCCTCGGCAGCCTCTATGGCCCGGATTCGCTGTCGACCTTCGTCAGCCCGACCGATCCGCGCGTCGTGAACACCGATTACAAGCCGACCTACTTCTCCGACGAACTGCAGTTGCAGGGCCGCCTGGAGCATAGCTTCGGTTCGATCAACGTGTCGCTCGCCGGCGTCTATCAGGAAGCCAGCGTCGACAGCCAGCAGGACTATAACCTGTCGATCCAGGATCGCAGCTTCTACGCCACCGCGCTCAACACGTTGAACGCTGCGGCCGCGGGCGCCATTCCGGGCCTTCCGGCATCGTATTTCCTGCCGATCAAGAATGCGATCATTCCCAACGGCCCGAACGGCGATCTTTGTACCTCGCTGTCCGAAGAAACCGGCCTCGGTTCCTATGGCGGGTTCAAGACCTGCGGCCCGACGCCGCAGGACTTCGACCGATCGAACCAGGATAGCAGCAGCTGGTCGGGCGAGCTTATCATCAGCTCGGACTTCGACGGGCCGTTCAACTTCCTGCTCGGCGGCATCTATGGCAAGTCGCACCTGACCGAGAACAGCTATTATGTGAACGCGTTCGGGATCGACTATCTGACCGGCATTCTCGGCACCTTCACCGCGCTGGGCACCGCGCCGCCGGCCGGCCCGCTGCCGCCGTCGTATCTCGCGACGCCGTTCTTCCGCAACAATACGGATGATCTGAAGGTCACGTCGTACGGCATCTTCGGCGAAGCCTATTTCGAGTTCAACGACTCGCTGAAGCTGACCGTCGGCCTGCGCTACAACGACGACAAGAAGCGCGTGGTCGCCCGGTCGACCCTGGCCAGCTTCCTGACGCCGTTCACGACGACGGGCAGCGCGTTCAACTCGCCGTTCGTCGGCTCGTTCGACGCCGATCCGGGCGTGACCGGCAACCAGCCTTTCCAGGTTCGCCAGGTCTCGTTCAACGAATGGACCGGCCGTGCGGTGCTCGACTGGAAACTGACGCCCGACAACCTGATCTATGCCAGCTACTCGCGCGGCTATAAGTCAGGCGGCATCAACCCGCCGCTCCAGCCGATCTTCGCGGTCGACGAAGCCTTCTCTTCCGAAATCGTCAACTCGTTCGAAATCGGGTCGAAGAACCGCTTCGGCGCGCTGCAGCTCAACCTCACGGGCTTCTACTACAAATATAAGGACCTGCAGCTGAGCCGCATCGTCGCCCGTACGTCGGTCAACGACAACGTCGATGCCGACATCTACGGCGTCGAAGCCGAAGCGGTCATCACGCCGTCGCCCGACTTCGTCGTCAACCTGGGTGCCAGCTATCTCCACACCAAGGTGTCGAGCGACAAGCTGCTGGGCAATCCGCGCGATCCTTCGGGCGGCCGCTCGGACGTGGTGATCATCAAGGATATCACCAACGGTTCGAACTGCGCCGTGCGGCCGACCACCGCGGGTAACTCGGTGGGCGTCCAGACCTATGTCACGGCGGTGAACACCGGCCTCGGTCTTCGCGGCCCGACCAGCTTCGGTCCCAACAGCGGCATCAACTCGCCCGGCGCATTCGGCATCTGTTCGGTGCTTGAATCGACCGCAGCGGCGCCGCCGACGGCGCTTCGCAACCTGTTCGGCGTGCCGACCGGCGCCCTGCCGTTCGTCGTCGACAATGCGGGCGTGCTCGTGAACATCAAGGGGAACAAGCTGCCGCAGGCACCGAACTACAAGTTCAGCGCCGGTGCGCAGTATACGTTCAAGTTCGCGAACGACATGTCGCTGACGCCGCGCGTCGACCTGACCTACACTGGAGACAGCTACGGCAACATCTTCAACGGCCGCATCAACGAGATCAACGGCTACGCGCAGATGAATGCCCAGATCCAGCTGAACGGTCCGGACAAGAAATGGTTCGTGAAGGCGTTCGTTTCGAACATCTTCGACAGCCAGCCGGTCACCGGCCTGTATGTCACCGACCAGTCGTCGGGCCTGTTCACCAACGTGTTCACGCTCGATCCGCGTCGTTACGGCCTCCAGGCAGGCTTCAAATTCTGATACCAGCCTGACCAAATAAAAAGGCCCGGCCATTCAAACGAATGGCCGGGCTCTTTTTTTGCCTGATTGAAGCGACCGGAGGGCGAACCCTCCGGCCACGATCAGAACTTGAAACGACCGGTCACGCCATAGGTGCGCGGCTGGTTCGGATAGCCCGAGACGCTGCCCGACTGGGCAACCGCCGGGAACACCGTCGTCAGATACTGCGCGTTGGTGAGGTTGCGGCCCCACACGCCAAGCTCGAAGCCATTGGTCAGCGCGACGGTGAACGACGCGTTGAGCTGGTTGACTTCACGCTTCAGATTCTGCGCAACGCTGGCCGGGAAGCCCGACAGGCCCTCGACGATCTGCACCGGGCTTTCATAGCTATAATCGACATGCGCGATCGCCTTGGTCCCGCCTGCGAACTCATAGGTATAGGTACCGCCCATCGAAACCGACAGATCGGGGATGCCTGCGGGCTTGGTGCCCGAGATGTCGCCGAACGCCGAATTGACGAAGCTGTCGTATTTCGGATCGAGATAGGTCACCGCGAGGGTCAGGTTCAGACCGTCCACCGGACGAACCGAGCCGTCGAACTCGACGCCGAAAGTCGACTGCTTGCCGGCATTGGCGAGCGCGAAGCCCGTGCCGGTGAACACGTTCGACTGGAAGCCCTTGATCGACTGCTTGAACACGGCGATGTTCACCGCGGCAACCGACCACTGGCCCTTCAGGCCGACTTCATAGACCTCCGAATCCTCGGGAGCCGCAAAGCGCGAGCCGGCGACAAGGTTCGTCGTCGCAAGGCCGGCAGCGCGGATCGCCGGCAGGTCGACCGCGAGCGGACGGCTGTCGCGCGACAGGTTGACCGAGCTCGCCTTGAAGCCCGTCGCATAGGTCGCATAGACGTTGACGGTGTCGGTCAGCTCATAGGCGGCGCGCACGCTCCACGCCAGATCCTTGTCCTTCGTACGGCCGGGTTCGACCGAATTGGGAACGTTCAGGAAGGGCGGCAGGAACTGGAACGCCTTGAGACCCGCGAGCGGGTTCGCGCTGCGGCCGTCGGGAAGCGTGGTCGTCGGGTTGGCAGCGAGGAACGCCGCCGTCGGCGCCGGAACGCCCTGCGCGACCAACAGCGCCTGACGGAGCGGCGCATAAGCCGCTGCGTCGAGATTGATGCCCGAGAAGACGTCGCTGCTGACCACGTCGGTGGCAAAGCGCTTGCGGTCCTGCGTATAGTTCGCGCCGGCCGTCAGCGTCAGACGGTCGGTGACTTCGAAATCGACCGTTCCGAAGAGCGAGAAGGCCTCGTTCTTCATCTGATAATCTTCGTCGAGGCCGTTGCCAGCGCGGAAGAAGGTACCGACATAACGCGTCGGGGCGCCTTCGAGCGCGCCAAAGGTCTGCTCGAGCATCGCGACGTTAAGTGCGTTGCCGCTCGCCGCGCGGATCAGAGCATCGCCATAGGGACGGAACTGCGTACCGAACCGGATCGCGCTCTGCTGGTCGACCTTTTCGTTGAAATAATAGCCGCCGACGAGGAAGTTGATCGGACCATCGAAGTCCGAGGTCAGGCGCACTTCCTGCGTGAAGGTATCGATCCCGACATTGTCGCTCTTCTCACCGATCAGGTCGGCGCCAGTGAAGTCCGAATCCTGGTTGGTGTTGGCCTGGACCTTGCGATAGGCGGTGATCGAGGTCAGTGCGAGCGAGCCCAGATCATAGTCGATCTGCGCCGAACCACCGTAATTTTCGATCTCGTTTGACGACAGGAAGTTGTTGTAGACGCGATACGAGAAGGGATTGTTCGCATCGACGCTGACGCCGCCCGCAAGTGCGTTGGTGATCGCAACGGTCGGACCGGCGATGACGTTGCCGGCAATGCAGCAATTTTCATCGATCTTGTCGTAGTCGCCGATCAGGCGGATCGACAGGGCATCGGTCGGTTCGAACAGCAGCTGGCCGCGAACGCCCCAACGATTGCGGTCGTTGACGTCGGTGCCCAGCTTCAGGTCCTGGGCATAACCGTCGCGACGGTTGAAGTTGGCGCCCAGCGAGAAGGCGATCGTGTCGCTGATCGGGCCGGTGATGTTGCCCTTGAGCACGATGGCGTCGTAGTTGCCGTAGCTCGCCTCGACCGAACCGCCGAATTCATACTGCGGCTTTTGCGTGACGATGCTGATGACGCCTGCCGACGCGTTCTTGCCGAACAACGTCGACTGCGGACCGCGCAGCACTTCGATGCGCTCGACGTTCGGAAGGTCGCCGATCTGAGCGGCCGAGCGCGAACGATAGACACCATCGATGAAGACACCGACGGACGGTTCGATGCCGGCGTTGTTCGCGCCGTTGCCGAAACCGCGGATGATGAAGTTGGTGTTCGCGCTCGACTGGAGCTGCGAGACGCGAAGGCTCGGGACCGCCGACTGCAGGTCGATGAGATCGCGGATCTGAGAATTCTGAAGATCGGCGGCCGAGGTCACCGAAACGGCGATCGGGGTGTCCTGCAGCGTCTGCGACCGCTTCGACGCGGTCACGATGATTTCATTGCCATAATCGGTCGTGTCGCCGGTGGTGGCCGGAGCAGCGTCCTGGGCATAGGCATAAGCGGGGGTGGTTGCGGCGCACAGCATCGTGGCGCCCAACAAAATGTTGCGCATGGTCATGATGGTTCTCTCTCTCCAAACCGCCGAGCGCAGCCCAAAAGGCCTAAGTGGGAGATGCCCGGCAGTAACCGGTGGCTGTAGCGCAGCACCCCGCCGCGTCAACGCGCGCGCGCGTGAGGTAGCCGATTTTCAGGAATTAGTGACTAAAAAGCAACAGTTTACGCTACGGCAGACGCGCGAGACCGACGCAGAAACGTCACAATCATGTAGGGATGATGAGTGGTGCCCGGGGACGGGATCGAACCGCCGACACTGCGATTTTCAGTCGCATGCTCTACCAACTGAGCTACCCGGGCAGGGCCGCTGCGGCATCGAGGCCGCGCTGGCGAGCGGCGGCTATAGGCAGGGCTTTTGATTGTGTCCAGTGGGTTTGTTAGGTTATTCCCACGCTTCGTTTCTGCTCGAATAGACCGCTCGTTCCTAGTCAAATCGACCATCGTCGGTGCCGCCGTCGGGCCCCTCATGGGCCGGGAGGCTGTAGCCTTCGTCGAACCATTGGTTGAGGTCGCGGTCGCGGCAACCGCGACTGCAGAATGGTCGATATTCCGGTGCGCGCGGCTTGCCGCAGAGGGGGCATTTGCCGGGCTTGGCGGCTGCGACGTCACTGGGCATGGCCCGCTCCTTTGATTTGCGCATCGACAAGGATTCTGACCGACCGGCCGGTGCGCCTTTGCAGATCGGCGATCCATTCGGGGTGCGCCGCGATCAGGTCGACTACGGCAGCGCGCGCGGTCAGATGCAGTTCGCCGGTGCCGACCGCGCGCTCGGCCTGCCGCAGCAATAATGCGGCATCGGTCGCGACCACATCGTATCGCACCTGTTCGATCAGCGAAGGTCGCGCGCGGCGGCGGATGATCTGCATCAGACCAAAGCCGTTGATCGCCGTACGCTCGAAGGGCTGGGGAAGATGTGCATCGATCAAGGCGTCGATCACCTGCCGATCGGCCCGCCCGGCAAGCGAGGGAAAGTCGATCCCGATCGAGCCGCCAATGTCGCAGCAACGGATGACGGCCGCAGCCGCTGCACCGCCCGCCTTGGCAAGCGCAAGCGGATCGCCATCGCCGTCAATGTCGATCAACGTCATCGCCGGCGTCGTGTCGACCCACAGCGCCCCGCCAGCAAAGGGCCAATGACCCGCGCGCGCATGGTCGATCACTTCGGACCAACCAGCCTGTTCGAGCCGGTCGGTTCCGGTCGGCCCGAGGTCAGTTACCGGATATTCGGATTCGGCGATGCGCGCGCGCAGCGAAGGACCATCGCCAGGCGCGGCATCCGTGATGCGCGCCCGCGCCGGCTTGTCGCGGGAGCGCTCACGCTGGGGGGTGCGGGTAACTTCGACAATGCACAGCGCCCCGATCGAGAGGCCGGGGGGCACCGAGGCGAGCGTCGCGACGGGGGCTCCCGGCAGGTCGAGCGCAACGAGCGCGCGCTTGCCACCCTCAAGCAGCCGAGCCGCGACCACCGCGCCGACGCGCGGGCCTTCGCCGTCGCGTTCGATCCGCGCCTCGATGATGATGTCATTTTCGACCAGCGCGGCCCGGTTTTCGCCGATGCCCGCTTCGTACAGCCACTCAGCCAAGCGGCACACCCGCCGCGCTGAGCAGGCTGCGCGTTTCGAACAGCGGCAATCCCACGACGTTCGAATGGCTGCCCGACAGGAAGCGGACGAAAACCTCCGCCTTGCCCTGGATGGCATAACCGCCCGCCTTGCCCATCCCCTCATCGCTGGCGACATACCAGTCGATCTCCGCCGCGCTGAGCACTTTGAAGGCGACGATAGTGTCGGCGACACGGACACGCGGCCGGCCATCGGCGCCGACGACACAGACGCCCGAGTAAACATGGTGGCGGCGCCCCGAAAGCAAACCGAGCATGCGCCGCAGATCGGCCTCGTCCGCGGGCTTTTCGAGGATGCGGCGCCCGACCGCGACCGTCGTGTCGCCCGCGAGCACGATCTCGTCGGTAGCGCGCTCGACCGCGAGCGCCTTCCCCTCGGCAAGCCGCGCGACATAGGCGCGCGGAAGCTCACCCTTCAGGGGCGTTTCGTCGATTTCAGGAGCCGCGATGCGCGTCGGCACAAGGCCGATCCGCGCCAGCAATTCGCGTCGGCGCGGCGATGTCGAAGCCAGTACCAGCGCGGGAGAGGTCGCCGCGCCGCTCACTTGAAGCGATAGGTGATCCGACCCTTGGTCAGGTCATAGGGCGTGAGTTCGACGAGCACCTCGTCACCCACGAGAACGCGAATGCGGTTCTTGCGCATCTTGCCAGCCGTGTGGCCCAGAATCTCGTGGTCATTTTCCAGTTTGACGCGAAACATCGCGTTGGGCAGCAGTTCGACCACCTGGCCGCGCATTTCCAGAAGTTCTTCTTTCGCCATCTATCCTCTATGGGCTCGAAATATCAGGATGCGCGCCCATAACGCCAATTGTTCCGAATTGAAAGCAATCTGTCATTCGGCCGGATTATGCTTTGCGAGGAAGGCGTCGAGCCGGTCGAACCAGTCCTTCTTATTCGCCGGATCGGTGAAGCCGTGCCCCTCGTCGGGATAGGCGATATATTCGAAATTATCGTTGCCCGCCGCCTTCAGCGCGGCAACCAGCTTTTTCGACTGGCTGATCGGAACATTGCTGTCGTCCTCGCCATGACCAATGAGGATCGGGCGATCGATCCTGGCCGCCTGCGGCGTTGGCGACACCGCAGTAAGGTCGAGTTCGCCGGTGCCGGTCACCCGCGCCTGCCAGCGCGCATTTGCGGCCTTGGTCAGGTAGCGGCGATCATATTTCAGCATCGATTTCCAGTCGGCGACCCCGGCAAAGCTTGCCGCGCAACGATAGCGCTCGGGATTCCGCGCGACTGCCCACAGCGCCGCGTAGCCGCCATAGGAGGCGCCGATCATGCACACGCGATTCTTGTCGACGATGCCCTGTTCCACCAGCCAGTCCATGCCGTCGTCGAGATCGTCCTGCATCTTCATGCCGATCTGTCCGACACCCGCCTCGCCGAATTCGGTGCCATAGCCGCCCGATCCGCGATAATTGGGCTGAAGCACCGCATAGCCGCGGTTGGCGAAGAATTGGACGTCAGGATCATATTCGAGCCGGTCGCGTATTCCATAGGGCCCGCCATGCGGATTGACGATCAGCGGCAGCCCCTTGGCCGGACGCCCCTTGGGCAGCGTCAGATAGGCCGGAATCTTCGTCCCGTCGCGCGCGGTGTAGGTCACCGCCTTCGTCTCGGCGAGCAGTTCGGGCGACAGGCCGCGCATCATCGCGGCGACGGGCGACATCTCCCCCTTCGCGCGGTCCAGGAAATAATAGAGGCCAGGCTCATCCGGCGCGGTTGCGAGGATGAGCATCTGCTTCGCATCCCGGCTTTTCGATATCACCCACGCCTGACGGTCGGGTACGGCCTTGTCGAGCTGCGACTGCAGCTTCTTCGAGCCGGTGTCGAACCATTCGACGCGATCGCGGTCGTCGGTAAAGGATACGCCCTCCAACGCCGTGCCGTCGGTGTTCAGCCAGTAATCGTCGATGTCATATTTGTCGTTACCATAGACGAGATCGCCGATCTCACGCGTGCGATAGTTGAATTTGTAAAGCGCCTGCCGACCGGTCTTTTCGTCGCTGAGCACATAACCCTCGTCCGATCCGGTCACGACGTTCGCAATGTCGAAAAAGGCGTCGTCGTCGCCCGGCTTGAGCGCGCCGATCATCGCGAATTTTTCCGCATCGGTGCGGCGGTAGAAGAATTTGAGCTTGCTGCTTTCCCAGCCGACGCCCGCACGTACGATGCCGACATTGTCGGCATACCATTCCCACACCGGCTGCTTGGCGCGGATCACCTCGGTCATCTTGCCGTCGGGCAGCGACACGCGGAACACCGACGGATAGTCGTAGACCGAGCGCTGGATCGACAGCAGCAGATACTGGCCGTCAGGATCGACGAAAAGGACGTCGTCACCCTCCAGCCCCTGCCCCTCGCGGCTCAAGATCTTCGTAACGCCGCTCGTCATATCCTTCATCGCGAGCAGCGTCTGGCGCGCCTCGTCACCGAAATAGGGGATGTTGCGACCCACGCTGAACAACAGGCGGTTCGGCCCCGCCCAGCGCAGCCAGTTGAAGTCGACCTTTTCGGGCAGGTTGATCCGCTGCACCGCCTGTTCGTAGACGCCGCGATAGACGATCGCTTCGCGCCCGTCATAGCGCGCAAGAAAGGCAAGGCGCGTGCCGTCTGGCGAGAGCTTTGCGTTCGAAATTTCCGGAAGCTGCGCAAGGTCGAGCGTGGGAATACGCTCCGGGCGGGCGACCGATGTCGCGGCGGTGCCCTCCGCCATCGCGTTCACCGGACAGGCCACCAATGCCGCCGACAGCAGCAACGCCCCGATCTGATTCTTCATCGCCCCGAAAACCCCTTCCCCCGACGTCGGACGATATGAAATTGTCCGGCCAAGGCAATGGGCAATTAGTTCACAATGCGCAGCTTTCGAACGATGCGCCAGCCGACGGTCTTGACCCAGGCATAGCTCGGCCAACGCGGGGGCATCGCGGGGTCAAGCCCCATACGGCGGAGCGCCGCATTGGCCGCGTGCGCCTCCGACTCGCGATAGCTCCATTCGCTGCGCCAGGTAATCGACAGCGAGATCGACGGCGCATCGCCATTGGCGACGAAATGCGGGGCCATTACGGGCATGAGCACCGCGTCGCCAGGACCGAGCGGCACCTGTTGCGCGCCCTCGCGAAAGCTTTCTTCCCACGGCAGGTTGCGGTGGCCGCCGGTGTGATAGCGCTCATGCTCGACCCGGTGCGCGAAGCGTTCGTCGCCCGCGGGCCAAACGTTCATCACCTTCGTTCCACGAAGCTGCAGCAGGATGTTGTGTTCGGGATCGAAGTGGAAGGGTGTGATCGATCCCGGCGAGGAGATGAAGACGAACCCCTGCGGCGTCAGCATCGCCCCCGTGCGCGGTTCGACGACGGATTGCAGTTCGCCGAGCAGGCCCATCAGCAGCGCGCGATATTCCGGCACCGTCTCGATATTCTTGAGCACTGCCCAGCTTTGATTCGTGTCGATCGTGCGGATCGTCTGCCCGATCGACAGGCCGTTCGAGGGAACATCCTCCGGCTTGATGCCGATGGGGACGTCGCCGGGATTATATTCGACCTGCGCCGCCGGCAGCCCCTCGCCGAGCCGCGCCAGCGCGTCGAGCGTCAGCAGCGGATGATCGGGCAGCCGATGGTGCAGCAATCCCGCCTGCACCGGATAAAGCGCCTCCATCCGCGCGAGCGTTTCGGCATCGAAGACGGGCTGGGCGATGATTCGGTCGGCGGTCATGACGTTGGTTCTCGTACAGCATCGATTGCCGGCGCGCCGCCCTTCCAGCGGCGCCAGATCTTTTCAACCCTGGCCAGCGTCCGGAAACGCAGCCGGTCGGAGCCGCCCGACAGCGGTGCGTTGATCCAGACCAGATGGCGACGTTCGCGCCAAACGCTGTCGATCATGGGATGGCCCGGCGCGGCGCAACTGTCGACCCAAGCGATGCGATCGTCGCTCAGCAGGTCCAGATTTTCCTGCTGCAACAAGACGCCGGGCGAGAAGCGGGCATAGTCCTCGTCAAAGGCCGTCTTGAACGAGAAGCCACCGGGCGGGCACAGAAAATTTATCAGCATCGCAAGCGGGCGGCCGTCGAGATCGAGCGCCCGCATGTCGAGCTTGCCCGCTTCGGCGGCACCGGCCAGGATAGCCCGGAACCAAGCTTCCGTATCGCTGTGGCTGGCGAGCGCGGACCCGGCCTTTCCCTTCCACCCCCGCGCCTCCAGCATCAGGAACGCATCGACCCACGTATCGAGCGCGTCGCCGGCTTGCCAGCGGCGAAAGGAAACCGTGCCCTGTTCGGCGAGCCGGTTCGCCTGCCGGCGCAGTTCCTTGCGCTTTTTCGCACGCATCGCCTCGTCCCAATAGGCCTCGGCCGACAGGTTGCTTTCGAGCAAGGCGCGTTCCTCACGGTGCACGACCTCAGCCTCGCCACCACGCCCCTGCGCGACGTCGACGAGCGCGCGGTGTAGCGGCCCGTCCTGGGTCAGTCGGGGCACATGAACAAGCGTGTGCGCCCAGTCCGATGCGTCGCACCAGCCGAGTAGGATCGACCAGAAAAGATGCTCCATTCCCGCGCTCACCAAAGGCGCGCCGTGAAAATGGTTCGGGTGCGCCCAGGCGGTGACGTGACGCAGCGGCAGGCGGCCATATCTGCTCGCGGGCGCAAGCGGCATAACGCCGATCACCGGCCCCAGGCTGCCGTCGCGCACCATTACCAGCCGCGCCCTGCGCTCGGGGTCGAGCAGGTGCAGCGCCGACTGGAGGCACCAGCGTTCGGCAAAGGGATTGGGCTCGCTGGCGGTTTCGGCAAGCCCATCCCACGCCGCCGCCAGCTCGTCTGATAACGACAGCGGATCGACGACGCGCACGGTCAGCGGGGCCGCTTCTGCAGCGCTTGTCGGAAAGGCGGGATGGACCGTCATCGGCAGCGAGCCTAGCAGCGAGGTGTTAAGATGGCGTGGCGATTCGGCTATGCGCGAATGGCTGAATGCGACCGGGATCTGACATTTCTTCCTCGTCACCCCGGAC
>JAFKLT010000088.1 GCA_017309275.1 Sphingomonadales bacterium | reverse complement strand
GGACCGCGATCCTTTGCGGCACCTTCACGAAATTGCCCGATCCGGTGTCGTGCTTGATCACGCTGAACTCGCTGCCCGCCGCGGGCGCGACGCTTTCGACCTTGCCCGTCAGCTCTGCCCCGCCGAGCGCATCGATGCGGAGGCGCGCCTTCTGGCCGACCCGGATATTCGCGGTCTGCGCTTCCTTGAAATTGGCGACGACCCAATGCGTCTCGGGAACCAGATACATGAGCTGCGTGCCCGGATTGACGAGCTGCCCGACGCGCACCGACACCTCGCTGAGTTTTCCGGAGCGCGGCGCGCGGATCACCGTGCGTTCAAGGTCGATGTCGGCCAGTCCGCGCGCGGCCTCCGCATTCGCGACCCCGGCCTGCAGGCCCGAGCGACCGACGGTGACCGATCGCACCTGTTCGATCGCGATCTGCCGCTGCGCCTGCGCCTGCCGAACCCCGGCCTCGGCCTGACGCAGCGCCGCGAGCGTCTGGTCGCGCTCACGCAGCGAGACCGACCCCTGATCGACAAGCTCGGTCACGCGCCGCATGTCGGCCTGCGCCCGCTGAAGCTGTGCCTGTGCATTCGCGACTGCCGCATCCTGAAGCTGGACCTGCGCTTCGGCCGAGCGCTGGCTCTGCTGGCTGTTGCTGAGGCTGGCGTTCTGCGCCGCGATGTTCGCCTGTCCCTGTGCGACGCGCTCGCGGTAGATGCGATCGTCGATCCGCGCGAGAACCTGCCCCGCGGCGACATGTTCGAAATCCTGGACCAGAACCTGGGTCACATAGCCACCGACCTGCGGTGCGATGATCGTCGTCTGGCCGCGAACATAGGCATTGTCGGTGGTCTGGCTGTCGGGCCGGAACGGCGGCAGGCCCCACGCATAAAGGATCGCCAGCGCGCCCACCAGGATGATCGCGCTGAACAGGATGATCCGGCCGCGCGACTGCGGCGGCTTCCAACCCTCGGGCGGCGGCCCCACTTGCTCCGTGGCCGCCTGCTCGTCCACGCTGTCCGGCGCCGGACGCTCGGCGGCGGCGGGAGGCGGCGGCACCGCCGCTTCGCCGGGTGCGGCGTCAGGCTTGATGTCGGACCTGGTGTCGGGCCTGTTGTCGGGCTTTTCTTCGCTCATTGATTTTGCGCCCTCATTTTCTGCAAAGCTTCCAGTTCCTTCGCCAGCGGATTGTGCCCGCGCCGACGGTCATAGGCCCAGCGCGCGAACATCAGCACGAATGCGATCGCGGACAAGGCGCCGATGACGAAGAATACGTCGTTGAACGCCAGCACCGTCGCCTCGCGCGCCGCCTCGCGCACCACCTGCGATCCCGCGACCGCACCGCGCAGCGCGGGGTCGGTCATGTTGCTGGTCAGCGCGGCCGCCAGGCTGTTTATGCCCTGCGCGACCGCCGGATCGTTGGTCGAAATGCTCTGCCCCAGCGTCATCAGATGCGCCTTGGTGCGCAGCGTGTGAAAGGCCGACAGCGCCGCGACGCCAACAAGGCCGCCGATCGTCTGCGACAGGCTGAACACCCCCACGAAGCTGACAAGATAGGATGGCCCCTTGGTCAGCGCGCGGAGCAGCCCCTCCATCATCATCGGCCCCATGAAATAGACCGCGGCAAAGGCGATCGCCGCCTGCGAGAAATAGAGGTTCGTCGGCCCCGTGCGCAGCCCCGAATGCGTGTCGAGAAAGGCACCGATCGCGATGACCGCCAGCGACACCAGCACCGGCCGGCGCAGGTCGGTCGGATCGAGGCGCAGAATGGCAAGTATCGCACCAGCAAGCGTCGCGCCGGTCAGCACCCAATAATAGGAGACGAGCTGATCGTTGACCATTCCCAGCGCCGACAGCAGCCCCGTCGCGCCGAAATTCTGTTCGGACGTCAACACGCGGACCAGCGCGCCGGTCAGCGCGAACTGGACGAGCGCGCGGCTTCCCATCCAGCGCGTCTGCAGCATCGGATTGCGGCGATTATGCTCGATCAGAAAAGCCGCGCCGATCAGCACGACCGAGGCCGCGAGCGCGCCGCCGAGCCACGGCGTCGACCACCATTGGATGCGCCCCTGCACCAGAAAGGCGCAAAGCAGCCCCACCCCGACCGCGAGCATCGGAAAGGTCAGCAGGTCGAGCTTTTCGAAGGATTTGATCGTCTCCCCCGGCGGGAGCTGGAGGATATTGACCACCCCGACCGCAACGAGCGACAGCGCGAACTGCAACGCGAACAAGTGGCTGACGTCGCCATCGGCCAGCAACAGCGGCGAGATCGCGCGCGCCAGCGGCACCGCAACCTGCGTCAACCCGATCGCAAGCAGAAAGCCCGCGATCCGCTTTTCCGCCGGCAGCCCCTGCATCAGGTAAAAGGCGGACAGCGTCGTCAGCCCGCTCGCCGCGACGCCCGACACGCCGCGCGCGATCAGCTCCATGCGATAGCCCGCGTCGAACATCTGAAGGAAATTGGCGACGACCAGCGCGACCATCATCGCGCGGACGAAGCGCTGGATGCCGAACTGCTGGCGCGATTTATAGAGCAGGATGCTCATGCACGCGTTCGTCATGTTGTACGCGACGGTGACCCACCCGCCCTCGGCGGGGGTCAGGTCCATATGCCCCTGTATCGCCGTCAGATTGGCGATCAGCATGCCGTTCGTCATCCCGCCGATGATCGCGAGATAGATGCCGATCAGCAGATAGCCGATCTTGCGCGCGCGCGGATGGTCGGGCGACGCCGGCGACCCCGGCATGAAAGGCCGCTCGTGCGGTTTGAAGACATAATCGCTTGCGGGGGTTGCAGGGGGCCGTGCGTCAGCCATGGCTGTCGCCCTCTGGCACACCAAGTGTGACGATTACGCCCTGCATTGCGCCGCACAATAGGCGCGGCGACGCGATTGGCCTAGTACCCAATAACGTAGCTTTGCCTATTTCGTGCGCGAAGCTATCCGGCCGCCGTGACCAGATCGCGGCGTGCGTGGCGAAAGACGTCCAGGCTGCCCCATATCGCCAGCGCGGCCATGATCGCCGCGACCAGCAGGTCCGGCCACCCCTGCCCCGTCCCGAAGACGCCGATCGCCGCGCCCATCACCGCGAGGTTGCCGATCGCGTCGTTGCGCGAACAGACCCACACCGAGCGCATGTTCGCATCGCCGGTACGATAGCGATAGAGCATCAGCGCGACGGCGACGTTCGACACGAGCGCGAGCGCACCGATCAGCCCCATCGTTTCGGCCTGCGGCGCCGTTCCGTTGACGAAGCCCCAGGCGGCCGAGCCAAAGACCCACAGCCCGAAGGCCAGCATCGTCGCCGCCTTCAGCAGCGCGGCGCGCGCGCGCCAGGTCAGCGCCATGCCGGCGACGCCCAGGCTGATCGCATAATTGGCCGAGTCGCCCAGGAAATCGAGCGCGTCGGCCTGAAGCGCGCGCGAGTCCGCCGCGACGCCCGCGACGATCTCTACCCCGAACATCGCGGCGTTGATGATCAGCGCGATCCACAGGATGCGCCGCCAGCGCGGATCGTTGAGGGCGGTCTTGCCGCTTTTACCGGCACAGCATTCGTCGGCCATCGCCGAAGCTCCTTTGTATCTTCGAGTCGACACCCTATATGCAGCCTGTAGCAACTACAGGGTCAAGCCATGAAAATCGGCGAGCTGTCGCGGGCCACCGGCACGAACATCGAAACCATCCGTTATTATGAGCGGATCGGCCTGCTTCCCCCACCCGCGCGCACCGACGCCAATTATCGCAGCTATGGCGGCGAGCATCGATCGCGGCTCAGCTTCGTGCGCCATTCGCGCGACCTGGGATTCACGATCGAGGAAATCCGCTCGCTGCTCGACCTGTCGGACCATCCCGACCGCGATTGCGGCGAGGCCGACCGCATCGCGACGCGGCATCTGGAGCAGGTCGAGGAAAAGATCGCGCAACTGTCGGCGCTGCGCGAGGAGCTGTCGCGCATCATCGGACGCTGTCGCGGCGGCCTGGCCGGCGATTGCCGCGTGATCGAGGCGCTGGGCGACCATGGGCAGTGCGCCAGTCCGCATTAACGGATTTGGGATCGGATTTCGGGATAGGATTTTGGGAAAGGTGGGACGATTCTGTTGCCCGGCTCGTCCCCAGCCGCTGGTATCCGATTCTGTTGCCCGGTTCGGTCCGAACCGCGTTCTATTTGAATAACCTTAGGCCGTGAGGCTTATCGGTTACGCAGCCAGAGCGAGTGCTTCGTTATCGTTAGCACTTATAGGTTTGAGCCTTTTACGGGTTACTCAGCCCGGAAGAAACCATCGCCTTTGAACACACGTCGATCCTGGTTCGGCCCCGTCAGAAGCCCGCGCACCCCTTCGAGAGAGCGCGGGTTTGTGGTGGAGCCGCCGGGTACTGCCCCCGGGTCCGCTGTGTCTATTCCACGACACCATTTATCCTCATAGCCGGTCGAAACCGGCACCCCTTATATAGGAAGCCCGCCCGCGCTTTGGAAGAGCGCAGGCGGGCCATTCGTCCCGAAATTGACTTAAACCTTTTATTTCTTTCGCAATTCGTCCCGGATTTCAGTGAGCAAATCGACTTCGCTCGGACCGGCCGGCGCATCGGGGCCCTTGCGGACGACGCGGTTCACCGTCCGCACAAGCAGGAAGATGATCCAGGCGAGAATCAGGAAATTGATCACCGCGGTGATAAAGGCGCCATAGCCGATCATCGCGACGCCCGCCTTTTTCAGCGCGGCATAGTCGGTGGCCGCGATCCCGTCGGGAATGCTGCCGAGCAGGATGAACTTGCTGGAGAAATCGACGCCGCCGAAAATCCAGCCGACGAGCGGCATGATCAGGTCTTCGGTCAACGAGCCGGTGATCGTGGCAAAGGCGCCGCCGATGATGACACCGACCGCCAGGTCGATCACATTACCGCGCGCGATAAATTCCTTGAATTCGTTCAACATCTTGCTGCTCCCGGGATCTTGGATCGTGCACGACGAACGTGCCGTGACGATTGCACAAAGGCAAGCGGCTTCCTATTATGTGTGTTGTTGCGGCAAAACGCCGCGCGAGGGAGCTAGATGACCATGTCCTATCGTTCTGCCCGTTGGTTGATCGTGCCGGTTGCCGCAATGTCGCTGTCCGCCTGCGGCATCAACAGCGTCCCCACCAAGGAAGAGGCCGCAAAGGCCAAGTGGGCGAATGTCGAAGCCGCCTATCAGCGGCGCGCCGACCTGATCCCGAATCTCGTCGAAACCGCGAAGGGCGCGGCGAAGATCGAGCAGTCCACGCTGGAAGGCGTGATCCAGGCGCGCGCCTCCGCCACGCAGGTGAAGGTCACGACCGACGACCTGGGCGACCCGGCCAAGATGCAGTCGTTCCAGCAGGCGCAGGGCCAGGTCACGGGCGCGCTCGGCCGCCTTCTCGCGACCGTCGAAGCCTATCCCGACCTCAAGAGCCAGGCGCGCTTCGCCGACCTGATGACCCAGCTCGAGGGTACGGAAAACCGGATCAACGTGACGATCCAGGACTATAATGCGGCGGTGCAGGATTATAACACGACGATCCGCACCTTCCCCGACGTCATCGGCGCCAAGATCGTCCATGGCGCAAAGCCGATGACGCCCTATCGCGCGGTGTCGCCGAACGCGAACCAGGCGCCGAAGGTCGACTTCGGTCAATAAGGTGGGCCTGACCGCCACGCTGCGCCCGCTGGCAACGGCGGCCCTTTCGGGGCTGCTGTTGCTGTCGGTGCCCGCGGCCGCGCAGACCTTTCCCAAGCTGACCGGCCGCGTCGTCGACCAGGCGGACATCATTCCGCCCGCCGAGGAAGCGAACCTCAACATCCAGCTCGAACAGCTTGAAAAGACGACGGGACACCAGCTTGTCGTCGCGACGGTCAGCAACCTCGAGGGCTATGACATTTCCGATTACGGCTATCGGCTGGGTCGCGAGTGGAAGATCGGCGATGCGGAAAAGGACGACGGCGTCGTCTTTCTGATCGCGCCCAACGAGCGGCGGATGAACATCTCGGTCGGCTATGGCCTCGAACCCGTCCTGACCGACGCGCTGTCGGGCCGGATCATCCGCGATGTCGTCACCCCGAAATTCAAGGCGGGCGACATGCCCGGCGGCATCCAGGACGGGGTCAACGCGATCGCGCAGCAGATCCAGCTTCCGCCCGAGGAAGCGGCGGCGCGTGCGGCGGCGGCCGACAAGGCCGAGCGCGACCGTGCCGACGACGGCGACATCGGCGGGCTGATCTTCATCGGCTTCATCGTCTTTTTCTTCTTCATCCTGCCGATGCTCTCGGCCTTCGGGCGGCGCGGCAAGCGGCATCGCCGCAACCGGCCGTGGGGCAGCGCGCCGATCATCATCTGGGGCGACGACGACTGGGGCGGCGGCAGCGGCGGCGGATCGTCGTGGGGCGGCGGCGGCGGATCGAGCTGGGGCGGAGGCGGCGGCTTCTCGGGCGGCGGCGGCAGCTTCGGCGGCGGCGGCGCGTCGGGCGGCTGGTAGGGGACCGGGAGCATGAAAGTCAGTCACGTCAGCGACGCCGACCATGACATCGTCACCGCCGCGGTCGCCGCGGCCGAGGCGCACACCAGCGGCGAGATCGTCACCGTCATCGCCGCGCAGTCGAACGATTACGACGATGTCGCGCTTGTCTGGGCCAGCGTCATCGCCTTCCTCGCGATGTCGGTCATCGCGCTCTTCCCCGATTTCTATCAGGACCTCTATTATCGCCTGAGCGGTGGCTGGGGCCATGAGCTGACGCCGAACCAATGGCTTGGCACGGTCATCGCAGTCGGCGTCCTCAAATGGATCGGCATGTGGCTGATTTTGCTGTGGCGGCCGCTGCGCCTGTGGCTGACCCCGCGCGCGATCCTGGCCGGGCGCGTGCGCGCCCGCGCGGTCGACCTGTTCAAGGTCGGGACCGAGGCCAAGACGCTCGGCCGCACCGGCATCCTCCTGTACGTCAGCCTGCGCGAGCATCGCGCCGACATCGTCGCCGACGAAGCAATCGCGGCAAAGGTCGCACCGGAAGTATGGGGCGACGCCATGGCCGCGCTGATCGACCGCATCCGCGCGGGCAAACCCGGCGAAGGCATGGCCGAGGCGGTTCGCCAGATGGGCCTCGTCCTCGCCGAGCATTTCCCGAGCGGCAGCGAAAATCCCAACGAACTCCCCGACCGCCTGATCGAGCTTTAGGACAGAGCCCCATGCCCATCCCCAGCCCCGACACCCCCATCGAAACGCGATGGGAAGGCCGCTTCATCACGGTCAAGCAACAGGGAACATGGGAATATGTCTCGCGCTCGCGCGGCATCCACGCGGCGGTCATCCTGGCGATCGACGAGGATGCGGACGGACGCCACGTCATCTTGGTCGAACAATATCGCGTGCCGCTGAAGGTCCGGTGCCTCGAACTGCCCGCGGGGCTCGTCGGCGACGATGTCAGCGGCGAGGCCGCGGAGATCGCCGCCGAACGCGAGCTGGAGGAAGAGACCGGCTATCGCGCCGCCAATTGGCGGGTCGTCGGCGAATTCTACAGCTCGCCCGGCATGGTCAGCGAGAGCTTCACGCTGCTTCATGCCACCGGCCTGATAAAGGTCGGCGACGGCGGCGGTGTCGACGGCGAGGATATCACCGTCCACCGCGTCGCGCTGGATAAGATCGAGGATTTCGTCGCCGCCAAGCGCGCCGAAGGCTGCGGCATCGACGTGCGTATCGCGACGTTGCTGGTGGGCGGATTGATCGCCCGCCCTTGAGGAAATTCAGCGCGCGCCGAAGCGCCAGCGCAAAAGCGGCCGCGCAAGGAACAGGCCGGCCAGAAAGCCGCCGACATGCGCCCAGATCGCAACGGCGCCGAACCCGCCGCCGCCCGCGAAGCCGAGCATAAGCTGCAGCCCGATCCACGCCGCCGCCAGCCAGATCGCGCGCACCCAATGGGCAGGGATCGGGCCGAGCGCCGAAGTCTGCGACCGGCTGAAGATCAACGCGAACACCGCGACGAGCGCCGAAATCGCGCCGCTCGCGCCGATCATCGGCACGACCGACTGCGGATCGGCAAACCATTGCGCCAACGCGCCGGCATAGGCACCGGCGATCAGCAGCACGACCATCGCCCTGCCGCCCAGCGGCCCCTCGAGCTGGCGGCCGATGAACAGCAGCATGACCATGTTGAAGATCAGGTGCAGCCAGCCGCCGTGAAGCAGCGCCGAAGTAAGCGGCGTCAGGAATGCGGGCACCATCGTTCCCGGCGGCGCGATCACATCGGCACCGAACCGCGCGGGAATGAAACCCGCACGGACGATTGCCTCGCTCTGAAAGCCGGTGACCGTCAGCAGGATGAAGAGGACGACGCAGACGAGCGCATACCCCGTAATAACGGGGGCTTCCTGCGATTTCATCGTCCCGCTCCGCTCACCGGCCGGGGATCAGACGAATTCGATCTTGGTGACCAGATAATATTTGTCGCCGGCCGGAACCGTGACTTCAATCTCGTCATCGACGCGGCGGCCGATGAGCGCGCGGCCAAGCGGCGAGTTATAGCTGATCTTGCCATCCTTCGCGTCCGCTTCGGCCTGGCCGACAATCTGGTACTTCACCGGCTTGTCGTCCTCGTCGGCCAAGGTGACGGTCGCACCGAAAACGATGCGGTCACCCGACAGCGTCGTCGGATCGATGACCTGCGCCCGCGAAAGGCGGTCCTCAAGGTCGCCGATCGTCGCTTCGACCTGGCCCTGACGCTCTTTCGCGGCGTGATATTCGGCATTTTCCGAAAGGTCGCCGTGCGCGCGCGCTTCCTCGATCGCATCGACGATCAGGGGTCGCTCGGCTTTGAGAGCGGCGAGCTGGGTGCTCAGCTTCTCATAGCCTTCCGCCAGCATCGGTACCTTTTCAACGCTTGCCATTATCCTGTTGTCCTTCGTCAATAATCCCGTCCCGGCGGGTTAGCGCCGAGCGGCTGAGCCGCTGTTTCCATCGATGTTGGGAGGTGGAGCGGTCCTTCAATAATAGTCCTGAAGCGGCTTCACTTCAAGACTGTGCGCGCGCAAAGCACCGATCGCCTGCGTCGCCGCCTCGCTTGCCGCGGCGGTCGTGTAATAGGCGATGTCCGCCGCCAGCGCCGACGCGCGGATCGACTGCGAGTCCTGCAGGCTTTGCCAACCCTCGGTCGTGTTGAAGATCAGCTGCACGTCGCCATCCTTGATCCGGTCGACGATATGCGGGCGTCCCTGCGCGACCTTGTTGACGCGCTCGACGTCGATGCCCTGCTCGGCCAGATAGTCGGCCGTGCCGCCGGTGGCGACGACCTTCCAGCCCCAGGCGCGGAGCTGACGCACCGAGTCGATGATGCGCGGCTTGTCGCTGTCCTTCACCGACACGAACAGGCGCCCGTCGGTCGGGAGGCGGTCGCCCGCGCCAAGCTGCGCCTTTGCGAACGCCAGGTTGAAATTGCGATCGATTCCCATGACTTCGCCGGTGGACTTCATTTCGGGGCTGAGCACCGGATCGGTGCCTGGGAACCGCGCGAAGGGGAAGACCGCTTCCTTCACCGCGACATGTTCGATGTCGCGATTGATCTTCGGCAGGTCGGCCAGCTTCTCGCCCGCCATCACGCGCGCCGCGATCTTGGCGATCGGCGAGCCCACCGCCTTCGCGACGAACGGCACGGTACGGCTGGCGCGCGGGTTGACCTCGATCAGGAAGACCTCGTCGCCCTTCACCGCGAACTGGATGTTCATCAGCCCGCGGACTTCGAGCGCGCGGGCCAGCGCATCGGCCTGTCGCTCGATCTCGGCGATGATGGGCGCCGACAGGCTGTACGGCGGGATCGAACAGGCGCTGTCGCCCGAATGGACGCCGGCTTCCTCGATATGCTGAAGCACCCCGGCAACCACGACGTCGGTGCCGTCGCAAAGCGCGTCAACGTCGACCTCGATCGCGTCGCGAAGATAGCGGTCGATCAGCACCGGCGAGTCGCCCGACACCTGCACAGCGGTCTCGATATAATTGTTGAGCTGCGCCTCGTCGTCGACGATCTCCATCGCGCGGCCGCCAAGCACATAGCTCGGGCGCGTCAGCACCGGATATCCGATGCGTGCCGCAACCGCGACGGCTTCCTCGCGGCTGCGCGCGATACCGTTTTCGGGCTGCTTGAGGCCCAGCTTGTTGACCAGCGCCGCAAAGCGTTCGCGGTCTTCGGCCAGGTCGATCGCGTCGGGCGAGGTGCCCAGGATCGGGATGCCCGCCTCGGCCAGCGCCTGCGCGAGCTTCAGCGGCGTCTGGCCGCCGAACTGGACGATCACGCCGACCAGCGTGCCCTTCGACATTTCGACGTGCAGGATTTCCAGCACATCCTCGGCGGTCAGCGGTTCGAAATAGAGGCGGTCCGACGTGTCATAGTCGGTCGACACCGTCTCCGGGTTGCAGTTGACCATGATCGTTTCATAGCCCGCCTCTTCGAGCGCGAAGCAGGCGTGGCAGCAGCAGTAATCGAACTCGATCCCCTGCCCGATCCGGTTCGGCCCGCCGCCCAGGATGACGATCTTCTTGCGATCGCTCGGGTTCGCCTCATTCTCGGGCTCGCCAAAGGTCGGCGCCTCATAGGTCGAATAGAGATAGGGCGTCTGCGCCTGGAATTCGGCGGCGCAGGTGTCGATCATCTTGAACACCGGCCGCACGCCCAGCCGGTGGCGCAGCGCGCGCACCTCGGCCTCGGTCACGCCGCCGGTCATCGCCTTCACTGCTTCGTGGATCAGCCCGCTGCCGCGCGCGGTCGCGCGACGCGTGCCGGGATGCAGGTTCGCCGATTGCAGCGCCAGATAGGCCAGCCGCTTGTCCGAAAAGCCCATCGACTTCAGTTTCCGCAGCCCTTCGGCATCGCGCGGCAGGCCGTTCGCCATCACCGCATTCTCAGCCTCGACGATCTCGAAGATGCGTTCGAGGAACCACATGTCGTAACCCGCGATGCGGTTGATCTCTGCCAGCGGCAGCCCTTCGCGGATCGCCTGCGCGGCGTTGAGCAGCCGGTCGGGGGTGCGCTTCGCCAGCTCGCTGCGAAGCTGGTCGTGGCTCGCGCCGACCAGGCGGTCGACGAAGTTGAAGCCCGAAAGCCCCGTTTCCAACCCGCGCAGCGCCTTTTGCAGCGACTCGTGGATCGTGCGGCCGATCGCCATCACTTCGCCCACGGACTTCATCGCGGTCGACAGCGTCGCCTCCGCGCCCTTGAACTTTTCAAAGGCGAAGCGCGGAATCTTGGTGACGACATAGTCGATCGTCGGTTCGAACGACGCCGGGGTCACGCCAGTGATGTCGTTCATGATCTCGTCGAGCGTGTAGCCGACCGCCAGCTTCGCCGCGACCTTCGCGATCGGGAAGCCTGTCGCCTTCGACGCGAGCGCCGACGAGCGCGACACGCGCGGGTTCATCTCGATCACGATCAGGCGGCCGTCGTTCGGATTGACCGCGAACTGCACGTTCGAACCGCCTGTTTCGACGCCGATTTCACGCAGCACCGCGATGCTCGCGTTGCGCATGATCTGATATTCCTTGTCGGTCAGCGTCAGCGCCGGCGCGACGGTGATGCTGTCGCCCGTGTGGACGCCCATCGGATCGACATTCTCGATCGAGCAGATGATGATGCAATTGTCCTTGCGGTCGCGCACCACCTCCATCTCGAACTCCTTCCAGCCGAGGAGCGATTCCTCGATCAGGACTTCGGTGGTGGGCGAGGCGATCAGGCCGCCGCGGACGATATGTTCGAATTCCTCGCGGTTGTACGCGATGCCGCCGCCGGTGCCGCCCAGCGTGAACGACGGGCGAATGATCGACGGCAGGCCGGTGCGTTCGAGCACCTTCAGCGCCTCGTCCAGCGTGTGCGCCACGCCCGAGCGCGCGCTTTCGAGGCCGATCTTGTCCATCGCGTCGCGGAATTTCTGCCGGTCCTCGGCCTTGTCGATCGCCTCGGCATCGGCGCCGATCATCTCGACGCCATATTTCGCCAGCGTGCCGTCCTGCGCGAGCGCGAGCGCGGTGTTGAGCGCGGTCTGCCCGCCCATCGTCGGCAGCACCGCATCGGGGCGCTCCTTCGCGATGATCTTTGCGACGATCTCAGGCGTGATCGGCTCGACATAGGTGGCGTCGGCCAGGTCGGGATCGGTCATGATCGTCGCGGGGTTGGAGTTGACGAGGACGATGCGATAGCCCTCCTCCTTCAGCGCCTTGATCGCCTGAGTCCCCGAATAGTCGAATTCGCACGCTTGGCCGATAACGATCGGGCCGGCGCCGATGACGAGGATGGATTGGATGTCGGTTCTTTTGGGCATTATATTTTTTCCGTCTGGGCCACGCAGCCCCAACCGTCGCACTCGACGCCGAAACTGTCTTCAATCTGCAAGTAGGTCATCGTCAGTTCGCGCATCGCTTCGTCATCGGCTGTTTGCGTTCTGACCAGAAACAGCCAAGGCTGACCGTCCTCATCGACATCGATGAATTCCTGCACGGTAAAGCCGAAATTCTCGCAAGCCGCTTGAAGTCGCTTGAGCGCTTCGATCGGACCGCGAAAGGAAACATCGACCTCGCGAGGAACGCTTGGCACGTCGCCACTCGCTCGCAAATTTTGCAGAATATCGAGATCCGCCGCCCAGACCTCATCCCAATGCTCTGGAATAATCTGCGCGCTCACTTCAACCCGCCCACGAACTTCTCGAACAGATAGAAGCTGTCCTGCGGCCCCGGGCTCGCCTCGGGGTGATATTGCACGCTGAACGCGCTCTTGCCGGTGATCGCGATGCCGCAGTTCGACCCGTCGAACAGGCTCTTGTGCGTTTCGACCACGCCGCTGGGCAGGGTCGCCGCGTCGACCGCGAAGCCGTGGTTCATGCTGGTGATCTCGACCACGCCGTCGGCGAAGTCGCCGCCGACGCGCTGCACCGGATGGTTCGCGCCGCGGTGCCCCTGATGCATCTTCACCGTCTTGGCGCCCGCCGCGATGGCGAGCATCTGATGACCAAGGCAGATGCCGAAGATCGGCACGTCGCGTTCGAGCAGCCCCTGGATCACCGGCACCGCATATTCGCCCGTCGCCGCGGGATCGCCCGGGCCGTTCGACAGGAACACGCCCGCGGGCTGATGGCTCAGCACCTCGTCGAGCGTCACGGTCGCGGGCACCACGGTCACGCGCGCGCCGGCCTTGACCAGGTTGCGGAAGATATTGTCCTTCGCGCCATAATCGATCGCGACGACATGCGGCGCGGGGTCTTCGGCGCGCTTGTGCGGCGAGGTCGCATAGCCCTGCCCCAGCGTCCAGGTTCCGGCATCCCACGGACGCTCGGCGCCGCTGACGTCCTTTGCCAGGTCCATGCCCTCCAGCCCCGGCCAGCCGCGCGCCATGGCGAGCAGCTCGTCGATGTCGAACTTGCCGTCGGGGCTGTGCGCGACGACGCCGTTCGGCGCCCCGGCATCGCGGATGCGGCGGGTGAGCGCGCGCGTGTCGATGCCCGCAAGGCCGATCAGCCCCTGCGCCGCCATCCAGTCGGGCAGCGTCTGGACGCTGCGGAAGCTGCTGGGATGCGTCGGCAGCTCGCGCGTGATGCACCCGATCGCCGCGCGCCGGTCGCGCTCGACATCCTCGGGGTTCGCGCCGACATTGCCGATGTGCGGAAAGGTGAAAGTGATGATCTGCCCGGCATAGCTCGGGTCGGTCAGGATTTCCTGGTAACCGGTCATCGACGTATTGAAACAAATCTCGCCCACACCGGCGCCCGCGGCGCCATAACCGACACCCCACAGGACCGTGCCGTCGGCAAGGACAAGGACGCCAGTCGCCCCGGAGGGCTGGCTTTTGGGCGCGACTTTAGGCGCGGCAGAGGGGGTGGCTGGTGCCATTCAACATGCTCCGGACGGGGGGCTAAACGGCCGACCAAGTAGGCGGCAAAAAAGTGATTCACAAGCTATCGGATTTGGAATCTTGCCGCTAGAGAGGGCCTTTCCGAAATTTGCAGCGCACGAGGACACGCATGATTCGCGATGACATCAAGGCTGCGCAGGTCTCCGCGATGAAAAGCGGCGAGAAGGCGCGTTTGGGCACGATCCGGCTGATGCTGGCCAAGATCAAGGACCGCGACATCGAACTCAGGACCGGCACCGCGCCGGCCGACGACGATGTGCTGGTCACCGACGTGCTGCAAAAGATGGTGAAGCAGCGCCGCGAATCGATCGCCATGTACGAACAGGGCGGCCGCCAGGAGCTCGCCGATATCGAGGCGGCCGAAGTCGTCGTGATCGAGGAATTCCTGCCCGCACAGCTTTCCGAAGCCGATGCGACCGCCGCGATCAAGGCGATCGTCGACGAGCTCGGCGCGACGAGCGTCAAGGACATGGGCCGCGTCATGGCCGCCGTGAAGGACCGCCACGGCTCGCAGCTCGACATGAGCAAGGCGAGCGGCTGGGTGAAGGCGGCGTTGAGCTGATCCCGCGGCAACCGCCGGCCTCAAAATCCGTTCGTGTCGAGCGAAGTCGAGACACCCATCGGCTTCGCACTGCCCCGAAAGGCGTCTCGACTTCGCTTGACGCGAATGGGATGAGGGGTGCGAACGGAATCAGGACCGAGGCTTCTTCCCGATGACCCTCACCCCGCAATGGCTCGACGAACTGCGATCGCGGATCACGCTGTCGACGCTGATCGGTCGCACGGTGAAGGTCACGCGCGCCGGCCGCGAGTATAAGGCGTGCTGTCCGTTCCATAACGAAAAGACGCCCAGCTTCACGATCAACGACGAAAAGGGCTTTTACCACTGCTTCGGCTGCAGCGCGCATGGCGACGCGATCCGCTGGATGACCGACCAGCGCGGCCTGTCGTTCATGGATGCGGTGAAGGAACTGGCGGCCGAGGCCGGGATGGACGTCCCCGCCCCCGACCCGCGCGCCGCGAAGAAGGCCGAGGAACAGGCCAGCCTCCGCGACGTGACGCAGGGCGCGGCCGACTGGTTCACGCAGCAGCTCGACAGCAGCAACGGCGCGCCGGCGCGGGAGTATCTGGCCCGGCGCGGCATTTCCGACACCACGCGCCGCGCCTTCGGCTTCGGCCTGGCGCCCGACAGCCGCAACGCGCTGAAAGAGGCGCTGAAGAAATTCCCGACCGCGATGCTCGTCGAATCGGGCATGCTGATCGCGGTCGACGACAAGGAACCCTATGACCGGTTCCGCGGCCGCCTGATGATCCCGATCCGCGACGCGCGCGGGCGCGTGATCGCGTTCGGCGGGCGCATCCTCGGCGACGGCGAGCCCAAATATCTGAACTCGCCCGACACCCCCCTCTTCGACAAGGGCCGCACGCTCTACAATCTGGACAAGGCGTCGCCCGCGTCGCGCCAGACGAACCGGATCATCGTCGTCGAAGGCTATATGGACGTGATCGCGCTCGCCGAAGCGGGGATCGCCGACGCGGTCGCGCCGCTCGGCACCGCGCTCACCGAAAACCAGCTCGGAATGATCTGGCGCATGGTGCGCGTACCGGTGCTGTGCTTCGACGGCGACGGCGCGGGGCAAAAGGCCGCGATGCGCGCCGCGATGCGCGCGCTCCCCCTGCTCCGCCCCGGCTTCAGCCTGGCCTTCGCTACCCTGCCCGCCGGACAGGATCCCGACGACATCGTCCGCGCGCGCGGCGCGGGCGGCTTCACGGCGATCCTCGACGAAGCGCAGCCGCTGGTCGAACGCCTGTGGGCGCACGAGGTCGCGGCCGGACCGCTGGCGACGCCGGAGGAACGCGCGGCCCTCAAGACGCGCTTGCTGGCCCATGCCGACGCGATCCAGGACGCCGATGTCCGCCACCATTATCGCGAGGCCTTTCGCGAAAAGCTCGACCTGCTTTTCGCCCGCAAACAGCCCGAACGCGGCCCGCGCGTGCCCTGGGCGCCGCAGCCGCAGCGCGGCGGCCGCCGCTTCCAGCCCGACCCGCGACTGCAGCCGCCGGCCGAGGAAACGCGCGCGCTCAGCCAGCACGGCATCGCCGGCCCGCTCGCCTCTGCCCTGCTCGGTGGATTGCTGCGCTATCCGCAGGCGATCCGGCGCAACGAAGATGCGCTCTTTCGCCTCGCAATCCCCGATTCCGGCGACGCCGAACTGCTCGGCGCAATGCTTGACATCGCAAATGCCCAAGAAGGGCTTGATTGCGAGGGGTTGCTTGCCATATTGGAGCCAATGAAAGTGTATAATAGGGCGACGACATTGCTCAGAGCCGACGGAATGCACTTCTCATTCAATCGACGGCTTGAAAGCGAAGAGGTTGATGCGGCGCGCGAAATCGCACTGCGCGACCTCGACGAATATATCGGCGTGCTGGTGACCCAGCCCGAAATCCGCGAGCGGCTTGCCGAAGCCACCGCGGATTTTCAGCGCACGATGGACGAAGAAGGCCTGGCGCGTCAGCAAAAGCTGCGCGCGATGGATGAGGAACTGACCCGCCGACTGGCCGCGCTGTCTGACAGCAGCCAGTAACGACCCTTTTGATGCCCCCTAGGCAGGATGATTTAATGGCCACCAAGAACGAAGCCGATACCGACGCTCCGCTGATCGATCTCAACGAAGCCGACGTCAAAAAGCTGATCGCGCGCGGCAAGAAGCGCGGTTACCTGACCTATGACGAGCTGAACGAGGCGCTGCCGCAGGACGAAATGTCGTCCGAGCAGATCGAGGATATCATGTCGGCGATCTCCGACATGGGCATCAACATCGTCGAGAGCGACGAGGATGTGCAGGAAGAGGCCGAGCAGGAAACCGACGACGAGGTCGATGTTTCGGCCGGCACGGGCTCCGTCTCGAACCCCGCGATCGAGAAGAAGAAGGAAACGGTCGATCGCACCGACGATCCCGTTCGCATGTACCTGCGCGAAATGGGCGCGGTCGAACTGCTCAGCCGCGAGGGCGAAATCGCGATCGCCAAGCGTATCGAGGCCGGCCGCGACACGATGATCCTCGGCCTGTGCGAAAGCCCGCTGACGTTCAACGCTATCATCGAATGGTCGAACGCGCTGAACAACGGCGACATGCAACTGCGCGAGATCGTCGATCTCGAAGCGATGCTGTCGAAGGATCCCGCACCCGAGAATCTTGATGACGAAGGCGCCGAGGACGACGGCGAAATCAGCGAGAAGACCGCTGGCGTCTCGTTCAAGGACGAGGACGAGGTCGAGGAAGAACCCGAGGCCGACGGCGACGACGAGGACGGCGAAGGCACCTCGGGCAAGCGCGAGAGCTTCGAAGAGGACGAGGAAGACAATACGCTGAGCCTCGCGGCGATGGAGGAACTGCTCAAGCCCGACGCGCTGGAGAAGTTCGCGAACATCACCAAGAGCTTCAAGGCGTTCCAGAAGCTGCAGGAAGCGCGGCTGGAATCGCTGTCGGGCGGCGACGAATTCCCCTCGGCATCGGAAAAGAAATATCACAAGCTGCGCGAGGAACTCACCGCGCAGGTCGAAAGCGTGCAGTTCCACGGCACCAAGATTGAATATCTGGTCGACCAGCTTTACAGCTATAACCGGCGCCTGACCGCGCTCGGCGGCCAGATGCTTCGCCTGGCCGAACGTCACAAGGTGCCGCGCAAGGGGTTCCTCGACAATTATGTCGGCCGCGAGCTGGAGGAAAACTGGCTCGAGGACGTCGGCTCGATCGACAAGAAATGGGCCGCCTTCGCCGAGAATGAAGCGGGCGCGGTCGATCGCATCCGCGTCGAGATCAGCGAAATCGCGCAGGCCGCCGGCATGAGCCTGGTCGAATTCCGCCGCGTCGTGAACATGGTCCAGAAGGGCGAGCGCGAGGCGCGCATCGCCAAGAAGGAAATGGTCGAGGCGAACCTGCGTCTCGTGATCTCGATCGCGAAGAAATATACGAACCGCGGCCTGCAGTTCCTGGACCTGATCCAGGAAGGCAACATCGGCCTGATGAAGGCGGTCGACAAGTTCGAATATCGCCGCGGGTACAAGTTCAGCACCTATGCGACGTGGTGGATCCGGCAGGCGATCACCCGCTCGATCGCCGACCAGGCGCGCACGATCCGCATCCCGGTCCATATGATCGAGACGATCAACAAGCTGGTGCGGTGCAGCCGTCAGTTCCTCCACGAAAGCGGCCGCGAGCCGACTCCGGAGGAAATGGCCGAGCGTCTGTCGATGCCGCTGGAAAAGGTCCGCAAGGTGATGAAGATCGCCAAGGAGCCGATCTCCCTCGAAACGCCGATCGGCGACGAGGAAGACAGCCACCTGGGCGATTTCATCGAGGACAAGAATGCCGTCATCCCGGTCGACGCCGCCGTGCAGTCGAACCTCAAGGAAACCGTCACTCGCGTCCTCGCCTCGCTCACCCCGCGTGAGGAGCGCGTGCTGCGCATGCGCTTCGGCATCGGGATGAACACCGACCACACGCTGGAGGAAGTCGGCCAGCAGTTCAGCGTGACGCGCGAACGCATCCGGCAGATCGAGGCGAAGGCGCTGCGCAAGCTGAAGCACCCGTCGCGCAGCCGCAAGATGCGCAGCTTCCTCGACCAGTAGGAACGCCAACAAGACCGAACGTCCAATCCACTGGACCACATCCCGTCCGCGCCCCGGCGCGGGCGGGATGTCTCGTTTCGGCCGCGCGACAATTCGGCCGCGCCAAAAAAATTGTGCGGCGCACAAAAAATTTGCCGTCACCTACTTCAAATCTTCATATTTTCCCACCACATGGCGCCCATCGAAGGGTTGGGCGGATGGCTTAAGCGGCCGTTCATCCGGCGCCACTTAATGGCGCTTTACCCCATATGATGGGAAAACAGACAAAGCCCGGGAAGGGCGGCCGGCTTCTGCCAACCGCCAAAAACCCAGGAAAACCGAGAGAATGCACGAATTGGCACGCGCGTTGCTTAGCAATGGGCACAAGCGCGGCACCCCCAGCCGCCGCCAAAGGGAAAGATAAGAAGATGCAGAACGACACCACCAATCTCTTCCGCCGCCGCGACACCTTCTTCGGTATCTGCGAGGCCGTGGGCCAGGATTTCGGCTTCAACCCGCTGTACCTGCGGCTGGCGTTCGTGGCGCCGCTCTTCTTCTTCCCCGTGCAGACGTTCGCCGCCTATTTCGCGCTCGGCGGCATCGTGCTGATGTCGCGCCTCCTCTTCCCCAACAAGCAGGCCGCCGCCGCCGAACAGCCGGCGCTGCTCGCGGCAGAACCCGCCGCCAAGGAAGAGAAGACCGAGGAATTCGCTCTCGCCGCTTGACGGGAACGCGGGCCGGGCACTCTCCCTCTCGTCGCCTCGCCCGCTTCCTCCAAATGACGCCCCCTACCCGGGCGTCATGCAACCAAAGACCGGTAAGCGTCCCGCGCTTGCCGGTCTTTCCGTATCCAGCGCCCCTGTCTCTATCCGGCACAAGCCAAGCGATTTTCGTCGCGGTCCATATAAACGCGACGTTTACGACGTTGAGCTATGCCTGAACGCTCTAAATCCACGGGCGACGCGAAACGGCGCGTCGCCACAGGCAAGGATGATGCGTTGAGCCAGTCGACCCAGCCCCAGCCGCAGTCGCGCAGTGTCGCCGAACTGCTCGATACGCTGGTCGCCAGCGAAGGCACCGGCGCGCACCCGCACGTCAGGTCGGGCGCGCTGTCGAGCGACGCGCAGGCGATGCGCAACCTTGCCGACGCAGTCCATTTCCTCTGCCTGCTCCACGGGCGTTATCCGGGCGTTATCGACAGCGCCGCGCGCAAAGCGGTCGATCCCGCCTCGCGCCGCTGGATGGACGAAGCCGCGCAGGCCTTTGCCCAGGAGCGCGCCTTCCTGTCGAAAATCGCGGCCGCGGTCGGCCCCGTTCCCAGCACCCAGGGACAGGCCCAGTGCGAAGCGGCGGTCGCCGCGCAGCGCAAGGCGCTCGACATGCTTGCCGAATCCGATCGTCACGGCTGCGCGGTCGGCGCGGCGATCGCGCTGACGCTCGACTGGCGGACGATTCGCGTGCTTCTCGACATCAGCGCGCAGCGGCTCGAAATGACCACGCCGCGCTGCACCCTGCCCGACCTTCGCGACACCGCGCGCCTTGCGGCCGAAGTCGCGGACACTCCGGCGGCCGAGCGCGCGGTCGCTTTCGGCGCGCAACAGCTCATCGCACAGCACAGCGGCCTGTGGGATCTGCTCGCCGCGCGGGCGGAAAGCCGGGCGCACGCCTGACCATTTCTGCCAGGGGCCCGGACGCAACTTTGCTTGCACCCCTCCCGCCGCTGTGCCATTCGCTTGACGTTCACGTTAAGGGAAAGGCCGCGAGCCCATGCGTTTCGAAGGTACCAGCGCCTATATTGCCACCGACGACCTGAAGGTCGCGGTCAACGCCGCGACGATGCTGCGCCGCCCGCTGCTCGTGAAGGGCGAACCGGGCACCGGCAAGACCGTGCTGGCGGAGGAAATCGCCAAGGCGTTCGATGCGCCGCTGATCACCTGGAACATCAAGTCGACGACGAAGGCGCAGCAGGGCCTGTACGAATATGACGCGGTCGCCCGGCTGCGCGACGGCCAGCTCGGCGAAGAGCGGGTCCACGACATCCGCAACTATATCAAGAAGGGCAAGCTGTGGGAGGCGTTCACCTCGCCCAAGCTGCCCGTCCTGCTGATCGACGAGATCGACAAGGCCGACATCGAATTCCCGAACGACCTGCTGCAGGAACTCGATCGCATGGCCTTCCATGTGTACGAGACCGACGAGACGATCAGCGCGAAGGAACGCCCGATCGTCGTCATCACCTCGAACAATGAAAAGGAACTGCCCGACGCCTTTCTGCGCCGCTGCTTCTTCCACTATATCAAGTTCCCCGACCGCGACACGATGGCCAACATCGTCGAGGTCCACTTCCCCGGCATCCAGAAGACGCTGGTCAGCCGCGCGATGGACATCTTCTACGACGTGCGCGACGTCCCGGGGCTCAAGAAAAAGCCGTCGACCAGCGAACTGATCGACTGGCTGAAGCTGCTGCTCGCAGAGGATATGCCGCTCGAAGTGCTGCAGAACCGCGACGTCGGCAAGGCGATCCCGCCGCTCCACGGCGCACTGCTCAAGAATGAGCAGGACGTGATGCTGTTCGAAAAGCTCGCCTTCATGGCGCGCCGCCAGGGCAGCTGACCCCGACGCTTCGGCCGCGCCCGCAAAGGCGCCAATCAGAGCTGGTATGCCACCTCGACATCGCCCCAGCGGCGGCCGTTGATGATCGCGGGCATATAGACGTTGCGCACGGTCAGATAATTGATGCCGTCGCCTTCCTGGCGATAGACCGTCATGAAAAAGGGCGCGGTGCTGCGCTTCGCCGCCGCATCGGTGTCGTCGTACAGGATGCGGCCGTTGCGGCAATGCGCCGTGTCATGTTCCAGGTCGCCGGTCGGTGCGCGCGAACAGTCGGTGATGTGCGTCGGCAGAAAGCCGTTCATGTCACCCGCCGACGACATCTTGATCTCCGGATGCTGCGAAACGATGCGGTCGAACAGCGGGCGCCAATGCGCGTCGGCCCAGTCGCAAAGCGTGGTCCGGAACCGTTCGGGGTTCGAATTGGGAACGCGGATATAATTGGCGTCGAAAAGCTGTTCCATCGACAGCTCGCCGCGCGCGACCGCGGCTTCGGCAATGCCGACGAATTCGTCGCGGACCTTGGCCGCCAGTTCGACGATCGCCGAATCCTGCGGGCTGACGCCGGCGGAGATGACCGCGTTGAACATGCGGTTCGACACATGCTCCATCGACAGGATCGAATCGCGCGTGCCCTCCAGCGTCGCGCTGTTGTCGCGCACCGACGTCACGACGCGGTCCATCGCCTCGCGCACCTTGGCGCCATTCGCATGAACCATCGCGCTGCTTTGCGCGATGCGGTCGCTTTGGTCGTCGAGCAGCGCGACGAGGTGCGTCGCGTCGTGCAGCGCGTCGGTGATCGTCTCGAACTGCGCCTCGGCGCGGCTCGACTGTTCGACGCCCGACTGGATTTCGGTCACCAGCCCGCTCGCCTCGGTCGCGAGGCTACCGATGCTGCGGCGGATCTCGTCGGTCGCGCCGCGGGTATTCTGCGCCAGCTTCTTCACCTCGGCGGCGACCACGGCAAAGGTCCGGCCCGCGTCGCCCGCGCGCTCGGCCTCGATCGCGGCGTTCAGCGCCAGCATGTTGGTCGTCTTGGCGATCGACTCGATCGACTGGCTGACCTGCTGCACCTGTTCCATCACGGCGGCGAAATTGGTGACATGCGTGCCCAGCCGCGCGACCAGGTCGATGATCGACCGAAATTCGGACACCGCGGCATTGACGCGCTCGGCCCCGGTATCGAGCTGTTCGCACGCGCGCGCCGACAGCAGCTTGGCCTCGTCGGTCGAATCGGCGATCTGGCGCTGGTCGGTCTCCAGGCTGACGACGAACTCCTCCAGCCGGCCGAGTTCGGAAATCTGGCGCCCCATCTGATCGGTCGCGCGCTTGATGCGGCCCGCCGCGTCGCTGCACCCGACAGCGAGCTCGCCGCAGTCGCTGGCAACCGACTGGTCGAGTATCGGCGCCGCCGGATTGATCGGATCGAATTTCATTGCGCACCCACGTCCCTGAATGATCGCAAAGCTATGCCGAACATTGGTTAATGGGGCGTCAATGGATACGCGGCGGGGAGGAGGCTGGAGATCACCGCACTATCGCCGCACCGGAGGCGCGCCCGTCGCTAAAGCGACAAAGGTGACAGTTTGGACGCACACATGCGTATCCTTTGTCGCTTCAAGCAACGCTGACGCCGAACCGCAGTGTCAATTTGCGTGAGAAGTTCCGCGGTTTTCCAGGCTTTACTCGATCTTCCCACCTATCACTTTCCGTAAACGTAAAGTGATTGCGTCCGCCTCTCCGACGGAGTACCCCTGCCCCATGCTTTTCGGCTTTCTCGACGAACTCCGCGCCGCGGGTATTCCCGCCAGTCTGAAAGAGCATCTGCTGCTGCTGGAGGCGCTCGACCGCGAGGTGATCGATCGCACCCCCGAGCAATTCTATTATCTGTCCCGCGCGATCTACGTGAAGGACGAGGGCCTGCTCGACCGTTTCGACCAGGTGTTCAACAAGGTCTTCAAGGGCCTGCTCACCGACTATGGCCAGAACCCCGTCGACGTTCCGGAGGAATGGCTGAAGGCGGTTGCCGAGAAATATCTGACGCCCGAGGAGATGGAGGCGATCAAGTCGCTCGGCGACTGGGACGAGATCATGGAGACGCTGAAGAAGCGGCTCGAGGAACAGCAGAAGCGCCATCAGGGCGGCAACAAGTGGATCGGCACCGGCGGCACCAGCCCCTATGGCAACTCGGGCTACAACCCCGAAGGCGTGCGGATCGGCGGCGAAAGCAAGCACAAGCGCGCGCTGAAAGTCTGGGAAAAGCGCGAATTCCAGAACCTGGACAACACCAAGGAACTGGGCACCCGCAACATCAAGATCGCGCTTCGCCGCCTGCGCAAATTCGCGCGCGAGGGCGCGGCGGACGAGCTCGACATTCCCGGCACGATCGACGGCACCGCCCGCCAGGGCTGGCTCGACATCCATATGCGCCCCGAACGGCGCAATGCCGTGAAGCTGCTATTGTTCCTCGACGTCGGCGGATCGATGGATCCCTTCATCAAGCTTTGCGAGGAATTGTTCAGCGCCGCGACGACCGAATTCAAGAATCTGGAATTCTTCTACTTCCACAACTGCCCCTATGAAGGGGTGTGGAAGGACAATAAGCGCCGCTGGTCCGAACGCCACCAGATGTGGGACATCCTCCACAAATATGGCCATGACTACAAACTGATCTTCGTCGGCGACGCATCGATGAGCGCGTATGAGATCACCCATCCGGGCGGCAGCGTCGAACATTTCAACGAGGAATCGGGCGCCGTGTGGCTGCAGCGCATGACCCATGTCTATCCCGCCGCGGTGTGGCTCAACCCGGTGCCGGAGGCGCATTGGGGCTACACCCAGTCGGTGAAGCTGATCAAACAGCTGATGAACGACCGCATGTATCCGCTGACGCTCGCCGGCCTGGACGATGCGATGCGCGAGCTGACGCGAAAGCATTGATCCACAGTTTCATCTAATCGTCATTGCGAGGGCCGAAGGCCCGTGGCAATCCTGCGTCGCGCCAACCGCTCCGGGTGGCTCTGCTTCGCTCGCGATGACGAGAAATTAGGCCCCCAATGATCGACCTTCCCCTCGTTACCATCCTGCTGCTCACCGGGTTCATCAACCTGATCGGTGCGCTCGCCTATGCGGCGCGCATTGCGGGCGTTCGGACGCGGCGCATCGCCATGTCCTTCGCGCTGTTCAACATCCTCGTGCTCTTCTCGCGGACCTCGAACAGCTTCCTCGGCCCCTTTCTCGCCAAGCGGATCGAGACGCGCATCCACGACGGCAGCGGCGCATCGCTGTTCATCGACATGCAGTTCGTGCTCGCCGCTGCCAGCGTCGCGACGCTGATCGGCATCCTGCTCGTGCCGACCGGCCAGCGCATGTTCGCCGCGGCGATCGGCTGGTATCAAAATAACCGCTCGACGACGAAGCTCGCGCTGAAGGCGGTCAGTCCCAGCGGCCTGCGCACCGTCCGCCAGTCGCTCCGCTTTCCCAGCCTCGCGCATCTGAAGAGCTGGCGGATGCCCAAGGGGATCGGCTGGGGCGTGCTGATCGCCAATTGCCTGGCGCAGTCGCTGCTCGCGGTCGGCGTCGTCGCGTCGCTCTACGCCGGCTATCTCGCCCCCGAATTTCGCGTCACCGCGTCGCAGCTCTCGGCGCTGATCAACGGCTTTGCGACGATCCTTCTGTTCGCCTTCATCGATCCGCAGCTTTCGGTGATGACCGACGACGCGGTCGAGGGCAAAGTCGACGAAGCCGATTTCCGCCGCGCGATCACCTTCATCTCGCTCAGCCGCCTTGCAGGGACGATCCTTGCGCAGGCATTGCTGCTGCCCGCCGCCACGCTGATCGCCTACGTCTCGGTGCATGTCTGAACGACCGCGCGGCCACAGTCGCTTCCACGCCGTTCGCGCGCGCCTGGAGGCGATGGCGGTCGAGCCGGGGCCGCGCGGCTGGTTCCTCGAATTCCTCGTCTTCGGTTTCAAACAGGGTTGGGCCTGCCTGTTCGGCGGACTGATGCTCGCGCTGCTGCTCGGCACGCACCTCTTCTGGCCCGCCGATGCCCCGCTACACCGCTATGACGCGATCACGATCGGCGCAGTGCTGATCCAGCTCGCCATGCTCGCTTTCCGGCTCGAAACGCCGAAGGAAGCCATCGTCATCCTGATCTTTCACGTCGTCGGGACGGTGATGGAATTGTTCAAGACGGCGTCGGGGTCGTGGCAATATCCGGAGGCAAGCCTGCTGCACATCGGCGCGGTGCCGCTCTTCTCCGGCTTCATGTACGCCGCGGTCGGCAGCTATATCGCCCGCGTCTGGCGCATCTTCGACTTCCGCTACACCCGCTACCCGCCCGCGTGGACCAGCTATGTGCTCGCCGCCGCAATCTACGTCAATTTCTTCGCCCACCATTGGCTGCCGGATATCCGCTGGCTGCTGTTCGCCGCGACCGCCCTGCTCTTCTGGCGCTGCCAGGTGTGGTTCCGCCCGCTGCACGTCCACCGCCGCATGCCGTTGCTCGTCGGTTGGGCACTCGTCGCGCTGTTCATCTGGTTTGCGGAGAATATCGGCACCTTCGCCCGCGCCTGGACCTATCCCAGCCAGCAGGATGGCTGGCACATGGTCGGGATCGAAAAGCTGGGAAGCTGGTACCTGCTGATGATCATCAGCTTCGTCCTGGTCAGCCTGGTCCAGCGCCCGAAGGCGCCCGATCAGGCGCCGGAAAATCAGGCAAACGGCTGATCGATCGACGGCGGCGGTTCGCTGAACCATTGCGGCCCGGCGCCGGTCATATGGAAACAATCCTCCATGCGAATGCCGAATTCGCCGGGTATATAAATGCCGGGCTCGTTCGAAAAGCACATGCCCGGCGCCAGTTTCGTCGTCTCGCCGTGCACCAGATTGACCGGCTCATGACCGTCCAGTCCGATCCCGTGACCGGTGCGGTGCGACGTACCGGGCAGCCGGTAACCGGGCCCCCAGCCGAGGTTCTGGTAATAGGCGCGGACCGCATCATCCACCTCTCCGGCGGGCGTGCCCAGCTTAGCCGCGGCAAAGGCGACATCCTGCCCCTTGCGCATCTGGTCCCAGACCTGCCGCTGCCGCGTGCTGGCCTTGCCATAGACGAAGGTGCGCGAAATATCGGATTGATAGCCATGAACCGTCGCGCCGCAGTCCATCAGCACGACCTCGCCGCTCTTCACCGCCTGCGGCTTGCCGCTACCGTGCGGATAGGCGCTCGCCTCACCCAACAGGATCAGCTCGAACTCGCTCTGCCCACCCAGCGCAGTGGTGGCCGCCTTCATTATCGCGCCGATCTGCCCCGGCGTCATCCCCGCCTCGATCCGCGGCGCGGTGTGGCGATAGGCGGCGATCGTGATATCGGCCGCGATCTGCATAAGTACGATTTCGGCCGCCGACTTGTGCATGCGGCAACCGCGCACCACGGGCGCGCCATTGACGACCGTTGCGTTCGGCATCGCCTTTTGCAGCCCGTCGACCGCAAAATAGCGCACCGTCTCCTCGACCCCGATCCGCCCTTTGGTCAAGCCGCGCTTGCCGAGCCACCCGGCGACGGCGGCGAGCGGATTTTCGTCCTCGTTCCACGTCAGCACATCGGCCTCGATGCCCAGGCTTTCACGCACCGACGGCTCTTCGAAAAAGGGCGTGACGATCGCCGCCTCGCCTTCGCGGGTCAGAATCGCGGCCGTCAGCCGTTCGCTCCGCCACCACTCGACGCCGGTGAAATAGATCAGGCTCGACCCCGGCTCGATCAGCAGCGCGCCGATGTCGTTCGCCCGCATCAATTCCTTTGCCTGGGCAATCCGCGCAACGCGTTCGGCCTTGCCGATCGGCACCGCCTTTGCGGCAAGGTTCGGAAGATCGGCCGTGTCCGCCGCGAATGCCGATGCCGGCAAGCTGGCGGCCAGACCGCCTAGCGCCGCAGTGCCCAGAAATTGCCGCCGATGCATCGCCATCCCCCTTTATCGATAGAGCAACAGGTCCGAAACTTCCTCGCGCCACGCCGCTTCGTCGGGCAGCGCCAGCGCATCCAGATCGCCCGGCGCCGCCCCGGCATCGTCGACCCACTCGCGCAGCAGCGGCGAACCGTTGATCACGTCGATCGCAAGCACGTCGTCGGTGTATTCATATTTGAAGTCCTTGCCGCGCCATATCGGATAGTCGGGATAGAGCGACCGGATCGCCTTGAACCCCAGCGCCTGCACGCGCCAGGGCCGGAATGCGGCATGGTCGTACCACGCGCCTTCGGCATGGATATGAACGCCGCTGTTCAGCTGCTTCATATGCTTGTGAAAGGTCGGCTCGAACCAGATATCGCGCAACCTGCAACCCGTCAGCCATTCGGGGGCGAGGCGGTGCATCTCTGCGATCACGGCGCGCGCGTCGATATCGGGCGCACCGAAGAGTTCGAGGGGCCGCGTCGTGCCGCGCCCCTCGCTCAGGGTAGCGCCCTCGACCATCACCGTGCCGGCATAGGCGCGCGCCATGTTGACGTTTGCGGCGTTCGGGCTCGGGTTGATCCAGACGCGCTCAGCCGGCCAGCCGAAGCCGGGCCCCGCGGGCTCCCACCCTGCCATTTCGATCACGCGGTAGTCGACGTCGAGCGCGAAGTGACGGATGAACCAATGCCCCATCTCGCCCATCGTCAGGCCATGGCGCATCACCATCGGGCCGGCCCCGACGAAGCTTTCCCATCCTTCGCGAAGGCGGGTGCCCTCGACGGGCCGACCGGCCGGATTCGGTCGATCGAGCACCCAGACCGCCTTGCCATGCTCGGCCGCGGCCTCGAGGATGTAGAGCAGCGTGGTGACATAGGTGTAGATGCGGCAACCAAGGTCCTGCAGGTCGACCAGCATGACGTCGAACGTATGCATCGACTGACCCGACGGACGCCGAACTTCGCCATACAGGCTGAACACCGGCATGCCATAGGTCGGATCGGTGAAGTCGGGCGACTCCATCATATTGTCCTGAAGGTCGCCACGCACGCCGTGCTGCGGCCCGAACACCGCGGAAACTTCGACCCCCGCGGCGACCAGCGCATCAAGGCTGTGCGTCAATTCGGCGGTGACCGACGCGGGATGCGCAAGCAGCGCGACGCGCTTTCCTTTCAGCGCTCCGCGAAGCGTCGGGTCGGTGAGCAGGCGGTCGATACCGAAAAGGGTCGTCATGCCCGCCCGCGTGCCTCAAGCGTGAGCGCAAAGCAATCGGGATGATGGAAGTCAGGCTTGCCCGAGGGATGCACCAGCGCCCAATAGCTTTTCGTGCCATCGAGTTCCTCGATCACCGCCGCCAGCGCAAGCTTTGATCCGGCGTCGGGAAAGATGCCTGGTTCGACGCGGATGGTATAGCGTCCAACGCCGCGCTCGACCTCCATCGTCCAGGGGGCAAGGTCGTCGGATCGGAGGAGCGAGCGATAATCGTCGAACTGATAACAGGCCCAGCGGCCATCGGGGGCATAGTTGAACTCGGTATAGTCGGGCTGGCCTTCCTCGGTCAGAAAAGCCTCGAAACAGGTGCTCTGCCACAGCCCGTCGGTGCCGCCGTCGGCGATGACCAGTTCACCCTCGCCCTGCGGCAGGACGATCGCGCCGATCTCGCCCTCGACGATAAAGCGCAGCGCAAATCCTTCTTCGAACGACAGGTCGACCTCGACCGCGACCGACCGTATCGCCCTCGCCGGCGTATCGGGGTGGCAGATCAGCTCTTTCCGCATGCTATCCAAACCGCAAACCCCATGCTAAGCGCCCCCCGCTTTCTATGAGGCCGTTATGACGAATTACAAATCCGACCTGCTTCGCCTGCTCGATGAGCGAGGCTATATCCATCAGATGACCGACGCGGAAGGGCTCGATGCTCTCGCCGCAAAGCAGGTCGTCCCGGGATATATCGGCTTCGACGCAACCGCGCCAAGCCTGCATGTCGGCAGCCTTGTCCAGATCATGATGCTGCGCCGTCTCCAGCAGACGGGGCACAAGCCCGTCGTCCTGATGGGTGGCGGCACCACGCGGATCGGCGACCCCACGGGGCGCGACGAGAGCCGCAAGATGCTGTCGGACGAAACGATCGCCGCGAACATCGCGTCGATCTTCAGCATCTTTCAGCAGTTCCTGACCTTCGGCGACGGGCCGACCGATGCAGTGATGGTCGACAACCAGGACTGGCTGGGCAAGCTCGGCTATATCGAGCTGCTCCAGGAAGTCGGCACGCACTTCACGATCAACCGCATGATGACCTTCGATTCGGTCAAGCTGCGGCTCGAACGCGAACAGCCGATGACCTTCCTGGAATTCAACTACATGATCCTCCAGGGCTATGACTTCCGTCACTTGTCGAAGGAGCGCGGCGTGCGCCTCCAGATGGGCGGATCGGACCAGTGGGGCAACATCGTCAACGGCATGGAACTCGGCCGCCGGATGGACGGCGCCGATCTCTACGGTCTCACGACTCCGCTGCTCACGACCGCCGCGGGAGCCAAAATGGGCAAAACCGCGGCGGGCGCCGTGTGGCTCAATTCGGGACAGTTGCCCCATTTCGACTATTGGCAATATTGGCGCAACTGCGACGACCGCGACGTCGGCCGCTTCCTGAAGCTGTTCACCGATCTGCCGCTGGACGAGATCGCGCATCTGGAAGCGCTCGAGGGGGCCGAGATCAACGAGGCGAAAAAGATCCTCGCGAACGAGGCGACCGCGATGTGCCGCGGCGCGGAAGCTGCGCGGGTTGCTGCCGAAACAGCGACGCAAACCTTTGAAAAGGGCCAGATTGGTGGCGACCTGCCACAGGTCTCGGCACCCGCGGACGGCATCACCGTCATCGACGCTTTGCGCGAACTGGGCTTTGCGACGTCGAACAAGGAAGCGCGGCGCAAGCTCGACGAAGGCGCGGTCAAGGTCGAGGGGGTCGTGATCCGCGATCCGCAGCATCGAATCCAGCCCTCCGCTGGCGACGTTCCGGTGAGCCTGGGATCGAAGAAACACGGCCTCGTGACGCGCTGATCGCCCGAAAGGCCTTTACGGTTTCTTCAGCATTCGTACCAATGCTCCTCGGTAAACCAAAAAGGTCCGGGACGTATGCGTAAGATCGATACCAACAAGGCCCATTATGTCGGCCTCGACCAGCGGATTGCGCCGCGTAGCGACGTCTATTGCCGCCTTCCTTTCGTGCTGCCCGACGGGCGGCAGGAAATGTGCACCTGCGTCAACATCAGCGCCGACGGTTTGCTGATGCGCTACGAACGCGGGCTGGAGCCCGGCGACCTTGTCGTGTTCCGCATGCCGATCATCGGCCGGACCGCCGCGAAGGTCGTCTGGTCGCTGGGCGGCAAGACGGGTGTGCAGTTCGAAAAGTCGATCGCGGCCGAGGATTATCTGCCGATGATCCGGGCCATGGGCGCCA
>JAFKLT010000087.1 GCA_017309275.1 Sphingomonadales bacterium | reverse complement strand
ACTTTTCCCATTCCCACGAACATCAGGCTTTCCTCAGGCGAAGAGTGAAGGTCGCGCCGCCGCCCGACGCATCGTCGTGGGTGAGTTCACCCCCGAAATCCCGCGCGATATCGAGCGCGATGGCAAGGCCGAGGCCCAGGCCGTCGCGCTTCGATGTGACGAAGGGCGTGAAAACATGGTCGCGCTTGTCGTCGGGAAGCCCCGGACCATTGTCCGCGATGGCAAGGTGAACCCATTTGCCGCGCTGCTCGACGCGAAGTTCGATGCGTGGCGCTTCATGGCCGTCCAGCGCGTCGGATGCATTCTGGAGCAGGTTGATGATCACCTGTTCAAGTCGCACGCGATCCGCCGTCACCGAGACATCGGTGAAGTCGCCAATGCGTTCGATCGCGACGCGGCGTAGACGGTCACCCATCAGAAGCAGGGCGCCGTCGATCGCTTCGGCAAGGCGAACGGGCCCCCTTGGATTGTCGCGCCTGGCGAAAAGGCGGAGCTCCGACGTGATCTGGCCGATACGTTTCGTAAGCTCGACGATGTGCGACATATTCTCCCGCGCGCCCGCGAAATTGCTGCGGTCGGACATCACGATGGCATTCGCCGCGAAGGTTCCGATCGCGGTGACGGGCTGGTTTATTTCATGCGCCACGCCGGCGGTGATCTGGCCCAGGACGCCGAGGCGGTTCGCCTGCGCCAGCTCTTCGCGCGCCGCCCGCAGCTTTGCCTCGTTGCGCCCGCGTTTCGCGTGTTCCAATACCAACTGCTCGTTCGCGCTGCTCAGTTCGGCCGTCCGTCGGCGTACCTCATCCTCCAACGCCCGCTTGGCCTCGGCGGCGAGGGCGCGGCGCTCGCGGGTCCGCACGATGAGGCCCGCGACCACCAGAAGGACCAGCGAGGCGGCGAGGCCCGCGAACTTGGCCTGCGTTTCCAATGATCGTCGTGCGGGATCGAGCGGCTCAACCGCCGACAGCGTCCAGCCCGGCACCGGAACGTCGGCCGTGCGAATGAGCGATTGATCGCGTCCGCTGTTGTCGCGGATCGCGCCATTGCCCGGATCGATCGCCACCAGCGGCGGCAGGTCGTCGCCATATTGCCGCGTCTGCCTGACCTCCTGCTGCATTTGCGCGGACAGCGGACGCGTGGCGTGCAGGCGCCACTCGGGACGGCTTGAAATGATGATGACGCCATTGGCGTCGCGGACGAACGTCGGGCCCGATTGCCGTATCCAGTCGCGTTCGATCCGGTCGAACTCCACCTTGACGACGACGACACCGTCGCCGCGACTGCTGCGGCGCGCCAGGAACAGGCCCGGCCTTCGGCTGACGGTCCCCAGCGCGAATTGCTCGGCCGATCCCTTTGCCAGCGCATCCCTGAAATAGGACCGAAAGCCATAGCGTTGGCCAACGAAACTTTCCGGCTGGCGCCAGTTGCTTGCCGCGAGTGTCATGCCGTTGCGGTCGATCACATATATGACCGCCGCGTCCGTTCGACCCGCAAGCATCTCCAGCGTGCGGTTGAGCTTGGCGATGGCGGCGGGCGAGCCCTCCGCAAGGACGGCGTCGACATCGGGATAATCCGCCAGCACCAGCGGCAGCAGCCTGAATTTCTGCAGCTCGCTCGCGATCAGGCCGGCGTTCGACGACAGGCGGGCATCGGCGATCTCTTCGGTTTGCTGCCGCGCGCCGTCATCGACCCATCGCATCGCAAGGAGAAAGGCCGACAGCGCCACGGCGATCAGCGCGGCAGCGGCCAGCATCCACATGGCGATGCGGCGCTTTCCCATCTGCGAATCGATCTCCAACCCCATGTGCGGAAAATCGCTCAAATTTAGATTTTGTAAAGTGGAAATCCGCTCAAAAATTGATCATTTCTTCATAATATCATTTATTATCAATATCTTATTTTGAAGAAATTTTTACGTGACGCCCGCCGCTGAGGCCCCCATTTTAAGGTGCAATCGAAAATTCGATGCGTCTGGGGAGGATAGGGCCTTCGTGTTAGTTACTGCCGACACCGTCGATCACGCGCCGCGCCGCGGCCGGATTTATCACGCCCTCTATTTCCAGGTGCTGGTGGCGATCACCCTCGGCATTTTGCTGGGCATGACCGAGCCTGGCTGGGGCGCGGCGATGAAGCCGCTCGGCGACGCCTTCATCAAGCTGGTGAAGATGATCATCGCTCCGGTCATCTTCCTGACCGTCGTGACCGGTATTGCCGGCATGGGCGAAATCCGCGCCTTCGGCCGGGTCGTGACCAAGGCCTTTGTCTATTTCCTCACCTTCTCGACGCTCGCTCTCATCATCGGCTGGGCGGTGGCGACGATCGTGCAGCCGGGGGCCGGCATGAACATCGACCCGGCAACGCTCGATGCCGGGGCCGTCAGCGATTATGCGGCAAAGGCGCACGACCAGTCGATCGTCGCCTTTCTGACCGACATCATTCCCGCAACGATGCTCTCGGCCTTTACCGAGGGGAATATCCTCCAGGTCCTGTTTCTCGCGATCCTGACGGGTGTTGCCATCAATCTGGTCGGCAAGCCTGCCGAACCCGTCACCGATCTGCTCGAACGTCTCGCGCAACTCGTTTTCCGCATGGTCGCGATCCTGATGCGCGCTGCACCGGTCGGCGCATTTGGCGCCATGGCGTTCACCATCGGCAAATATGGCGTCGGGGCGCTCCTGAACCTGCTGGCTCTGGTCGCGACCTTCTACCTGACGTCGCTGTTGTTCGTCGTCGTCGTGCTCGGTCTGGTCGCACGGTACAACGGCTTCTCGCTCTGGGCCTTGCTCAAATATCTCAAGGCCGAACTGCTCCTCGTGCTCGGCACGTCGTCGTCCGAGGCGGCGCTTCCCAATCTGATCGACAAGATGGAGCGGGCGGGATGCGGCAAGGCGGTCGTCGGCCTCGTCGTGCCGACCGGCTATTCCTTCAACCTCGACGGCACGAACATCTACATGACGCTTGCTGCCCTGTTCATCGCGCAGGCGCTCAACGTCGAGCTCACCTTCGGACAGCAGCTTTTGTTGCTTGCGGTCGCCATGGTCAGTTCGAAAGGCGCGGCGGGGGTGACCGGCGCCGGTTTCATCACGCTGGCCGCAACGCTTGCCATCGTCCCGACCATCCCGGTCGCCGGGATGGCGCTGATCCTCGGCATCGACCGGTTCATGTCCGAATGCCGCAGCCTGACGAACTTCATCGGCAATGCGGTCGCGACCATCGTCGTCGCGCGCTGGGAGGGGGCGCTCGATCGCGAACAACTCGCCCGCGCGCTGAGCGGCGAACCGCCGGTCGACGCGAAGGATGTGCCGTCCGAAGCCGGGCCGATTCTCGCCAAGGAACTCGCGGCGTGATCGGGCAGGGGGGGAATTCGGACCCTGCGGTGCTTGTCCACGCGCAGCCCAAGGGGCTGCTCGCGCGACAGCCGCACGACAGGATCGGGGGAGCATCGCAAAGCTGAACCAGCTCTCACCTTAGGAAATTCGAACGGGAGAGGGGGACTCTCTCGAAAACAAGACCAAGCGGGGACAAGCCCCGTGTGCAATTGGGAGGAATATCATGAAGTCCTGTTTCTATCTTGGCTCCGTCGCGCTTCTTGCGCTGTCCGCTCCGGTCGCGGCGCAGGAGGCTGGAGCGGCCAACGCCGCCGATGCCGAAACGGCGGTCGACGATACCACCGATGACAGCAGCAATCCCGGCATCATCGTCACGGCGACCCGCAGCGCAAAGGCGATCGACAAGATTCCGGGCGCCGTCGCGGTCATATCGACCAAGGAAGTCGGGCAGCAGTTCCAGGTCGTCGACGATCCGGGCGCAACCCTCGCCGCCACCATTCCGGGCTTCTCGCCCAGCCGCCAGAAGCTGAGCTCCGCAGGGGAATCGATCCGCGGCCGCAATGCGCTGATCCTGCTCGACGGCATCCCGCAGGTCAATCGCGCTACGGGCGCCGCGAGGGCTATTTCCTCGACAGCGAGCTGATCCAGCGCATCGAAGTCGTGAGCGGCGCCTCGGCGCTCTACGGGCTCGGCGCGACGGGGGGCATCGTCAACTATATCACGAAGGAAGCCGAAGAGGGCACGCACCACCAGGTCAGCGTTCGCGCCGCCAGCCAGTTCAAGAAGGACAATATCGACTGGAAGGCCGGCTATCTCCTGACCCACAAGTCGGGCGGTTTCGACGTCGTTGCCTATGGCGGCTACAACAAACGCGGCATGCTGTACGATGCCAAGGGCAACCGCCTCGGCGTGACGCCGTCGGTCGGCGACACGATGGACAGCCATTCGACGAACCTCTTCCTGAAGCTGGGCTACAGCTTCGGCGATCAGCGGATCGAGGCGACGGTCAATCGTTTCCGCCTGTTCGGCGAAGGCGACTATATCCCCATTCTCGGCAACGCCGCGGCGAACATCCCGACCTCTTCGCAGCGGGGCACCTATCCCGCGGGTATCGTCCCGTTCAACAAGATACTGACGTCGAACCTGACCTATTCGAACGAGAATGTGTTCGGCGGTGATCTGCTCGTACAGCTCTTCACCCACTCGTCGGACGTGCTTTTCGGCGCGGATACGGCGACGGCCTTCCAGGATCGCAACATTGCGCCGGTCGGTACGCTCTACGATCAGGGACTTCTCTTCGACCGCAAACAGGGCGGAAAACTGACCTGGGTACGCCCCGATGCCTTCTTCACCGGCCTGGAAGTCACCCTCGGTGCCGACCAGTTGTTCGACAAGACGTACCAGAACATGATCCTGACCGACCGTGTCTGGCTGACGCCGCTCAAATATCGCTCGACGGCCCCCTTCATGCAGATCGAGTTCGATCGCGGTCCGTTCACCATTCGCGGTGGCCTTCGCTACGAAATGGGCAATCTCAAGGTCGATGACTATGTGACGCTCGGCTACTACGGCCGCCAGACGAACAACTGGCAGGGCGTGCCGGTCGCGGGCGGCGAACGCAGCTTCTCGAAGCTGGTGAAGAATGTCGGTGCGGTCTGGCGTTTCGCCGATGGCTGGTCGGTTTTCGCCGCCTATTCGGAAGGCTTCGGTCTCCCCGACGTCGGCATCCTGCTGCGCTCGGTCACCGCGCTCAACCAGGACGTCGACAGTCTCGTCTCGTTGAAGCCCATCGTGACGAGCAGCAAGGACGTCGGGCTCAACCTCCGCAAGCCGTGGGGCAGTTTCGGCATCTCAGCCTATGAATCCTATTCGAAGCTAGGCAGCACGCTGCGCGTCGGCTCCGATGGTCTTGGGCAGGTCGTGCGCGTTCCGACCCGCGTGCGCGGTTTCGAGGCGACGGCCGAGCTCAAGCCGGTTCGCGGCCTGACGCTCTACAGCACGCTTGCCTTGACCGACAGCGCCACCGCGGCCGACGTCGGTCAGCCGCTCGATCTCGAACTCGGCGGCCGCGCGCAGGGGCCGAACAAGGTGACGGGTGCGATCGACTACACCTTCTCGCCGGGCACCAGCGTTCGCCTGCAGGGCGTCCATTACTTCGACCGCGATATCAACGTCGGTCGCGGCAACGCGCTGGAAGAGCATTTCAACGGCTTCACGACATTCGATCTCACCGCGACGCTGAAAACCTCGGCCGGCACGCTGGGCTTCGGCGTCGAGAATTTGCTGAACAAATATTACATCACTTACTATTCGCAATCGATCCGCACGTCGGCAAGCGATGCCAACAAGCAGTATATGGCTGGTCGCGGACGGACCGCGTCAATCTCCTTCACCACCAACTTCTGACGATCGAGGCCGGGGCCTGGCGCCCCGGCCCAGCAAAGGGTCTATCTCATGGCAACTGGTCTGATTGCACGTGCTACGCTTTCCTCGCTCGCAGCGGCGATGTTCCTGACGGCATCGCCTGCTCTGGCAAAATCCTCCGAATGCCGCGATGGCAAGAGCGACGCGCTCCGTCTCACGGGGCGCGAAGTCTCCATCATGCCGCAGCTCACCCAGGCGCTGGGGAATTTCGAAAAGGAAGGCGTGAAGGTCGAGCTCGTCTTCGAAAAGATATACGAAGAGCCGCACTACCGGATGCAGCGCGCGCTGAAGCGCTGCGACATCGACATGTCGGTCCATTGGTTCCAGCATGTGTACTTCGGTCACGGCCATGACGAGCCGGCGGTCGCGTTGATGATGTTCAACGGCGCACCCGGCCTGACCGTCATGGTGTCCGACCGCATCAAGGGCAAGGTCAAGTCGGGCGCCGATTTCCGGGGCCTCAAGGTGTCGGAGGGCATGAACTATTCGACCAAGAGCATCGTGATGAACCTGCTCCGCGCGCGGGGCGGTCTGCCCGCGGGGGCCTATACCCCGGTGAACTCGGGCGTCGAGGGTCGCCTTCCCGCGACCATCAAGGGCCTCGACGAGGGCGAAGTCGACATCATCGCCTTTCGCGAGCCGCATGCCAGCGAGATACTGAAGACCGGCAAGGTCAGCGTCCTCTACGACCTCACAACCCCGGCCAAGACGAAGAAGCTGCTCGGCGCCGAGCTGCCCGCCCAATCGCTCTTCACCTCGCCGAACTTTCTCCGCGACCATCCGGATCAGGTTCAGAAGGTCGTGAACGCCTTCGTCCGCACCATGCGCTTCGTGAACACCCACAGCGCCGAAGAGGTGGCAGCGGCCATGCCCGACTATTTCAAGGGCAAGAATGTCGAGGCCGAGGTGGCGCTGCTTCGCGCGAACATGCCGACCTTCGTGACCGGGAACTACCGTTTCACGGGCGCACAGGCCAAGCTGATGCAGGAGGCGATCAACTCGGCCAATTATGAAGGAACCGAGGAGGGCGCGTTTCGTCAGCGCGCGCAGGGGCAGCATCTGACCAATGCGCAGCTGTTCGACAACCGCTTCGTCGACCGCGCGATGAAGAAGATCCGCAAATAGAATGAGCTCCCAGATATCCGGGCCTCATCGAAATCCCCGGATATCGACCGGTCGGCGGGCCGGGGAGCCGTGAATTTTCGGCCCGCCGCCGGTATGTGATTATAGTCGAGGAAGGCCCCGCTTTCGTCAGCCCGGATGCCAGGCGCCGCCAAGGCGCTTCGCACGGGCGCGATCGAACAGCGGCCGGCGCTGTTTCCGCGACCAAGCCCGAGGAGTCGAAAATGCCTGCTGGTCCACCCTATGCCTCGCTCCGTTTCGGTCCGGGCAAGCGTGTCCTTATGCGCGCCTGCCTTGCCGCAGGGCTGGTCGCGCTCGCGCCGTCCGCGTCCGCCGCTTCGGGAGCGCCGGCGGAGAAAAAGGCGAGCTATGCTTATGATCTGAGCGCGCTGCCCGACTATGTGCCGGGGCGCGTCGAGGATTCGCTCTATTGCCACGGGTCGACCTGCAACGGCGAATGGGGCGTGATCCGCCTGCAGGCGAGCACCAACATGATGGAGATGATCAACAATTGGCAGAATGCCTTTTACAAATATCATCCCAACATCAAGTTCGCGAGCTTCTTCAACCCGAGCGGCATCGGCGGCATCGTGACGAAGACATATGACCTCGGCTTTCTGGGTCATGCGGCGTGGCGGTCGGACTTCGTGGCGTTCCGCGACGTCTATGGGCACAACCCGCTCGAGATCCGGCTGACCGGCGCGTTCGACGAAGGCACGCAGCCGGCGCCCGTCTTCATCGTGAACAAGGACAATCCGCTCAAGGGGCTTACGCTTGAACAGATCGACGGTATCTTCGGCGCCGAACGCACCGGCGGTTGGACCGACAGCTTCGAATGGACGACGGCATCGGCACGCGGGCCCGAAAAGAATATCCGCACCTGGGGCCAATTGGGCCTGACGGGCGAATGGGCCGACAAGCCGATCAGGATCTATGGTTTCGACGCGACGCTCAGCGGCTGGTCGCACCTCATCCAGCAGGTCGCCTTCAAGGGCGGCGACAAGTGGAATTCGAACCTGATCGAAAAGGTGCGCGGAGGGCAAAAGGCGCCCGCCGACGCCGAAATCGCGAAAGCGGTCTCCGAAGACAAATATGCGATCGGCTTCAACATGCACAAGGTGGTCAAGAAATGGCCCGACCTGCGCATCGTGCCCGTTGCAGCCGCCGCCGGCAGCCCCTTTGTCCAGCCGACGCGGGAAACGGTCTTCAACCGCAGCTATCCGCTGACGAACAACGTCTACATCTATCTCGACAAGCCCGAAGGACAGCCGCTTCCGCCGCGCCTGAAGGAGTTTCTCACCTTCATCCTCAGCCGTCAGGGACAACAGATACTCGCCGAAAGCGGAAAGCTGACGCCGCTCGATGCCGAGCAGTCGCGCCGCGAGATAGCAAAGCTGCAATAGACGCTTGTCCCAGCAGAAGGATGACAAAATGACGAACAGGATAGGGTCTTTCAGCCGCCGCGATGCACTCCGGGGCTTTGGCGCGCTCGCCGTTCCGCTGATGCTCGGCGCCGCGCCGGCCGCGCTCGCGCGGGCGGCGGCGTCGCCGCTCAAGGGCGTCATCCGCGTGTGCGGATCGCGGCAAATGGGCAACCTGATGGCGGAATGGGCCAAAGGCTTCGCGCGCCTTCATCCCGGTGTCGCCTTCGACGTCGATCTCAAGGGCACGTCGACCGGCCAGTTCGCGCTCCAGCAGGGAACGGCCGACCTCGCGCTCAGCGCCCGGCGGGCTTTCGATTATGAGCAATATGGGATCTACCGGCGTTCGGTCCTGATGACGACCGAGGTCGCGGTCGCGACCGGCAGCCACGACCAGATCGGCAAATCGGCCGCGCTGGCGGTCTTCGTTCATCGCGACAACCCGATCGCCGGCCTTTCGGTCGAGCAGCTCGACCGCATCTTCGGTTCGCAGCGAGCGGGCGGGTGGGGGACGATGGTCTGGGACACCGGCGTCGCGCGCGGTCCCGAACAGAATATCCGCACCTGGGGGCAATTGGGCCTGACGGGCGAATGGGCCGATGCGCCGATCGTCCCTTATGGCCCCGCCGGACTTCATCCGGGCGGACAATCCTTCTTTCAGCAACGCGTCATGGGCGGCGCCGATCTCTTCAACGAGGCGACCCGCGAATATGCCGATCGCAATGCGATGGTCGCCGACATGATCAACGACCGGTTCGGCATCGGCTATGGCAGTCTCGGCTATGCAAGGCCGGGCGTGCGGGCGATCCCGATAGCCGACGGCAGCAACCGCGCCTTTGTCGCATTGACCCGCAAGTCGGTAGCCGACCGCAGCTATCCGCTGACGCGGAGCGCCTATATCTACGCGGCCCCCGACAGCGCGGCCGGCGACGCCGCAATGATGGAACCCAGGCTGCTCGCCTTTCTCCAATATGCGCTGAGCCCCGCGGGCCAGCGCCTCGTCGCCCCGACGGGCTTCAATCCGCTTCCGGCAACCATGGCGGCGGAGCAGGCCGCAAGGATCCAGGAGAAACCCCAGGTCTACCGCGTCGACGAATAGGGGGCAGGCGCGGCAACCTGCCCACCTTTTCCGCATTCGAACCTCGCCCCTTAAAAGAGCAGCGAGAAGGAGTTGCCGAAGTTGTGGAGCAGGACGGGGAGCAGCAGACTCCCGGTCTTCACGCGAAGCCAGACTGCGATGAGGGAGGGGAGCGCGGTGAGTGCCATCACCATCGCATCGAACGAGAAGTGGCCCGCCGAATAGCCAAAGGCGTGGGTCATCCCGAACAGCATGCAGGATAATATGGCGCCCCATCCCCAATCGACGCCCAGAAACCGCACGCGGCCGGCAAATGCGCGATCGAGGGCGAACAGCAATATCCCGCGATAGAAAAGCTCTTCCTCGATCCCCGGCATGGACAGTTGAAAAGCGATCTCTTCCGCGTCGACATCGCCGCCTGGGAACATCAGGGCGATGCCGACGAAGAAGCTGCAATAGAGCAGCGCGACCGGAATGGCGGCTCTAAGGCAGCCAGGCGCCTGCGCGAGCGTCAGCCCCGTGCGGCGCCATCCGAATAGCGGCAGCGCCGCAATCGCGAGCGTCGCGACGAGGGCGAGCAGCTTCCCCTGCCAATTCCGGTTGCCGCCGATCATTTCGGGAAGCAGGCCATAGGCGTTCGTCAGAAAGACGTCGTTGAGCGCGACGAGCAGCGCCGCGATCAGCAGCCATCGCGGCGCAAATTTTTGTCGGTTGGTGAGCCCCGCGATCGCTCCTGCCAACAGGAGGATGATCAATGTTCCTCCCAGCCCAATCAGCCCATTCACGCTATTGCCTTTCGTCCGATGAAATCATCGGTCACCTAAATGGGCGGAGGCAATCCGGCTCATCAAAACACGGCATTTCGTTGCTCAGAAGTCGGCTTCTGCACTGAATCTTGCCGGGATTCGTAGATATGCGAAGCTGCCGACGCGGCGGCGCGGTACGCGCTGGGGCTGCGCCCCTCAAATGAGAGAAAGGCTCTGTTGAAGCTGGCGAGCGATGCGAAGCCGCTGTCGAACGCGATCGCGATCAGCTTGTCCTCGGTCCTCGAACGGTCGCTCAAAAGCCGGCGCGCCTCGGCAACGCGATGGTGGTTCAGGAAGGTTCGAAAATGATCGAAACCCAGATGATGATTGATGAATTGGCGCACCGTCCGTTCCGGCGCGCCCATGCGATCCGCGAACGTCGCAAAGCTGATGTCGGGATCGAGAAAAATTCGTTGGGTGTCCACCAGCACCGCCAGTCGAGTGGCAAGTTCTTCGTCCGGGCCATTCGCGACCTCGGGTGATGCGGCGTCAATCGCGGTGTGCCCGGCCTCCCGGTCCAGGAAGAAGGTGTCCGGTCGCACGCTCACCGATTTCCCCGCGAGCCAAAGCCCAAAGGCGAATATCATCGCATTCTGGGTCATGGAGAAGGCCAGGGGACGCCATTCGAAGCCGAAGGCCGCGTCCGCCGCCAGATCGACGAACAATATGCCCCCCAATATGATGGCGACCCAGATCCGGGCATCGTGCCTCCGCTGGATCAGGTCTCCGGACCGCTCGGCGACGAGGCGCCAGATCAAATGCGCGACGATCCCGAAGCCGATGGCGACGAGCAGCGGCGATAGCTGCAAGGCTGCAACCGCTTCGCCGAAGAGCCCGCGATCGAGCGCGGCGATTGCGGCCCATATCAGTCCGACTATCAGCGGGCCGCCGCGAAGTCGAAACCGGCTGTCGAAGCAGGACAGGCAGAACCACCAGAGAAAGACGACGGTGAAGCCGCTGGCGGCGTTGGCGATCGTGGCCGGCAATCCGGACAGCCGGGTGGACGCCAATGGCGTGTTCCCGATAAGAAAGCCTGTCAGGCACAGGCTCAGCGGCAGGAACAGCGCCGCGGGCGTACCGATCGCACGCGCTTGACGAGCCATGAGCCAGGCAAGCAACAGGATGGTGGTCAATCCTCCCACCCGGATGAAGATGTCCAGTTGCACAAGGGTCATGGCGACGGTGTAACTGAGTTTATGGTCAAAATGCACCAAGCTTGATCGACCGGCGTCCCGTGCGCCGGACCATTCGATCGTGCCGGGACATCAAGTCGAACCCGCAAGGAATTGCCGAAGCGTTGCTGCGGGCCGTGCCCGACCGTGCGGTCGCCGCTTCCGACCCGGTATCGGCGGCAGGAGTATCGCGATCTGCGATGCGCGACCGCGCGATGGTCAGTCGGCGCTCGTCTCGACGGCGTGGCGGGAAACGAAGCTTGCGATATTTGCCATTGTCGCGACCGACGCCGACGTATCGGGAAGCAGGGTCAGATAGGCGTGCAAGGCCCCCTCCTGCCGGTGGCGCGTTACCTCCACGCCGGCGGCTTCCAGCGCGTCGGCATAGGCTTCTCCCTCCGCCGCGAGCAGATCGGCGCCCGCCGTTACGACCATCGCGGGCGGAAGCCGCGAAAGTTGGCCGAGGGCGGGGGCGAAGCGGGGATCGTCGCGGTCGGCAGGGCCCGGAACATACAGGTCGTAATAAGCGGCGATGTCGTCGCGCGGCATCATGGGCGGGACGAAGGCATGCATCGCCGGCGTATCGACGTCGCCCGCGACCGACGGATAGATGAGTATCTGTCCCGCCAGCGCGGGCGCGCCTTCATCGCGTGCGCGCTGCGCCACGACGGCGGCAAGATTGCCGCCCGCGCTGTCTCCCGCGACGAACAGCGGGCCGTCGGAAACGGTACCGGCCAGCGCGGCCCAGGCATCGTCGACCGCGGCGGGAAAGGGATGCTCGGGGGCGAGGCGATAGTCGATCGAGACGATGCGGGCCGAGGTCGCCGCCGCCAATGTGCGGGCGAAATGGTCATAGTCGGACACCGAACCGACCGTCCAGCCGCCGCCATGGTAGAGGATGATCGTCGCAATCGGGGCGGCGACCGGGCGATAGTCGCGTGCCGAAACGCCGTTCGACACGACATCGTCGACCGCCAGCATCGCCGGTCCGCCCGTTGGCGAAAGCTGCGACAATATCGCGCGCATGGTCGCGGGGCCCGCGCTGCGGATCGTCGGCGCGTCGGGCAGGGCGCCAGCGGCGGCGAGCGGCGCCATTTCGGGATCGATCTTGATCATGAAGCCTTTTCTTCGGCGGCGCGGATGAGGAACTTCTGCACCTTGCCCGACGGGGTCATCGGCAGGGCGTCGACGAAGCGGATGTGCGCCGGGACCTTGTAGTGCGCGAGTTGGCCCCGGCAGTGCGCCACGACATCGGCGGCCTCGATCTCCGCGCCTGGTGCCGGCACGATCCACGCGCAGACCGCTTCTCCGAACCGCGCGTCGGGGACGCCGACCACGGCGACATCGACGATGTCGGGATGGGCGTGGAGATGCTCTTCGACCTCGCGCGGCGAGATATTCTCGCCGCCGCGGATGATCATGTCCTTCGCGCGTCCGGTGATGCGGACGAAGCCGTCGTCGTCCATCGTCGCAAGGTCGCCCGAATGCATGAAGCCGTCCGCGTCGATCGCGCGTGCGGTGGCGGCCGCGTCGTTCCAATAGCCCGACATCACCGAATAGCCGCGCGTGCAAAGCTCGCCCTGCACTCCGCGCAGGACCGGTTCGCCGCGGTCGTCGACGATCTTGACCGTGACATGCGGCATCACGCGGCCGACGGTTTCCACGCGCTTGTCCAGAGGGTCGTCGGGCAGCGTCTGGGTGCTGACGGGGCTTGTTTCGGTCATGCCATAGGCGATCGTCACCTGATGCATGTGCAGGCGATCGATCACGCGGCGCATCACCTCGACCGGACAGGTCGACCCCGCCATGATCCCGCCGCGCAGGCTCGACAGGTCGTGGGCGGCGAAGTCCGGCGCGGCGAGCATCGCGATGAACATCGTCGGGACGCCATAGCAATGCGTTGCGCGTTCGCTGACGATCGCCGCCAGCGTCGCCTCGGGATCGAAGCCGGGCGCGGGGTAGATCATCGTTGCGCCGTGCGCGAGGCAGGCGAGGTTGGCCATCACCATGCCGAAGCAGTGAAACAGCGGCACCGGAATGCACAGCCGGTCGCCCGCCGCGATCCCCGCGCGTTCGCCGACCGCGGCGCCATTGTTCAAGATGTTGAAATGGCTGAGCGTCACGCCCTTGGGCTGGCCGGTGGTCCCGCTGGTGAACTGGATGTTCACCGGCGCCCGCGGATCGACGTCCGGCCAGGCCGACGGAGGATCGGCGGCGATGCTGTCGAACGCCAGCCATCCGGGCGGGGGAGGGGCACCCAGCATGATGCGCCAGACCAGATCGGGCGCGTCGAGTTCGGCAAGCTCGGCGGCATAGTCGATCTCGCGGAATCCGGTGACGCTGACGATCGCTCGGGCGCCCGACAGCGCGAGCACATGCGCAAGCTCGCGCCGGCGATAGGCCGTGTTGAAGGTAACGAAGATCAGCCCGGCGCGGGCGGTCGCGAATTGCAGCGCCGTCCATTCGGCGCTGTTCGGTGCCCAGATGGCAACGCGATCGCCCGGCTCCAGTCCGAGCGCGAGCAGGCCGGCGGCCAGCCGATCCACCCGCGCGTCGAGGTCCGCGAAGGTCCAGCGCACCCCTGTGGTGCAATCGACGATCGCTTCGGTATCCGGCCATGTCTCGGCCGCCTGCGACAGCGCCCGGCCGATCGCCACCTCGATAAGGGGTGACGTCGTGGTGCCGGACGCGATCGACAGCATCGTCATGTCAGAAGGTCGCGCGCAAGCGGATGCCATAGGTCCGCGGCGAGCCGAGATATCCGTTCTGGTCGCCGGTCTGAAGCGGCGTTTCGAACGCCTGGGTGAAGTAGGTCTTGTTGAACAGATTCTGTACCCATCCTTCGACGGTGAGGTTCGCATCGGGCAGCTTTACGCCCAGGTTGGCGTTGACGAGCCGGACCGGACCCTGGCGCGAAACCCCCGCCGTGTTGATCAGCTGCGCGCTGGTATATTGATATTGCACGCGGGCGACCAGGTTGACGTCATCGGCCAGGGGCTGGTCGAGCGAAAGCGATGCATTGCCGCTGAGCTTTGGCGCGAAGCGGAAGCGCGATCCCGACAGGACCGGGTCGATGTTGCCGTCGACGGCATATTTCGCATGCGGAATATAGGTCGCGTCGACGCCCAATGTCAGCGCGTCGGTCAACTGGAACAGGTTCTCGATCTCGACCCCATAATCCTTCGCCGCCCGCGCATTAAGCACGGTAAACCGCAACCCAACGAACTGGGCGATCTGCAAATCGGACAGGTCGTAATAGAAGAAAGCAATATTAGTCCGCCCCCTCCGCCCGAAATACTGGATCTTCGCGCCCAGCTCGTATGCGTTGACCTTTTCGGGGCGATAGACGGGGTCGAGCAGAACTGCTCCGGGCACCTCGGCGGGGTTGTTGGCGCGTGTCCCGGCGCCGTTCGCATCGATGTTGACGCCCCCGGCTTTGAAACCGCGATTATAGGTTGCATAGAGCATCACTTCGTCGACTGGCCGGAACTGGATGCCGAAGGTGCCGCTGAGTGCCTTGTCGGTGGTGTTCCGGTCATAGGCTGGACCCGGCTGAACCCCGAGCAGGCGAAACACGTCATTCGGTTGCGAGCGGTAGAAGGGGTTGCGGAAGCTGCCCTGCTTCTTTTCGATTGAATAGCGCAGCCCGGCAATGATGTTGAAGCGGTCGCCGAGCGCGAAGTCCATATGGGCAAAGCCGGCATAGGATTTGGCGCGCCCGCGCATGTCTTCCGATGCCCAAAGGCCGGGAGCGGCGAAGGCGGTCCCCGGCGGCAGGCCGAGCCCTGACAGCGCGATATCCCAGAACGTCTGGGCCTGCGACGCCCACGGCAGTTCGCGCGCCATCTGCAGGCGCTCGCTGGAATAGAAACCGCCGACCACGATGTCCGCGTTCAGTGCCTCGACCTTTGCCGTATAGGTCAATTCCTGCGAGAAGAAGCGGCTGCGAAAGCTTTCGAAATAGCGGAAAATGTCCGCGCCCGAGAAGTCGGGGTCCATGTCGCGTTGATCGACCGTGAAGCGGCGCAGCGCCGTCACGGACTTCAGATTACCGTTGCCGAGACCGATGTCGATCAAGGCGGTGCCGCCATAATCCTCGATCGTCTGATGGCCATTGCCGTTCAGCGTCTGCTCGAAATCTCCTGGCTTCGCGGATGGCAGGCGTAACCCACCCGCAAGTGTGAGCGCGTCGATCAGCGGCTGCGTCGGGCCGTCGCTGAAGCTGGATGTCGCATAGCAGCAGTTACCACCGCCGCGAGAATAGTCGCCGATAAGGCGGATCGAGACATTGGCTGAAGGTTCGAAAAGCAGCTGCGCCTTTACCGCGCGCGTCGAGTCGCCATTAAGGTCGCGGCCCGTTTGCGCGTCGGTGTAAAAGCCCTCACGTGTCGATGCGAGGCCCGCGATGCGCAGCGCCACGCCTTCCGCGACCGGAACATTTCCGGCAGCCCGGACGATGAGCGAGTCATAATTGCCATAACTTATGTCGACGAGACCACCCGGGCGGTCGACGTCGGGTTTTGCTGAGGTCAGCAGCAGTGCACCCGCGGTCGTGTTTTTGCCGAACAGCGTGCCTTGCGGACCGCGCAGCACCTGAAGATTGTCGATGTCGAGGAAGTTCTGCAGCGCCGCCGCGGCGCGCGTGCGATAAACCCCGTCGATGAACACGCCGACCGAGCCTTCGAAGCTTCGGCTGTTGCCGGTGGTGCCGAGGCCGCGGATGATGACGTTGGCGGTCGACGATGAAATATTCGTCGCGCGGAAGGTGATCGACGGGCTGATCGCCTGGATGTTCGATATATTGTCGACGCGCGCAGTAGCTAGGGTGTCGGCGCTTGCTGACGTGATCGCGATCGGGACATTCTGCAAATTCTCGGAACGGCGCTGCGCGGTCACGATGATGTCCTGCAGACCCTGTGTGGCTCCCGTCGCGCCGTCGGTGGGCGACGCGCTCTCCTGTCCATAGGCCATGCCTGGCGATGCGACGACCAAAGCCACGACTGCGGCGCGCGCAAGAAACTTGCCCTTCATCTCACTCTCCCTTTTCATGCCCGCTCTTCGGCGGTGCCTGATGCTCGGACGAATGGCCCGATCGTCCGCGATCATGCCGACCTATGGCGTGGTGCTCTTGACATTTGACGCCGCGATCATGTCTGATTGCGACAGGGAGAGTGGTGATGGAACCGACGGCTCATGCGGGAGCGATGCGGCAGTTCGTGCTTTTCGCGCGCGCCACCGGCCTGCCTCTTGACGAGATCCTGGACGACGAACTGAAGGCCGTGGCCGACAGCAGCGCGACCGAGGAGCGAATACCGGCAAGCGCGATGGTCGATATGATGCAGGTCTGTGCGGCGGTGAGCGGGCGCCACGATCTGGGCGTCGCGTTCGCCATGTGGGGCAATTTGCGAGGATATGGGCCGCTGAGCCTATTATGGGATCATTGCCCGACCCTCGCCGAGATGTTTCGGGTCAACCAGCGATACGTCCATCTGGAAAGCGCCGCGCTTGCGACCAGGATCGAAGAGGAGGGCGATGAAACGGCGGTGCGCCATTTGCTGCTGCTGCCGGTACGCTATGGCGGGTCGCAGTTCCTTGAGGGGACGATGACGCTGGGCATGCGCGTTGCGCGATTGGTTTTGGGCGAGGACTGGGCGCCCCTCCGGTTCGAGTTCGACCATCCGGCTCCGCGCGATACTCGCTATCTTCGCGGTATCTTTCGCTGTCCGATCGAGTTTCGCGCCGATCGCAACGCGATGGTGGTTCGAAAGAGCGACATGACCCGCCCGGCGCCGGCCGGCAATGCGCATATGCTGGCCTATCTCGAGCGGCACATGGCGACGATGGATCGTGCCCGGCCGATCGACCTGTTGCAGCAGATCGAGCAGTTCATTGCCGCCAATCTGATGAACGGCGGCGCGACGCTGCCCAACGTCGCCGGCCTGTCGGCAATGAGCGTCAGGACCCTGCAAAGGCAACTCGCGGCGCGAGGCGTCAGCTTCGCCGACCTGTTGGCGGGCGTTCGCAAGCGCACGGCCGAGGAATATTTCCGGACCGAGAACCGTCCGAACCTGACGCAGCTCGCCTATCGGCTCGGCTATGCGGACGCGAGCGCCGCAAGCCGCTATTTGCGGACCCACCTCGATACGGGCACGCGCGCCTTCATGGCGTCAATACGGTTTTAAGCGTGCCGCCGGCGCGGCGATCAAAGGCGGCATAGGCGGCGGCCCCGTCGGCCAGCGCCATGCGATCGGTGATGAAGCGTTCGGGACGCAGGCGTCCGTCGCGGATCAGTGGAACGAGGGCCGGATAATAGCGCGGTACCGAGCAGGTCCCGATCGCCAATGTCGCACCGTGCATGAACAGCTGGCCAAAGGGTATCGGCACCGACGGGCTGAGATTGACCCCGATCGCCGCCATCGTGCGTTCGCGTGCCACAAGCTGCAGTCCCAGCAACAGGGCTTCGGTCGATCCCGATGCTTCGAGCACATGATCGATCATCCGGCCCTTCGTTGCCTCGCGGATCAAATCGGCGGCGTCGGCGGGGTCAAGCGGCACAGCGCCCATCGCGGCGGCGATGGCGCGGCGTTCGGGCAAGGGATCGATCGCGAAAACCCGGCTCGCGCCGAGCAGGAACGCATCTTCCACCGCCATCAGGCCGATTGGCCCAAGCCCCAGTATCGCGACGGTGCCGCCGGGGGCGACCCGCGCGAGTTCGCATCCGTACCATGCGGTCGCGGCGGCGTCGGTCAGCATCAGTGCCTGATCGTCCGTGATGCCTTCGGGGATGGGATAGGCGTTGAAATCGCCGGCCGGTACCCGCACCGCGTCCGCCTGCGACCCCTGCAAGGCATTCGACAGGCCATAGCATTGCTGAAGGTCGCGCTCGCAGCGCAGGACATTGCCGGCAAGGCAACTCGCGCATCCGCCGCAGCCGACCGCGGCGGGCAGCATGACACGCTCGCCGATACGGCGCTGCCGCACGCCGCGGCCGATCTCCACCACTTCGCCGACGGCTTCGTGGCCGACGCAATAGCCGGGCTGATCGCTGAAGGTGTCGCCATTATATATGTGCAGGTCGCTGCCGCAGATGCTGCACGCCCTGACCTGAACGATCACATCGCCATCATCCTCGATCGCCGGATCGGCGACGCTTTCATATGCAATGTCACGCGGGCCGCGATAGACCAGTCCCTTCATGCCTGCCTCCTCATGCCGCGCAATAGCCGCCGTCGACAATGACCTCCGTACCCGTCAAATAGGCCGATTCATCGGAGGCGAGATAGACGCACGCGTTGGCTATATCTTCCGGCCGTCCGGCGCGGCCCATGGGGGTTACGAGCGCCGCCGTCGCCTGCGGGTCGATCGGTTCGGCTCCGACGGGGGACCGGCGCTCGTTGGAGGTGGTCGCCGCGAAGATCGGCGTGTCGATGATACCAGGATGCACCGAGTTGACGCGAATGCCGTCGCGCGCGGCCGCGCACTCCAGCGCCACTGCTTTGGAAAACAGCCGCACGCCGCCCTTTGCGGCGCAATAGGCGGACAGCGCCATCTGTCCGGTGATGCCTGCCATCGACGAGATGTTGATGATCGATCCACCGCCGCCGCGGCGCATCAGCGGGATTGCCGCGCGGGTACCCAGAAAGACGCTGTCGAGATCGACCGACAGACAGCGCCGCCACTGTTCGAAGCTGAGGTCGGTGACGAGCCCGAACATGGAAATGCCGGCGTTGTTGACCAGGACGTCGAGGCGCTCCCATGTCGTATCGACCTCCGCCAATATATCCGCCCAGCGATCCTCATCGGTGACGTCCTGTCGCGCGAAGCGCGCCGCCGGTCCGATAGCCTTGGCGACCGCGGCGCCTTCATCGGAGATGTCGGTGAGCAGTACCTGCGCGCCTTCGCGAGCAAAGGCGCGCGCTGTCGCCTCGCCGAGTCCGCTCGCCGCGCCGGTGACCAACGCGACCTTCCCTGCCATTCGGCCCATATGATCCTCTCCCCCCGGCCATTTTTTTGGCCGGCTTTTTGGTGCCATATTTTGATCAAGCTATCTTGCCGGTCGACGTCGTAGTTTGACCGATCGCGCCGTAATTTTGGCATTTGGCGCCATGTTCAGTGGCGTAATCAGTCAAGACAATGGCGCGATTCGCAGCGATGTCGGGAAAGTGCGCGGTTACTCTGCATCCATGTCGCCAAGACGACAGGTTTGGAGAGAAGATGACCATGGCAACCCCGATGGGCCGCGTGCTCGAAGATCATGACGTCGGCCTCGACATCGAGGGGCTGCGTGCCCGTTACGCCTTTGAACGCGAGCGCCGTATCAATCCCCGCCAGAACGCACAATATGTGGAAGTGGCGGGCGATTTCAGCCGGTATATCGACGATCCGTATGTCGATAAGCCGCTGCTACGCGAGGCGCGCCAAATGGAAACCGAGGTCGTCGTCGTCGGTGGCGGCTTTGGCGGGCTGCTCGCTGCAGCGACGCTGAAGAAGGCGGGTATCGACGACACCCTGATCATCGAGAAGGCCGGCGACTTCGGCGGAACCTGGTATTGGAACCGCTATCCGGGCGCACAATGTGACATCGAATCCTATATCTACATGCCGCTGCTCGAGGAAACCGGCTATATGCCGACCGAGAAATATGCGCATGCGCCCGAATTGCTGGCGCATGCGCAGCGGATCGGCCGACACTTCGGTCTGTACGATCAGGCGCTGCTTCAGACGCAGATCGTGGAAATGGCGTGGCAGGAAGACGCGCGACGCTGGATCGTGGCTACCGATCGCGGTGACCGGATCGCGGCACGTTATGTCATCAGCGCCAGCGGCCCGCTCAACCGTCCGAAGCTGCCAGGCATTCCGGGGATCGAGACGTTCCGTGGCCACAGTTTCCATACCAGCCGATGGGACTATGCCTACACCGGCGGCAACAGCCGCGGTAACATGGGGCGACTGGCGGACAAGCGTGTCGCGGTGATCGGAACCGGGGCCACAGCGGTCCAATGCGTGCCCTATGTCGCACGCGACGCCGGGCATCTCTTTGTGGTCCAGCGCACGCCTTCGACCGTCGACGTACGCGGTAACAGGCCGACCGATCCTGACTGGTTCGCTGCGCTGGAGCCCGGCTGGCAGCGCGAGCGAATGGACAATTTCGACATATTGGTATCCGGCATGCCCGCCGACCGAGATCTAGTGCAGGACGGCTGGACCGATCTGTTTCGCGAACTCGTGCTGTCGTGGATGCCGAAGGACGGAACCGAGCTGACGCCCGAAGATATTGCACGGCTCGCCGAGGTCGCCGATTTCCGAAAGGGCGAAAATGTGCGGGCGCGCGTCGATGCGAGCATCGTCGACCCGGCCACCGCCGAGGGGCTGAAGGCATGGTATGGCATGCGTTGCAAACGCCCTACCTTCAACGATGACTTCCTGCCGGCGTTCAACCGCGACAATGTGACGCTGATCGATACCGAGGGGGCGGGGCTCGACGGCTTTACCGAAGGCGGCATCGTGTCGGGCGGGGTCGAGCATTCCGTCGATTGCGTTATCTTCGCGACCGGCTTCGAGGTCGGCACCGACTATAGCCGCCGCGCCGGATTTACCGTTCGCGGTGTCGACGGACGGACGCTTGCGGACCATTTCGCGAACGGCCCGCGTTCGTTCCACGGGTTCCACGTTCACGGCTTTCCCAACCTGTTCATGCTCGGCATGGGACAGACCGGGTTCAAGCCCAATGTCACGGACATGCTCGCCGAACATAGCGAGCATATCGCGGGGATCGTCTCCGCGATGGGTGCGCTGGGGCTGAGCCGGGTTGAAGCAACGGCCGAGGCCGAAGCCGCTTGGTTGGACGTGCTCTTCGAAAAATCGCAGCCGATCCGCGCATTCGTCGCGGCCTGCACGCCGGGCTATTACGGCGGCGAAGGCGACATCGATCGGGGCTTGCTGGTCAATACCTATGGCGGCGGGTCGATCGAGTTCACCGCGCTGCTGCGGGATTGGCGTGCTGCAGGCGATATGGCGGGCCTGCGGATCGATTGAGGCGAGCAGGGCAGGGGGATCGACCATGGCTTTCCACATCGACGAGATAGCGGACCCGAAACTCTATGGTGACCAGGACCGGTTGCAGAGCTTCTACGCCTGGTTGCGCACGAAACATCCGGTGGCGCGCGCCGAGCCAGAGGGCTGCCGGCCCTTCTGGGTCGTATCGCGCCACGCCGACATCCGGGAAATCGAGCGTCAGCCCGACATCTTCAACGCCGGCCCGCGCAACACGTTGATGCCGGAAGTCGTCGAGCAGGCGAACATCCAGTTCTTCGGAATCGAGGCGGGCATCCAATCGCTGGTCATGATCGACGGCGAGCGGCACCAAGAATTGCGCGGGCTCACCCAAAGCTATTTTCTGCCGAAGAACATCCGGCGCTTGGAAGGGCTTATCGGCGATCTGGCGCGTCAATTTGTCGCGCGGTTCGAAGGGCTTGGTGGACGATGCGATTTCGGCTCCGACATCGCATTCTGGTATCCGCTTCGCGTGGCGATGACGATCCTGGGCATCGACGAGGCCGATGAAGCACGGATGCTGCAACTGACGCACGAACTGTTCGGTTCATCCGACCCTGCCATCATCCGGTCCGGCATGACCCAGGCCGAGCATCTGGTTGCGGTGCACCATGATTATGTCGCCTTTTTCGATGAGATCACCAAAGATCGCCAAGCCAAGCCGCGCGAAGATGTCGCGACGCTGATCGCGAACGGCCGGCCAGGGGATCGCGACATGACGCCGGCGGAACGCATGGGTTACTATATAATCGTCGCGACGGCGGGACATGACACGACCGCGGCGTCGATAGCCGGCGGTCTGAAGGCGCTGATCGATCATCCGGACCAGATGGAACGGTTGCGCGCCGACCGGAGTTTGCTGAAGCCATTTGCCAATGAGGCGATACGCTGGACGGCGCCGGTCAAACATTTCTTCCGCAATGTGACCGAAGACTATGAGGCCCGCGGCACGAGGTTTGCGAAAGGCGACCACGTCATGCTGAGCTATGGTGCGGCGACCCGCGATGAGGATGCTTTTGCGGAAGCCGACAGGTTCAAGCTGGACCGCAGCGTGAACAATCATCTCGCGTTCGGATATGGTCCGCACATGTGCCTTGGCCAGTTTCTCGCTAAGCTTGAGATTGAGGCCTTCTTCGACGCAATGTTAGACAAATTAGGATCTGTCGCCTTGGACGGCCCGACGCTTTACACCGAAACGCCGTTCGTCAGCGGTATCAAGTCATTGCCGATCCGCTATGCGTTGCAGGGCAGTCGCCCCGGACAGGAGAGTTAGATGCCGCTGGAGCCTGTGCCGCAGCCTATATTCCGTTCGATTGCTACCAATGGCATCAACCTGCGTGCGGTGGTCGCCGGCGAGGGGCCTCTGGTTGTACTTGTCCATGGCTTTCCCGAAAGCTGGGCGGCGTGGCGGCATCAGATTGGCCCGATTGCGGCGGCGGGTCATACGGTTTGCGCGATCGATTGCCGCGGCTATGGAGGCAGCGACAAGCCTAACGCCGTTGAAGCCTATGATCTGGAAAACATGACGGCGGATATCGCGGGCGTCGTCGACGCGCTGGGCGCCGGCGAGCCTGCAATTTTGATCGGTCACGACTGGGGCGCGTTCCTCGTCTGGCACACTGCGCTCGTACACGCCGACAAGGTGCGTGCCGTCGCCGCCTTGTCGGTCCCGTTCCTCGGTGTCTCCGAAGTGGCTTTGATTGAGGCCTTGAAGCCGGTCTACGCCGATCGCGGCTTCTTCTTCTATCAGGATTATTTTCAACAGCCGGGCGTTGCTGAAGCGGAAGCCGAGGCCGACCTCGACGGCTTCGTGAGGCGTTTCTATTATTGGCTCAGTGGCGAAGCGCCGACCGGCCTTGGCGACGCCCGCCCGGCAAGTTCGCGCCTTCTTGATGGACTGCCGAATCCGGACCCTTTCCCTTCCTGGATGAGTGATGCGGACATCGCTTATTTGGTGGATGAATTTAGAGGCAGCGGGCTGCGCGGGCCGATCAACCGCTATCGCAACCAACAGCGCGACGTCGACTATCTTCGTCCATGGCGGGGCAAGGCCGTAGAGCAGCCGGCGTTTTATATCGGCGGCAGCCGCGACCTCGTGCTGTCGATGCTTCCCGGCGTCGACATGGTCGCCGCCATGCGAACGCAGGTGCCCAACCTGTCCGATGCCATCATTCTCGAGGGGTGCGGTCACTGGACACAGCAGGAACGCCCGGAGGATGTGACGGCCGCACTTCTTCGATGGCTAAGCGCTCGGAAGTAATATCCTGTCTGAAAGCGATGCAGGATTACACTCCGCAAGCAAGTCACCCATGGCCCGCTGTTCAGGCCCGGGCGTTGTGCCAGGGAACCCTATCGGACACGGATCCGCCGGCGAGATCTGCATTGGGCCGGAGCTGTCGCGATAATGGTCGGATTCTGTAAAGTGCATGACCGACCGCAGCGCTGATCAGATCAGGGATTTCAATCGGTCGATTCCCGTTGCCTCCCGAACTATTCGAGCTGCAAGCGCATTTCCGTTGGCGGCATTGGTGAAGACGATGATCGCGCGGCCGCTTCGGGAATCGCCGACTCCCAGGGTTTTGAATATCCCGTAATTGCTGCCGCTGTGCTGGAACAGCGGACCTGCTGACGATTGCTCGAGTTCCCAGCCCAGCCCCCGCGAAATGTCACGCCCGCGCACGTCGAGCCGGGGGGTCAGCATAGCCTGCCGGGCGGCATCGCCGATCTCCCAGGCTCCACGCGTCGGCCGGTCCATCATCAGCGCCATGAACTTCGCATAGTCAGAAGCGGTCGTAAGCAACCCTCCCGCCGAGTTGACGAGGAGATCGTGAGTCGAGGGCGGCTTTTTTGGATCCGTCTCTCGCATTGCCTCGACAGAATCTTCGTAAGTCCAGGACGCGATAGGCTTTCGCCGCCTCGAAGCGACTGGGAGCAGCAGGTCGCCGAGCTCGCGCGTGGGCTGGAGGGGAAGCTTCTGCTCGCCTTCCGGAGGTTCGGAGTGACCGAAAACGGCCGACCTTGCGATCTCTTCGTCCCAACCGAAGGTGCTGTGCGACATTCCGGCCGGCGCGAACAGCTTTTCCTGCATCACACTGCCGAGGCCCATTCCCATGATCTTTTCGACCACCAGTTGGAGCCAGATGAACGCTTCACCGGAATAGGTGTAGATCGATCCCGGGGGGCTACTTGTGCCGAGCGGCTCCGAAGCCCAGTTGGGCAAGCCGGTCGAGTGCTCCAGCACATGACGGGCGGTGATGAGATCGAGCTTCGGGTCATTGCCCAAATTCGCCGGCCGGCGATAGGCGACGAGCGGCTTGTCGAGATCGAGGCGTTTCTCGTCGGCGAGCCGCATTACCACATAGGCGAAGACCGGCTTGGTCATCGACGCGGCTTCGAACAGCGTATCTTCCCGCACCGGGTCGCGGGTGAGGATGTTCTTCACGCCGAAGCCGCTGTTCCAGGCGAGCTTCCCGCGGTCGACGACGGCGATGGCGACGCCGGGTACTCCGGCGATACGCATGAGGCGCGGAAGCTCCCGAACCAGTTCCTCGGACGGAACCCAGGCGGCATTGTCGTCCGGACATTGACTTTGGGGGCCGGCGCGGGCGGGCGACGAGGCCCCGGTGACGAGTGCCGCAGATCCGGCCAGCAAAGTCCGCCGCCCGAGTATCGTTCCGGAAGAGCTCATTGTTGGTCGCCGGCGAGCGAGCAGATCGGACTAGCCGTCTGCCATTCTGCGGAACGTAAGCTCGCCCGCGCCGGGATCGAGCGGGTTAGGGATACGGCGAATAGACAGGACAAGCGCTTCATCGGCTTCCACCTCCAATCGGTCCTCTCGTTTCGCCGGGCGGGCAAGATTGGGGACGAAGTCCTCGCTAGCCAAAACATCTGCCGCTGCAAAGGTTCGTCCAAGAGCAACGACGGTGTTCGCCGACCGGGTACGAGCCGCAGATGCAGCCAATTTCGCATCGATGCATCCGGGCGCGGGTGTTTCCGGGGCTGATCAGACGAGGATGCGCGTCAAAAATGTGGTTCATCCAAGAGCTTGGCTCTTGATCTTCAGGAGTATATCGAATCGATATAGAAGGGCCATGCAATATTATTTTTAATATAGGTCCTATCTTCTCACTCTTGCCTCGATCGGTTTTGCGACATCGGGCGTGAGCCGAATACGAGAAGGGGGCGACGCAATGAGGAAGATTTCTGCTGGGAACCGAGCGTTTCTGCTGCTGGGGACGATGTCGGCACTTGTCACACCAGAGCTGGTGTTTGCGCAGGATGCGCCGGCCGCCGGAAGCGGCGGACTGGAAGAGATTGTGGTCACCGCGCGCAAGCGCGAGGAGAATCTGCAATCGGCACCGCTCTCGGTCGCGGCTTTTAGCGGCGACGCCCTCGAAAAGTCCGGGATCGATGAATTTTCCGAAATCGCGAGCCGCGTGCCGGGCTTTACCTTCAACCCCGACAATGTTTCCGAACCGAACATCTTTCTGCGCGGTATCGGCACCGATATCGAAAGTGCCGCGTCGAACCCGGCGATCGGATTTTTCCTGAACGACGTCTATCTGTCGCGTGCGCAGGGTACCGCGATCGAACTGTTCGACCTGGAGCGCGTCGAGATCGTGCGCGGACCGCAGGGCACGCTTTACGGCAAGAATGTCGTCGGCGGCGCGATCAACTTCATCACCCGCAAGCCGACCGACGAATTTCGCGCCGGCGCCGAAGCGGGGATCGGCAATTACGGTAGCTTCGACGTAAAGGCGAACGTGTCGGGCAAGCTGGGCGAGGGCCTGTCGGGTAGCCTCGCGGCGACGGCGCGGCATCATGACGGCTATGCCCGCAACACCTTTACCGGAAACGATGTCGAGGATCTGGACGCCTATGGCGTGATGGCGCAGCTTCGCTATCAGCCCGACGACCGGCTCGACATCCTGTTGACCGGCGACCTGACGCGGCGGCGGGGCGGTGGCAAGTGGATCGACATCCAGACGCCCTCCACTCACAATATTCCGTTCGTGAACCCCGACCATCGCCGCGGCCCGAACAATATCGACGGCAGCCAGGACGCCGATCTGGGCGGCGTGCACCTGAGCGTCGATTATGACGCGGGCGTTGGCACGATCACCTCGGTCACCGCCTATCGCGAGGCTCGCTTTCAGTCGCGAAACAACGACGCGGGCAGCTTCATCGATTTCACCAAGATGATCTATGACACCAATGGTCGGATCGATTTCGGCGCGATCGACCATTCGCTGTTCAACGACGATTATTACATCAACGACAAGGACGAGAAGGCGAAGAGCTTTTCGCAGGATCTGCGCTTCCGGTCGGACTTCGACGGCCCGTTCAACCTGCTTGCGGGCCTGTATTACCAGCATGAGTCGGTCGATCGGACCGAGATCGCGGATTACATCTTCGTCGAATATTATGCGCAAGGTAAGGAGATCGCGCAGACGCGGCTCAAGAGCGATACCTGGGCCGCGTTTGTCGAGGGCACGTTCGACATCACCGACACGCTCGGCGTGACGGCGGGTATCCGCTACACCAAGGACCGGAAACGTTTTGGGGTGTATCGCGAGACGATCGGCGACTTTCTGGGCGCCGACTTCGCGGACGAGAACGGCAATTTCACGCGCGCCTTCTCCGCTTCGGCAAGGCAGAGCTGGGACGCATGGACCCCCAGCCTGAACCTGCATTGGCAGCCGGCGAAGGACGTCTATCTTTATGGCCTGGTGTCGAAGGGATATAAATCCGGCGGCTGGAACGGCGAGAATGCGACCAACCCCGGCGAGGCGCGCGTCGCCTATGATCCCGAATATGCCTGGAACTATGAAGTCGGCGCGAAGACGACGTGGCTCGACAACCGGCTACGTTTCAACCTGACGGGCTTCTGGACCGAATATAAGGATCTGCAGACGCAGCAGTTCGTGATCTTTGATCCGAACCTGCCGGCCGACAACGTCATCTCGAACGCCGGCAAGGCGCGTGTGAAGGGCATCGAGCTCGAAACCGCGCTCGTCCCGGTCGACGGCCTGACGCTGTTCGCTAACTATACCTATATGGACGCCAAGATCACCGGCGACCTGATCAGCACCGAACTGCAATATGATCCGAGCTGCTTCTGCTCGGTCCCGGTGCCCACCAACCTGAAGGGCAACATATTGCGCCGGTCGCCGAAAAACTCATTCAGCGTCGGCGGCGATCTGACAGTGCCGGTCAGCAGCCGGATCAATGCCTTTCTGCGCGCCGATTATAACTGGACCGACGATTTCTTCTTCGACAATGAGAATAGCGCGCGGACGCTGCAGAAGTCGGTGGGCGTGCTCAACGGTTCGATCGGTGTCACTACCGACGACGACAAATGGGAATTCCGCATCTGGGCGAAGAACCTGACGAACGAGCTGTATGAATCGGGCAAGAGCGACGTCATCGGGTCGGTCCTGGTTTCCTATAATCCGCCGCGCACCTATGGCGCGACGATCCGCTGGAAATATTGATCTCAAGACGGACGAACGGCGATGCGCATCGGATTGATCGGCTTCGGATTCATCGGGGCTGAACTCTACCGGCGCCTCGCCGCCGACCGTGGATCGGCCGAGGTCGTTTTCGTGCACGGTCGCTCGCCCGAACGGCTGGCCGGGCTCCCCGCCGACCTGATCCTCGACGACCTGTCCGAAGCAGGCGCGCGCGCGCCGGACCTGGTCGTCGAGATTGCAGGGCCGGAGGTGAGCCATCGCCATGGCGAGGCCATCCTCGGCTTTGCAGACTATATGCCGCTTTCGCTCACGGCGCTGGCCGACGACGCGCTCAGCGACCGTCTGGTCGGCGCGGCGGCGCGTTCGGGTCGGTCGCTTCTCGTCGCGCATGGTGCGCTGGTCGGACTGGACAGCCTGGTCGAGTGGCGCGACATGTGGGACGCGGTGGAGATCAGCTTTCGCAAGCCGCCGGCCAGCCTGGGCGAAGGCGAGGGAGCGATCATGGAGGAGACGGTGTTGTTCGACGGCAGCGTCCGCGACATCGCGTCGCGATACCCGCACAATGTCAATGCGATGGTCGCCTGCGCGCTTGCGACGGTGGGGCTGGACCGCTGCCGGGCGCGGCTGGTGGCCGACCCGGCAATCGACCATCTGGAGCTCTCCGTCGAGGCGCGCGGGTGCGATGGGTCCCGCCTGTCGATCCGTCGTCAGCAGCCCGCACGCGGCGTATCGGGGAGCGAGATGGCGGCGGCGGTGCACAGCTCGGTACGGCGCGCCTGCGGGCTGTCGGGCACGATGGTCTTCGTATGAGTGCGGACGCATGAGCGCGGATGAGGGGAAGGCCGCTGCGGTCCAGCAGGTCGTCGACGAACTGGGTTTCACCGCCTTCCATGCGCGCGTGCTCGCGCTGGTGGCGGGGGTGATCCTGCTCGACGGTTTCGATATCCAACTCGCGGCCTTTGCTGCGCCCGCGATCCTGGCCGATTGGAAGATCGGATCGGCAGCGCTCGCGCCGGTCATGGCGGCGTCGCTGCTGGGCATGGCGGTGGGGACGAGCGTCGGCGGCCGGATCGGCGATCGCTATGGGCGGCGCGCCGCGTTGATCGGTGCTGCGCTCTGGTTCGGCGTGACGGCCATGCTGACGGCATTGTGCCGCGACGTGCCCAGCTTTTCGGTGCTGCGCTTTATTACCGGCCTGGGGCTCGGCGCGGCTGTTCCCAATGCAACGGCGCTGGTCGCCGAATGGATGCCGACGCGCGCGCGCAACTATGCCCTAACCGTGATCTCGGTCGGGGTGCCGTGCGGCGGCATCGTCGGCGCGGGGCTCGCGTCGTGGCTGATCCCCGCCTATGGTTGGCCGGCGGCCTTTCTGGTCGGAGGCGCGCTGCCGCTGTTGCTGGCCATCGCCATGATGTGGAAGCTTCCTGAATCGCCCATTCTGCTGTCGCGCCGCGGCGATGCCGATCGGCGTATCGCGGGGCTGATCGCGCAGGCCGGCGGGACGGCCGCGGGGCCGTTCGCTCCGCCTCCGCTCGTGGCGGACGGCGGCAATGTCTTTGCGCCGTCTCTGCGGCGTTCGACGATCGGGATGAGCATCGCCTTCTTTGCGGCGTTGATGGCGGTCTATGCCCTGTTGAGCTGGGTTCCGGTTCTGTTGACCGGCGCCGGCTTTGCGATGGCGAGTGCGATCCGCGGCGCGATGATCCTCAACCTGTCGGGCGTCGTGACTTCGTTCGTGCTGACCTGGCTGATGCTGCGCATCGGCTCGCGGCGAACGGTGATCGGAACGATTTGTGGCGGGCTGGCTGCGCTCGCCATCTGGGCGGTGCTGCTCCAGACGCCCGGCGTGCCGCACGCCGCCGTCCTGTTCGGCGTGGCGCTGGCCGGAGCGGGGGTGTTGTCGCTGCAAGTGCTGCTGCTGACCTTGTCGGCGCATGTCTTTCCGGTTGAGTGCCGGTCGGCCGGGATTGGCTATTCGATAAGCGTCGGGCGGCTCGGCGCGATTGCCAGCGCCTTTGGTGCGGGTCTGCTGCTGGCGCGACCGAACGGACTGCTGCTCTTCTTCGGGTTGGTTGCTGCGGCGCTGCTGGTGCTGGCGGCGGCGATGCTGGTCGTCGATCGGCATCTGCCGCCGCGCTCCTGAGACCGCGGCGGTTTCGCCGGATCACGGGCGCGGCGGCCAGGGCTTTGCCGGTGCCTTGAACGACGGCTTGCCGATAAGCGGCGACGATAGCGCATAGAAGCCGTGGTTGGTGAAAACCCACAGGATGTTCCGGTCATATTCGGCAAACACGCCATAGGCCAGATTACCCTGCGACTGACCGCCGGTTTCGGCGTCGGTCGGAAAGCGCGGGATGAAATAGCCGGCAATCTTCGGCTTGGTCGGATCCTTGACGTCGAAAAGCTGAACCCCCGCGTTGTAGAAGGCATAGGCGACCAGACCGTCGCGGAAGCGTCCGGGCTGCGTCAGATAGCCCGATCGTTTCGGACCGAAGCTGCCGCGCCGCTGGCAAAAATCGGTGAAGGCGGCATCGGGTGGCGGGGTCGGGCGAGGGAATTTCGATACGATTCTGAGGTCGGCGGGGTCGTGGGCATCGATGACGAGGATGTCCTTATAGGGCTCATAGCATTCGTCGTTCATCGGGTAGCCGTTAGAGAAGATATAGCCTGTCCGCTCATATTGGCTGAGGTCGACATTATCGAACTCGGTGCCGGCGAATTTCGGCACCTGATTGACATGGCCGACGATGCGGATGTTCGCAGGATCGCTGATGTCGAGCGAATAGAGGCCCAATCCCGCCATCGCGCCGAAGGCGATCTTGCCGCCTTCGTCGGGGGCCTT
>JAFKLT010000086.1 GCA_017309275.1 Sphingomonadales bacterium | reverse complement strand
GCGCTCGGCCCCGTCGTCCGCGCAGTCGTCGCCGACATGATGCCGTTTGCCGACGCGCGCGCGATCGATCTGGGCGTCGTCGGAGAAACAGAGATCGATGTTCCGGTGCCGGAGTTCGAGCTTGCCTCGGTGCTGCGCAATCTGGTCGACAACGCGCTCCGCCATGGCCGGCAGGGCGGCGCCGTCGATGTGGTCGTCGAGCAGGCACCCGATTGCGTGACGATCCGCGTATGCGACGACGGCCCCGGCATTCCCGCCGACGCGCGGGCGACGATATTCGAGCCGTTCCGACGCCTGGCGAGCGACAGCGAAGGGTCCGGCCTGGGGCTGGCCATCGTCAAGGCGATCGCGGACCGCCGTGGCGCCGCGCTGTCGCTGGGCGATGGACCGGGCACGACGGTCAGCTTTTCCCTTCCCTGCCTCAATCCACATCGCCGGCGTGGCGAAGGCGCCGAAGGCCCAGCATGACGGCGATCAGGACGACGGGAACAAGCAGCGCGAGAAGCACCTCTACGGATAGCGCCGGATGCAGCAAATGCGTCCCCTTCACCAGATATCCGAGAAGCCCGATCGCATAATAGCTGATGGCGACCGCGGACAGGCCCTCCACCGTCTGCTGCAAGCGCAATTGCATCTTGGTGCGCCGGTTCATCGACGCGAGCAGGTTCCGGTTCTGGCGCGCGAGCTGCGTGTCGATCCGCGTGCGGAGCAACGCATCGGTCCAGGCGGCACGCTCCGCCAGATCGTCGAGACGCCTGGTGAAGGCCGCGCACGTCCGCATCGCCGGGAGCAACCGTCGCTCGGTGAAATCGCCGAGTGACGGAAAGCCCGCGACCGGCCGCACATCCAGGCTATCGAGCCGGTCGAGGCATATCTCGGCATAGGCTTGCGTCGCGCTCATCCGATATCGGGTCTGCGCGCCGATACGGGCAACCTCGGCCGTCAGTCTGGATATGTCGGCCATCATCGCTTCATCGTCCGACCGTTCGTCGGCGATACGCTGCGCGACGTCGGCAAGCTGCTGTTCGAGCAGATCGATACGCGGCATGATGTCCTGCGCGATCGGAAGTCCGAGAAGCGCCATCTTGCGGTAATTGCCAAGTTCCTGAAGCCGCTGCGTCAACAGGCTGGCATCGCTTCCCGCCAGACCGCGATCGGCGATCAACAGGCGGCCGAACCCGTCTTCATGGATACGAAAATCCGTCCAGATCAGCGCCTTGCCGTCCGATGCCGTACTGCTGATCAAGTCATCGCGGGAAAAATGTCGCGCGAGTTGTTCGGCAGCCGGGAGCCCCGATCCCGTGTCGAGCAACTGAACATGGTTGGCGCGGATCAACTTTCCGGGGATGGCATCGACGTGCGATTTGATCGGCGCGAACTGCGCCACGTCAAACAACATGCTGCGGCGACCGGGCGCGATGAAGCTATAGGTGATGAATTCGCTGTGACGTTCGAATGCAAAGGCAAAGCCGTCGACTTCGCCGGTCCAGAACCGCCGCGGCCGCGCCGTCGCCGATATGTGCTGGCGCAGGAAGCATTCGGCGGCATCGACCTCATGGTCGTCGGCCAGCATGACGAACTGGATCATCTGGCACGGTGCTTCCAGCCGCAGCGGCTTGCGCAGATGCATCTCGGCCGTGAGCATCATTCGCTGCGGGTGGCTGCGCGTATCGAGCGCGTCGAACAGGGAGAATGGGCCGGTCATGCCGCCCATTTACCGCCATTACCCTTCACCGACCTGTCATCGCGCCAGCGGCGCGGCGCGGCGCGGCCTAGCCGCGGGTAAGCTGAAACGGTATCTCGACCAGCCCGCGCACCATCACGGGCACACCGCCGCGGCGGGTCGGCGACCAGCGCCAGCGACGAACCGCATCGAGCGCGGCGCGGTCGAGCCGTTCCGACCCGCTGCTGCGCGAGATCGAGATTTCCGTAACGCGCCCATCGGTTCCGAGGAGCACCGAAAGGACGACCGTCCCCTCCTCATGCTTCCGGCGCGAGTCCAGGGGATAGCGTGGCGGGCGAGCCTCGATCATCTTTGACGAAAGGTCGCCTGCATTCTCGATCGCCGGTGCGACAGGTGCCGGCGACGGCGCGGCGGCAGGCGCCGCGGGAACCTCGGGCACAGGCGCCGACGATGTGGACATCTGCGGCGGCGGCATGATCGTCGGAACGAGCGGCGCCGGTGCAACAACCGGGCTGCGCGGCACGATCGTCTCCACCGGCATCGCCTCGCGCGGCGACGGTGGCGGAGCAGGAGGCGGCGGTTCGCTCAGCATTTCGACGATGGTGGCGGGATGCCCCACCTTGATGATCTGATCCATTTCCAGCGCGGCCAGAAACGCCAAAAGGCCGACACCCGAAGCCGCGGACAACAGCATCGCAACCCAGTTGACGCGCCGCCCGTCGCCATAGCGCGACCGCCCGTGGCCGAGCGTCCGTGTCTCGGAACGTCGATGGGCGGCGAACATTTTGGTCGGGCCATTCACTTTGCAAAATCCTGTCGCGGTCGCGGCGGCGAGTCCGAAATTCCTCTATTGCAAAACATTAGCAACGCCAAGCGCTTGCGGCCCGATTTCGCGCGATTATCTCGGCGCCGCCTGCCATCGGCGATCAGGCCTTCGATCCGCGCTGCGACGCCAGCCCCCGATCGGTCGATCGGGGGCTGGCGCCATTGTCCCGGACGCGGCCGCGCCGCAGCCGATCACCACTTATAGCGGAGCGATCCGACAACGGTGCGCGATGCGCCGAAATAGCAGCTGTTCGAGAAGGGACAGGCAGAGATGTGCCGCGTATCGAACAGATTCTGCGCATTCACCGCAACGCTGAGCCCATCAAGCGAGGGGCTGACATGGCCGAGATCATAGGCCAGCATCGCGTCGAACAGCGTGAAGCCGTTCGTCCGGAACATCTCGAACGTCGTGACGCTGTTCACGACCTTGTAGCTGGTCGAACCATAGGAACCGCCGACATAGCGGAAGCCGCCTCCCAGGCTGAGGCCGCCCAGAGATCCCTTGGCACCGCCCCGACCGAAATCATACGAGACGAATGCCGAAGCCTGCCATTCGGGAACGCCCAGCGCCGGCGTGCCGGTGGTCGTCGGCGTCCCGCTGGTGCCGAGCCGGGTAAGCGTCGGCGCAACGGCAGCCACCGCGGGCGTGCCCTGCGTGATCTCCGCATCCGCATAGGTGCCGGCAAAGATCAGGTCGAGGCCCGGGCGCAGTTCGCCGCGCGCCTCTAGCTCGACGCCGCGGACGCGCGTCTCGCCGATCTGGACCTGCGAGTTGGCCGGACGGCCGCCGGTTCCCGCAAGCGGGTCACCGACCGGGACATTCTGCCGCTTCAGCTCATAGGCCGACAGCGTGAAAAGCGCGTTCAGGCCGCGGGGCTGATATTTGAGGCCAGCTTCATACATATTGCCCGTGGTCGGCGAGAAGGGATTGCCGAGATAGTCGGCGCCCGCCTGCGGCTCGAAGGATTCGGTGTAGCTTATGTACGGCGACACGCCGAATTCGAACTCGTACAGCGCGCCGAAGCGCATCGTGAAAGCGCTTTGCGACAGCGGCGTGAGCACGCGGCTCCGCTTGTTGAGCGTGCGCTGGTCGTACCAGTCCCAACGGCCGCTCGCGATCAGATGGAGGCCGCCGATCGTCACCTGATCCTGAATATAGAGGCCGACCTGGTCACGCGTGCTGTAGCTGTTGGTATAAGCCGACGACAGCAAGGTCAGGTCGAGGCTGGGCATCGTGCCGCCATAGACGGGCGCATAAAGGCTGAGATTGGGGATGCTCGTCAGCGGATTGGCGGTCTGCCCCGTGTTGAACTGCTGAAAATTCTCGCCCGTGATCCGCAGATAATCGAGGCCGACCAGGACGTCATGCTGGATGCCGCCGGTGTTGAACTTGGCGTTCAGGCTGTTGTCGAGCGTCAGCGTGTCGAAATCCTCGTCCGCACCGCCGCCACCGCGAATAATCCGGCTGTAGTCGGTGTTGACGTTGAGCCCGGTGCCGGTCGTCGCGTAGCCGGCGACATAAAGCTGTCGATAGCTGAGCTTGTTGTTCTGGAACCGGAAATTCGACCGGAATGCCAGATGATCGTTGAGCTCGCGGCGGAACAGCAGCGCCACCGATTTCTGCTTGTGGTCGTACACCTCATAGGCCGGATCGCCGGTGTTGATCCGGCGGTCGAGCGGCCCGTTCGGGTTCGACAGGACGCTGCCATAGGCGGGCACGCCCGAATAGCCGCCGCCCGACGGCGCGTGCTGATAGGATGCGATCAGCGTGATATTCGTCCGATCATCGGGAACGAAGGCGAGCATCGGGCTGACATGATAGCGCTCGCTTTCGGTATCGCGCGTAAAGCCGTCGGTCTTTTGCCATCCGCCGACCAGGCGTACGCGCCATTTTCCTTCGGCATCGAGCGGCTGGTTGACGTCGCCGACAAAGCGCAGGCTGTCGTAATTGCCGACCTGGGCCTCGAAGCGGCCGAAGGCCTCGCCCTCCGGCTTCTTGCTCGACAGGTTGATCAGGCCACCCGGCGTCCCGCTGCCGTAAAGGACCGAGGCCGGCCCTTTCATGATGTCGATCTGGTCGATCCGATTGAAATCGGTCTGCGGCGTCGAATAGGGTCCGGCGATCAACCGCATGCCGTCGAGGTACAGGCCGGGGGCAAAGCCGCGGAGATTCATCTGATCATATCGCGAAACGGTGCCGCCGCGCTGGTTCGCGGCAACACCCGCGACATAGCCGACCGCCTGATTGAGCGAGATCGCGTTGCGGCGCTCCAGCTCCTCGCTGTCGATGACGGTGATCGTCTGCGACGTCTCGATCAGCGGCGTCCCGGTCTTCGTCGCCGACGACACGCCGGCATCGCGAAGACCGGTCACGACGATCGTCTCGCTGGAGGAACTGCTCTCCTCGTTCACTTCGGCAAAGGCCGGCTGCGCGATTGCAAGCATCGCGGCGGCAAGCGCCACGCGCGATAGATTCGACGCCATTTCGGCACCCATATTCGGCTTCATTTTACCCCCTTATTGCTATTGAGATCGATTCGCAGTTGCAGCTAGTCACATATTCTGGTTAGGGCAAGGCGCAGTCGATCAATCGGGGATGCACGGACGGATGGCGGGTTCAATTTTCGCGAGCGGTAGGATGACGGCGCGCGCCGTGACCGCGATGATCGGCGGCTATGCCGCCGCGGCCGGCAGCGTGTCGCTCGCCGCGCGGATCGCCCCGATGGACCGAGCCGAAGCGACGATCTGGGCAATGATCCTGTCGTTCCTCGTCTATGCCGGCTTTATTCTTTGGGCCTTTCACGAACCCCGTCTCGCGCGCGTTGCGGCGGTGATCTGGGGCGTCGCCATTGCGTCTATCGGATGCCTGTGGCTGTTGGGGCCTGCGTTGTGAGCAAGGCCTCGAAGACCGCGCCGAAAGCAGCCGTGGGCGTTCGCCAGTCGATGGCATGGATCCACGGATGGCTGGGACTGCTGGCGGGCTGGATATTGTTCGCCATGTTCCTGACCGGCACTGCGAGCTATTTCCGGCCGGAGATCACCCGCTGGATGCAGCCCGAGATCGAGCTTCGCCCCGTTTCCACGGCAACCGCAGCAAGCACGGCAGTCGCCCATCTGCAAAAGCTGGCGCCGGATGCCGAGCAATGGTTCATCTCGCTGCCCGATGCGCGCACGACCTCGACGCGCGTCTTCATCAGGGACCGCCCCAATCCCGATCCCAATGCCAAGCCGGCCCCGCGCCGCTCGGAACTGCGCCTGAATCCCGCGACGGGCGAGGCGCTCAGCGCACGCGACACGCGCGGCGGCGAGCATTTCTATCGGTTCCACTTCCAGCTTCAGATACCGCACCCCTGGGGGCGCTGGCTCGCCGGACTATGCGCGATCGCGATGCTCACCGCGATCATATCGGGCGTCATCACGCACAAGCGCATCTTCGTCGATTTCTTCACGCTGCGCTGGAGCAAGGGTCAACGGAGCTGGCTGGACGCGCATAATGTCTCGGCTGTCGTCGCCCTGCCCTTTCACGCGATGATCACCTATACCGGCCTCATCACGTTGGTCGCCATGTACATGCCGTGGCCGGTCGTCGCCAATTACAAGGATATGTCGACGTTCGAGACCGCGGTATTCGGCGCCGAACCCGACGCCGAAGCGACGGGGCGCTTTGCGGCGCTGACGCCCGTGGCGCCGCTGATCGCCCAGGCCTCGCGGCAATGGGACGGCGGTAGCCCGGCGACGATGGTCGTCCGCTACCCCAATGATGCGGCGGCGACGATCAGCCTGTTTCAGAATTCGAAGGACCGGCTGAACGCGCGCGGCGGATCGATCGTCTTTTCGGGCGTCGACGGTCGCCAGCTGTCGGCGTCGCCATCGCCCGGCCCGGCCGCCGAAACCGCCGGCGTGATGCTGGGCCTGCACATGGGCAATTTTGCCGGCCCGGTGCTGCGCTGGACCTACTTCCTGCTTGGCCTTGCCGGGACCGCGATGGTCGGCACCGGGCTCGTGCTCTGGACGGTCAAGCGCAAGCGGCCGAACGCCGCGCCCTTTTTCGGCCTGCGCCTGGCCGAGCGTTTGAATGTCGGGGCGATTGCTTGCCTGCCCGTCGGCATGGCGGCCTATCTGCTGGCAAACCGCCTGCTTCCGGTGGCGCTGCCCGCAAGAGCCGACATCGAAGTCAGCATCATGTTCTGGACCTGGTTCGGGCTGGCTGCCGTGGCCTGCCTGCGCCCGATCCGCCGCGCCTGGACCGAAACGCTCGCGATCGGTGCGGCGGCGTTCCTGGCGTTGCCGATCGTCAACGCGCTGACGACGACGCGTGGATTTTTCACGTCGCTTGCCAAGGGCGACATGCTGTTTCCCGCCTTCGACCTGGCGATGATTGCGACGGGGGCCCTTCTCGCCTTTGCCTCCTGGCGCACCGCGACGCCTTCGGCACGGCCCGTCCGCGAGCGCGCCGCGACGCGCGCGCCTTTGCAGGGGGCCGCCGATGCAGCTTGAGCCGGCCCTGCTGTCCTATGCCGGGCTCGCCTGCCTGGCGCTGACGACCACGCGCCTTCGACGGGACATCGCCCTTCGCCCGCTCCCTCCCGTCGGGGCGCTGCAGGCGCTCGCCGTCGCGATACTGGCGATTGCCGCTTGGCAGGCAGTCCATCTTTTCGGCCCTTATCAGGGACCGGTCGCGTTCATCGGCATGCTGGCCGGCGCGGGCTTGCTGCTCGTCCTGCTGCTGTCGCGCTGGCCGCAAGCGGCGATACTGGCGGCAATCGGGGCGTCGGTTCTTGCGGTCCTGGCCCTGACGATCGCAGCGGCTCCCTGACGGCGAGAGCAGGCACCGCGACGGGGCCGGATGCCGAAAATCGCTAGCGAAAGCCGCCTCGTCATAGCGGGCGACCGACAGGACGAAGGGCGCGGACCTGCTTCGCGCGCTCAGGCAATTTGTACAAAATCCGCCACGATTTTCAGCCGCACATCTTATGACTATTGGGTCATAATGTGATCTAAATCCGTGCCCCGCCTTCATTTTCCGTGGAAATATATAGGCACTTGACAGGACAAATGCGAACCCTCAACATGACCGAACAGTCATAATACTGGTCTGGCCAAAAATGGCCAAAGGCCCACGGGCCTTGGGGAGTGTTGAGGAAGGTTTCCGATGAAGCAGCTGCACCGCGTTATCCTTTTGTCGTCCGCTTGCAGCCTGGGGCTGGCTGCACTTCCTGCACAAGCGCAGGAAGAAGACACCACGGAAATCATCGTCACCGCAACCCTGCGCGCCGAGTCCGTGCAGAACGTGCCGATCGCGATCAACGTCCTCACCTCCGACGACCTTCGCAGTGCCGGCGCAACCGATATTGCTTCGGCGCTTGAAAATATCTCTGGCGTGGAATTCCGGACCTCGCAGGCCGGGACCGGCGCAATTGCCGTCCGCGGCATCTCCGAACTCAACACCTTCAACATCTTTGGCGCCACCGGCACCGCAGTCGGTCTGTACATCGACCAGGCGCCATTCTCGGTCGGCGGCTACTTCCCCGACGCCGTTCTGTTCGACGTCGCCCGAATGGAGGTGCTGCGCGGCCCCCAGGGCACCATCTTCGGCGAAGGGTCGATGGCGGGCACGATCCGCGTCATCACCAACCAGCCCAACGCATCCAAAGTCGCGGCGTCGATCGAGGGCGACCTCGGCAGCGTCAAGTCGGGTGGAACCAACGCGTCCGTCAACGGGATGATCAACCTGCCCTTGGTCGACGACAAGCTGGCCCTGCGCGCCGTCGGATTCTGGCAACAGGACGGCGGCTGGATCGATCGCACCAGCGCCACCATCACCGCCCAGTTCCTGGCGTCGCCAAATCCCATTCTCGGCCCCGGCGCTCCGGATGTCCGCAGCATTTTCACGAAATCCGGCACCACTCCCAACGCCAACAGCTCCGATAGCTGGGGCGGGCGGGCACAGCTTGCCTTCACCCCCGACAATGATTTCACGGCGACCGCCAGCGTCATGTTCAGCCGAGCCGATCGGGGCGCCCAGAACCGTGGCGGACGCGACGGCACGGGCTATTTCTCCACGGCCCGCGAAGGCATGAACGACGACTTTGAGCTGTACGGGCTGGTCCTCGAAAAGCGCTTCGACAAGGGCACGGTCCTGTCGTCCACGAACTATTTCAATCGCCGCATCGATCAGACGCTCGACCAGTTCGGAATTCTGGCGCTGGCCAACCAGATTGCAGCACCGCTTTCCGGTGGCGCCTTCGTGTTCCAAGGCTCGCGGGCCGACCAAAATCTGCGCGTCAAGGAATTCAATCAGGAGATCCGTTTTGTCTCCGATTTTGGCGGCCCCTTCGAACTGACCGCAGGCGGCTTCTATCGCAACCGCGACGTCAACTTTCGGATCCGCGCTCCGCAGGAGCCGTTGATGCCGGCGTTTATCGCCAACATCCTGTGCGGCGGCCTGTGCGGGTTCACGCAGCCCGGCTCCGGCGACCTGGACTCGATCAGCGACAGCAACAGCCGGCAGATCGCCCTGTTCGCCGAAGGCACGTTCGATATCACCGAACGCCTTCAATTTCTCGCCGGCGGTCGCTTCTTCAACGACAAGCGCAAGTCGACAACGGTTGCCACCAGCCTGTTCAGCGGGATCCCCTTCCCCGCCACCTACAACTCGGCGGACGAGGAGAATGTGTTCAACCCGCGCGTCTCGCTGCGCTTCAAGCCGAGTGACGCCGCGATGCTCTATGCCTCGATCAGCCGCGGCTTCCGCTCTGGCGGGCAGAATGATCTCTATGTGCTGGTTCCCGGCGCCACGCCTGCCGACAAGAACTACGCCTCCGAACGCATGACCGCCTATGAGGTTGGCGTGAAATCCACGCTCGCCGATGGCCGCGCAACGCTGAACGGTGCGGTCTTCTACAATGACTGGAACGACCTGCAGGTTGTCACCAAGGAAGGAACAGGCGGCGTCGGCGAAGTCATCGGCAATGCCGGAAGCGCGCGCAGCATCGGCTTTGAGCTGGAAGGCCAGTTCGATATCGGGGGCGGCTTCACGCTGGCGGCAAACACCGCGATTCTCGATACCGAGCTTAAGGATGTGATCGCTTCGGGAACGCCCGTCGACAAGGTGCGCATTCCAGGGACGGCCAATTTCGCCGCATCGGGCTCGATCGCCTGGCGAGGGGAGCTGACGAAGAAGATGACCGGCTTTGTCCGGGCATCGGTCAGCCATCGGAGCAATGCGCTTTCGGGCCTTCTGCGGGTCGGCACGCCGGTCGAGAACACGCCGGGCTTTACGACGTTCGACCTCCGCGCGGGCATCGAGCAAGGCCCTGTCCGGCTCGAACTCTACGCCGAAAATCTGTTCAACGCCTTCGTGCCGCTGTCCACTTTCTACGCGCCGAACGGTTCCAATCCGGGCGGCGGCGATCCGCTTACCGGCAACACGCTCTACTTCCAGGGCTCGCCCCGGGTGATAGGCGTTCGCGCAGGGATGCGCTTCTGAAAACGGTGATTTGCAGGAGCGGGAGGGAGCGTCGACAACGCCGGGATTCCGCGCTAACGCAACGTCCATCAGGGCAGGAAGGCGTGGACGTTGTCGGAGCTTACCAGTATAAAGTTCACAACCTATCTCGAGGCGCTTGCCGTCGAAATCCGCAAGGTGCGCTCGGGCGAGAAGACAAGGCTGAAGCTTCTGGCAGCCGGGGCCCGGCTGCTGGACACCGTCGGCTACCGGGACATGAATGTGGAAGAGGTTTCGGCCGACGCCGGGCTGGCCAAGGGCACCTTCTATATCCACTTCAAGACGAAGGACGACTTCCTGAGGGATCTCGCCCGGAGTTTTGTGGATTTCGAGCGCCAGACCCTTCCGCAACTCACGCCTCGGGCCACCCGCTTCGCGAATTCCCTATCGTTCGTGACCTGGTACGAGCGCAGCTTCCTGCGCAATGCCGGGGTGCTTCGCTGCATCATTCAAATGGGCGAAACCGACGACGACATACGCGCCCTCTGGCACGAACGAAATTCCAGTGTCGTATCCTATGCGCTGGAGTCCACTTTGGCGAGGCTGGACCCCGGCTACAACGAGCAGATGCTCTTGCTGGCGATCCGGACCGCTGGCGGGATGCTCGACCAAAGCCTGTTCGCCCGAACCCGCGTGGGCACGGACACCGGTCAGCCGCAGGACCAGGACCCCGAGTTTCTGTGCCGCCTGCATGCCGTGATGACCTATCGCGCACTTTACGGCGAAAACCCTCCAGCCGACGAAGCTGGCGACATCTTGGAGGCCCTGGCCTTCTCAACCAGGGATTGATTCATGTCTGACATCGCGCTGTTCGGCACCGGGATAATGGGGGCGCCGATGGCGCGGAACCTTGCCCGCGCGGGGCATCGGGTGCGTGCCTGGAACCGCAGCCCGCAAAAGGCCGCAGCGCTTGCCGGTTCTGGTATAGAGCCAATGGAAAATGCCGCTCTTGCAGCGCGCGGCGCCGAATTCGCCCTTCTGATGCTGACAGATGGCCCCGCCTGCGAAGCGCTGCTTTTCGATGCTGGCGTGGCATCCGAACTGGCGCCCGGCGGCACAATATTGGTGATGAGCTCCATCCCCGTTGCGAGTTCGCGCCTGATCGCATCAAAACTTGCCGCCATGGGGCTTGGCTGTGTCGACGCGCCGGTTTCCGGCGGCGAAACCGGCGCGATCGAAGCGACGCTCAGCATCATGGCCGGCGGCAGCGATGCCGATATTCGCCGGGCCACCCCCGTGCTGCAAGCGATGGGGCGCGTAACGCACGTGGGCCCTGCGGGCACGGGACAGCTCGCCAAGCTGGCCAACCAGCTGATTGTCGGCGTCACGATCGGCGCGGTGGCCGAGGCCATGTTGCTTGTCGAGGCCGGCGGCGGCGACGCGCAGGCGGTGCACCGCGCGCTGATGGGCGGCTTTGCCGACTCCACCATCTGGCGCCAGCACGGCGCGCGCATCCTGGAGCGGGGTTTCGAGCCCGGCGCGCGCGCGACCGTGCAGGCGAAAGACATGCGCACGATCGTCGCACAAGCAACCGAAACCAGTCTGGATCTGCCGTTTGCAGCCCTTGCGGAGACGCTGTTCGAACGCATGGCGAGCGGCCCAAATGCCGATCTCGACCATAGCGCGCTCTACCTGGAAATCGCCGCCCGAAAATAAATCTTGCCAACATGACTTGTGGGTCATATCTCTTTCGAAAGAGAGAGTGATGCTACAGTCATGGCCTACCGGACGATCACAGACAGATTGCGCTTCCCCGAGGGCCCTATCGCCCTTGAAGATGGCAGCGCACTCGTCGTGGAGATCGCCGGAAAAGCGCTTACGCATATAGCATCCAATGGTGACCTTAAGGTCATAACCAGCTTGGACGGCGGGCCGAATGGGGCCGCCGTCGGCCCGGAAAATTGCGTCGTCATCGCCAACTCGGGCGGCTGGTCCTATACCCGCGAAACAAATGGCTGGGTCCGCCCCACCCATCAGGCCGAAGAGCCTGGCTGGGTCGAACGCGTCGATCTCGATAGCGGCAGGGTTACACGCCTCTACAGCGAAAGCGCCGGCATCCCGCTCCAGTCTCCGAACGATATCGTGTTCGACCGCGCCGGCAATTTCTACATGACGGACCACGGCAAGCGCACCTCCAATTCGCTTGGACTGGGCGCTGTGCACTTTGGCAGGCCGGACGGCAGTCGGCTGGAACCCATTCTTACCGGGCTTGTCACGCCCAACGGCATCGGCTTGTCGGCCGACGAGCGCACGCTCTATGTCGCCGAGACGATCACGCGCCGATTGCTCGCGTTCGATCTGTCGGCACCCGGCAAGCCGCAGCCCCTGCCCTGGCCCGCCCCGGGTGGCGGCCGCCTGCTCGCCGCCTTCGACGGCTGTTCCGCACTTGATAGCCTGGCGATCGATGCCGAGGGGCATATCTGCGTCGCAAGCTTCAACAATTGCGGAATCTGGCGCGTCTCGCCGGACGGCGCCGCCCGCACCTTCACCCCGATCGACGATTTCTACGCCACCAACATCGCCTTCTCAGGTGCCACTGCACTGGTGACGCTGTCGTCGACCGGCCGCCTCATCGCGCTCGACTGGCCCTGCGCGGGACAACCTCTAGCCTTTCAAGGAATCCTGAATTGAGCTTCGCTTCAAACCTGCTCGTCGGCCGCTCGGCATTCATCGCCGGTGGCACCAGCGGCATTAATCTTGCCATCGCCCAAGCCTATGCGGCGCATGGCGCAAAAGTGGCGGTCATGAGCCGCAAGCCCGAAAAAGTGGACGCCGCGGTCGCGACGATCGGCAATGGCGCGCTGGGTTTCGCAGCGGATGTCCGCGACTATGCCGCCGTCGAAGCTGCGATGACGGCAGCGGCAGCCGCCAACGGACCGCTCGACATCATCATCTCCGGCGCGGCCGGCAACTTCCTTTCGCCGGCGGCTGCGCTGTCGGCAAATGGCTTCAAGACCGTGGTCGACATCGATCTTCTGGGAAGCTTTCACGTCTTTCGCGCCGGCTTCGAGGTTGCCGCCAAGCCCGGCGCGTCGATGATTGCGCTTTCAGCGCCCCAGGCTTCGGCTCCCTATGTCGGGCAGGCGCATGTCTGTGCGGCCAAGGCCGGGATCGACATGCTGGTGAAATGCCTCGCGCTTGAATGGGGTGCGGCCGGCGTCCGTGTGAACTCCATCGTCCCTGGCCCCATCGACGGCACCGAAGGAATGGCGCGGCTCGCGCCCAACCCGTCGATGCGCAAGCTGGCCGAGGGGGCAACCGCGCTCGGACGGTTTGGAACGACCGACGATGTGGTGCAGCTCGCGCTGTTCCTGGCTTCGGACGCCGACAGTTACATCACCGGCGCAATCATGGCCGTCGACGGCGGCCAGATGCTGGCGGGCAACGCCAGCTTCTCACACGAAAAAATGCCTGCAATCTGAGGGGGAGTGAACATGCGCAAAACGAACAAGGTCATCATTACCAGCGCCACGACGGGCGCGATGCACATGCCGATTATGTCACCCCATCTGCCGATCACGGCGGATCAGATCGTGGCGGATTCGGTGGGAGCGGCCGAGGCCGGCGCGGCCATCGTCCATCTGCATGCGCGGGATCCCGAAAGCGGCTGCCCGGTCACCGATCCCGAAGTCTATGGCCAGTTCCTGTCGCGCATCAAGCACCAGTCGGACGTCATCATCAACATCACGACGGGCCAGCCGGCAATCCGCCGCAACCGCGAAACCGGCGGCTATGATGTGAAGTCCGCGTGGCAGGACGTGCTGGACGAACGCCTGGCCGCGCCCAAACAGTTCGAGCCTGAAATCACGAGTTTCAACATGGGGCCGATGAATGCCGCCAACTGGATGCTCGGGCTGAAATATGATTTCGACAAGCTGTCCGACTGGGAGAAGCTGTTCGTGCAGTCCACCAAGGACCTGACGATGCAGAACACCTTCGCCTCGATGGAGCGGATCGCGAAGGAGCTGGGACAGGACCGCGGCGTCGTCTTCGAATATGAATGCTTCGATATCGGCCATCTCTACAGCCTGAAGATGCTGGAAACGATGGGCTGGGTTAAGCCCCCCTATTTCATCCAGTCGGTTTTCGGGTTCCTCGGCGGCATCGGCACCAACCCGAAACATGTGATGCACTTCAAGGAGACCGCCGACGAACTGTTCGGCGACGACTATATCTGGTCGTGCCTCGCGGCAGGAAAGGCGCAGATCCCGATTATCACCCAAGGCGCGCTGCTGGGCAGCAGCGTGCGCGTCGGGATGGAAGACAGCCTCTGGTACGGCAAGGGTCAGCTGGCAAAGTCTTCGAGCGAGCAAGTGGGTCGTATCCGCCGCATCCTCGAGGAACTTGGGCTGGAAATCGCGACACCTGCGGAAGCCCGCCAGCTGCTGGGCACCAAGGGCGGCGACAACGTCAATTTCTAGGGCCGTCCGCTCGGCTGCCGCCCGACATTTCCAGTTCGACCTTTCAGGAGCCATGCATGGCTAGCGTATCCTCTACCCACAACCAGACCGTTTCGGCCGAAATCTTCGCCCGGGCGCGCGAGGTGATGCCTTCGGGCTACACCCGTCATCTCGTCGTCCAGAAGCCCAACCCGACCTACGCGGACTTCGGCGACGGCTGCTGGCTGACCGACGTGGAGGGCAACCGCAGGATCGATTGGGTCAACAACTTCTCGTCGTTGATCCACGGCCACAACAAGCGCGAGATCATCGACGTGCTTGCCACGCAGGCAGGCCGACTGATGTCGGCGGTGCTTCCCACCGAGTGGGAAGTGGAGCTTGCCGCGATCCTGTGCGAGCGCATCCCGTCCATCGAGCGGGTACGCTTCATGAACTCGGGCACCGAGGCAAACCAGATCGCGGTCAAGGCCGCGCGCGCCTATACCGGCAAGCCCAAGGTCGCCAAGATGGAGGGCGGGTATCACGGGCAGTTCGATTTGCTGGAGGCGAGCTTCCAGTCCAATCCGGCGAACTGGGGTGATGCGCGCACCCCGAATGCCACAATCTATCAGGCCGGCCATCCGCAAGCCCTGCTGGATCTCGTCACCATCCTGCCGCTGAACGACATCGAGGCGACGCGCACCCTGCTGCGCGCCGAGGCCGACAGCCTGGCCGCGGTCATTCTTGATCCCCAGCGCCTGCAGCTTGGCATGGTATCGCCGTCGCGCGACTATCTGGAAATGCTCCGCGAAGAGACCGAGAAGCTGGGCATCGTGCTGATCTTTGACGAGGTCTGGTCGCTGAGGGCCGGCTATCATGGCTTCCAGGGCCAACTCGGCATCACGCCCGACCTCACCACCATGGGCAAGATCATCGGCGGCGGTATCCCCGTCGGAGGCTGCGGCGGCCAGCAGAAGTTCATGAGCGTGTTCGAAGTCGATTCCGGTGATCCGAAGATCAAGCACTCCGGCACCTTCACCGCAAACCCGATGGCGATGGCGTGCGGCACCACCTCGATGCGCCTGCTGACGCCCGAGGTGTTCGATCGGATGGCGGCACAGGGCGAACGTCTGCGCGAGGGCTTGCGGGCCATCCGGCGCGACCTGGGCCTGAAGGCACAGGTCCTTGGCGAAGGCTCGCTGTCGGCAATGCTCCCGACCGAACTCCAGATGACCAATTATCGCGAACTGGCCCATGCCTTCGCCACGGAAGTTGGACCGAAGTTGCCGATCCTGCAGCAGTTGCTGATCGACGAGGATCTTTTGACGATGCGCGGAGGCTTTGTGGGCTCGACCCCGATGACCGATGATGACATCGACTTCACCATAGCCGGAGCGCGTCGCGCCTGGACCCGTTTCAAGGAGCAGGTGGGTTGAGTCTTTCAGAGCGCGTCCGTCTTCACCCGTTTCGCTGGTTTTACGGCATTGCGATCGGCATAGCGACGCTGCTGTGGACCTATGTGGTGATCCACCAGATACTGTGGCCGAATTACGCAGGGCCCGGCGTACCTCTGGCGGATTACTTCTATGGCGAGCGGGCCAAAGTGGCAGCCGAGCACCCCTATTGGGCGGCGCACAAGGATGGCGTTCCGCTGACGCTCATGGCCTACTGGCGCGTGCCGCAGGTCTCGATGTTCCTGTTCTTCCCCGGCGCGCCCACTGTGGCCGCGCTTCTGGTAACCGCCATCGGCTGGGGCCGCGGTGGATTGCAGGCACTCCTGTCCCTCTACCGGCCGTTGCTGGGCAACCAGGGCTGGCGCGAAGGCGTGCGGCTCTATGCCGCGCTGCTTCTGATGGTGGCCGGCGTCGCCGCCCTGTCGACCGCCGCTGCCCATTTCCTGGGAGGCAGCGCCGCGCGGGACATATTGTGGGAAGCATTTGGCCTGCAGTCTCTGGGAACATTCCTCGCCGCCTGGGCGGTCGCGCTGTTCGCCAACCAGGGCGGCCTGCTGGAGGAACTGGGCTGGCGCGGCTTTGCCTGGCCGATTTTCGCGCGCAGGATGGCGACCCCGCTGAACGCCGCGCTTCTGCTCGGGGTGATGTGGGCGCTGTGGCATATCCCGCGCGAAATCCCCCTGCTGCTGGCCGGGCAGAACAGCCTCTCGAACCTGCTGCTCGGGCAAGGGCTGTTCATTTCGATGTGCGTGTCGATGACGATCGTCGCGGTCTATTTCGTCAACCTCGCGGGTGGCAGCGTCTGGCCGGCCATCATCGTGCACGGCTGCCTCAACATGTACGGCAGCGCCTTCAAGCTGCAGCCGGACGGCAATGGCGGCGCGGGCAATATCTATAACCCCAGCATCTGGATCTGGCTGATACTGGCGGCGCTGGTGCTGCTCGTCGCCGGCAGGGATCTAGGCTGGTCGACCCGGTTGAAGCTGCACGGCAAGGATGGCGAGACCGACCCCACGCGCCTCTGGTCTGCGCGAACAACCTCCAAGGAGACATCGGATGCAGCGTGAACGATCCGAAGCGCTGTTCGAACGCGCACGCGCCGTACAGCCTGGCGGAAACACGCGCCACATGGTCGTGTTCGGCCCGCCCATGGTTTATGGCAGCCACGGCGACGGCTGTCGGCTGACCACCGTTGACGGCGACGTGCTGATTGACTGGGTGAACAATTTTTCCACGCTGATCCACGGCTATGGCCATCGCCCAACGGTGGAAGCGGTGAAGGCCCAGGCGGAGCGGATGCTTTGTTGCATCCTGCCATCGGAAGCAGAGGTGGAGCTTAGCGAGCGCATTTGCGCGCGCTGGCCCGGTGCCGAGCAGATACGCTTCATGAATTCCGGCACCGAGGCTGTGATGGTGGCCGTGAAGGGCGCCCGCGCGCTCACCGGGCGCAGCAAGGTCGCCAAATCGGAAGGCGGCTACCACGGCCAGTATGACTTGGTCGAAGCCAGCTTCCTGCCCACGCCCGACAACTGGGGCCCCGCAGACCGCCCCGCCAGCCCCGCGTTCGGCCGTGGCACGCCGCAGAGCCTGCTCGATCAGGCCGTGATTTTTCCCTTCAATGATCTCGAGGCGACGCTCGCTATCCTGGAGGCGCATGCCGGCGAGCTCGCTGCCGTGGTAATCGATCCCATTCCGGCGCGGCTCGGCTTCGTTGCGGCGGACAAGGCCTATCTTGCGGGTTTGCGCGAATTCTGCACAAAGCATGGCATCGTGCTGATATTCGACGAGGTTTTCTGCGGACGAGCGGGCTTCACCGGCGCTCAGGGCCGCCTTGGCGTCACCCCGGACATGACGGCGCTCGGCAAGGTCATCGGCGGCGGACTGCCGATCGGCGCCGTCGCGGGAACGCGCGCCGCGATGGCCGTGTTCGACAATCTGGCCGGGCCACTGAAGGTCAGCCATTCGGGGACCTTCACCGCCAACCCCATGTCGATGGCAGCAGGGATCGCGGCACTTGATGCGCTGACACCAGAGGCCTTCGCGCAATTGGAACGGCAAGGCGACGCGCTGCGCGCCGGCTTGCAGAAGCATTTCGAGGCGCTGGGTCTGACCATGCGAGCCAACGGCCTCGGCTCGATGACCAGCCTGCAACTGTTCCGCGAGCCCGCGCGCGACTATCGCGCATTCCATAGCCGGTCGGGTCCGGGCTATTTGCAACGCATAGGCCGTCTGCACGCGCTCATGCTGCAGGAAGGCGTGCTGACGGCGACGCGCGGACTGATGGTCGGGTCAACCGCGATGACGGATGACGACATCACCGAAACGCTCGAGCGGTCGGGCAAGGCCCTCGCCCGATTTGCGCAGGCTGAGAGATCGGCCGCGTGAGACAGTTCAGCTCCAGCGTCTCGATGATGTGGCGGGATCTCTCCATCCCCGATCGTTTCGCCGCCGCAAAAGCCGCGGGCTTTGCGGCCGCGGAAATCCAGGTTCCAGGGGAGGCCAGCACCGCGGATTGGGCGGCCGCCTCGACCACGGCCGATCTGCCGATCCTGCTCCTCAATCTCGACATGGGGGATTTTCTGGCCGGGGGCCCTGGCCTCTCCGGCGTGCCGGGCCGCGAGGACGCCTTCGCGCAAGCTCTTGCCGCCGGGGTCGAGGCGGTATCGCTGCTGAAGCCGCAGTTCCTCCACATCGGCCCTTCGCGGGTCCCCGAAGGAGAGAAGCGCGAAGCCTGTCTCGCTACCTATCGCGCCAATGTGGCGAAGGCGGTCGCCGCGACGGCGGGGTTACCCGTACAACTGCTCGTGGAAGCCATCAACAGGGCCGAGGCACCGACCGCCCTTATCGGCACCACCGCGGAAGCCGCCGAAATTGCGGCGGGTTTCGAAGGCAAGCTCAAGCTGTTGTTCGATCTCTATCATTGCGCCGCCGGCGGCGAACACCCGCTGGCCAGTTACCGTGCCCACGCCGACCTGATCGCACATGTGCAATTCTCCGATCATCCCGGTCGCCAGCCCCCGGGCCGTGGCACACTGGATTTCGCTGCGCTGTTCAGCGGGCTGGAAGCCGAAGGCTACGCAGGCATGTACGGCGCGGAATATATGTCGTTCACCGACACCGCCGCCACGCTGGAATGGATGGCGGACCTGCGATGACCGACCCAGGCGCCCTTCTGACGCAACTTGCGGGCGCCGCTGGCGCCAGCCTGCGCGTTGAGCGGGCCGATGGCAGTCTGCTTTGGCAAGGGGCCGCAGGTCCTGCCATGCCGGGCGGCGCGGCGATGACTCCCGAAACCCCCTTCCACACTGCCAGTATCGCCAAGACTTTCACCGCCACCCTGATCCTCCAGCTCGCGGAAGAGGGCTGTTTCGGCACCACCGGTCTTGATACCAGCTTTGCCGCGATCGCGCCGTTCGAACCCGCGATCGCCGCTCGACTGGCGCCAGCCGCGACGACGCTGCGCCACCTTCTGTCTCATACGTCGGGGCTGCGCGACGGCTTTGAGGACAGCGCCGAAGAGGTCGGCGGTCGGAACGGTCCCGCGTCCGACTCGCTGATGCAGCATATGATCGCCGGTGACCCGAGCCGTGACTGGACTCCCTGGGATCCGGCATCGCCCGATGATCGGGAAGCCGGTGTCCTCAACTGGTTCCTCGCCTCTGGCATTGCCGCAGCGCCACTGTCGCTCCCGGGCGCGCGCTTTCACTACAGCGACACCGGCTATATGTTGCTGGCGTTGATCGCCGAGGCCGTTGCCGGCGCCGACTACCCCTCGCTCGTTCGTACCCGCATTCTCCGGCCGCTCGGGCTGGAAAACCAGATCTACATGCCCTGGCGCGAACCGCGTCCTGTCGCCATGGCCCACCCGGATGCCGACGTCTGGATGGGGGAAATGCCCCTGATCGCCAGCGGCGGCAACCTCAGCTTCGACTATGGCGGCGGCGGCCTCGTCGCTACCCCTTCCGCTCTGATCGCCTTCCTGCGAGCCCTTCTTGCCGGACGCCTGTTTCGGAGCCCGGATACATTGACAGCCATGGCGCACTTGCACGCGCCTCCCGGTCTTGCCCTGCCGCGCAGCGGCGTCGGGCTGGGCCTGTTCGAAACCCGCCTCGGACGCTTCCGCTTCATGGGCCACTCAGGCGCGTGGAGCGGTCGCATGCTGTTCGCGCCGGACGAAGGCCTGTTCCTGGCCGGCAGCCTGAACCGCACCGATGCGCCGACCGACTGGCACGCGGAAATGCTGCAATCCATTCTGGAGATTCACCGATGACAACGCCCGCCGAAGCCTTCATCGCCATGTTGCTGGACAAGGTGGCGCGCAACGACATTGGCGATCCCCGCGAGTGGGTGGCCCCCGGTGCAAAGCTCTACACCCCGCGTCACCACAAGCCGGTCACCGACCCGATGCAGATTGCGATCATCCTTCGCTCCATACCGCAACTCCTGGAAAACTTCCGCTACGACCGCAGTTGGGCGGCGGGTGACGAGGCGATCATGGAATTCAAGGGAAGCATCGCCAGCAGCGCCGGCACCGTAGAGGTACACGGGCTCGATATCTTTACGATCGGCGCTGATGGAAAGGTAACCGAGCTCACCGTCTTCATCCGCCCAACAAAGGCGCATGCGGCGCTTGCCGAGAGCGAGGACGCGCTGGTCATCGAAACCATGGAAAAACTGCAGCGCGGCGAGGCCGTGTTCGGATGAAACGCGTGGGTGGCACGGCGCAAAAAGTCCCCGCCATACATCTTGCGGCCTATGCCGCGCCCGGCATCCCGCTGGCACTGCTGATCTCGCCCTTCCCGGCGCTGCTGATGGCATTTTATGCCAAGCATACCGAAGCAACGACCGCGGGCATCGCAACCGCGATCCTGATCGCCCGCATTCTCAACGGCCTCATCGATCCGCCGATCGGATATCTTTCGGACCGGACACGGAGCCGCCTCGGCCCGAGAAAGCCGTGGCTGATCGGTGGCGGCCTCTTCTCGATCTTTGCTTTCTATGTCGCCTACATGCCGCCCGACGGGGCGGGCACCCTGTGGTTCGCTTTTGGAATCATCAGCTTTTACATTGCGCAGAGCGTGATCGACACGCCGTATCGAACATGGTCGGGCGAGATCAGCGCGGACTATGCCCAACGCAGCCGGATCGCGGGAGCGCAGACGCTGGCCGTCCTGGTCGGGGGCGTACTCGCCCTCGCGCTCCCGGAAATACTCTCGCTGCCCGCAATCGGTATCCTGAAATCCAGCGCGCTCGATCGGGACACGATGCGCATGATGGGCCTGATCGGCATGGTCTTGATGCCGACCGCCATCCTGATCGCGGTCTGGGTGGTTCCGGTCGGGACCGTCACCCGCGGAGAGAGCTACGGCCTGCTGGAAATGCGCACCGTTTTCACCCGCAATGGTCCGTTCCGCCGTTTCATCGCCGCAGACATTGTTTCCGCGATCGGCTGGGCCGTCACCTATGCGCTGGTCACCTTCCTCCTCGATAATTATTTCGGCTTTGGCGACAAGATCGTGATGTTCCTGCTGGTGGCAACCGCCGCCCAGATCCTGACGATTCCGATCTGCTCGCGGCTTGCGACCCGGTTTGGCAAACACCGCGTCTATTCCGGCGGGCAGATACTGAATGCCATCCTGCTCCCCGGCTACCTGCTGTTCCCGCCGGACGGACAGGCGAACTTCGGCCTTCTTCTGGCGTTCGGCGCTCTCGTCTCGGCGATGGGTACGCCGAACATGATGTTCCCGGTGGCCATGCTGTCCGACATGGCCGATTATGATAGCCTGAAGACCCGCCAGGCACGCTCCGGCATCTATTTCGCGATGCGAACGCTGCTGAATCCGGCTGGCGGCGCGATCGGCGGTGCCTTCGGCTTCTACATGCTATCCATTGTCGGCTTCGATCCGAGCGCCGACGTCAACAGCCAGGCCGCCACCTGGGGAATGATTACGACCGCCATCGTCGCGCCAATGATCTGCTTCCTCGTTTCGGGATGGCTCATGCGCGGGTACGAGATCACGTCTCGCCGCCACGCCGCCATACGGCGCGTGCTGGAGAAGCGCGGCGTGGCCAATGTTGGCGCCGAAAACAGCGCCGTCGCAGAAGCCGGCGCCGTCATTCAGCCACGCTAGGGAGCCAAGCCCGCCAAGCCGACGCAAAAGCCTTTCCTACAATATCCAGCTATGCCAGCGTCGATCCTGGCTCTTTCTCTCAATGGATAAAAGCGGTTGCCGCCCGGCTTGCCAGAGCGGCCACGGTCTGGTGCGTCCGGCTCACGGCAAAGTCTGATCCGGGTTCGTCATAAGGCTGAACTTTCCTGAACTTTGGAACAGAAAAGCGGCAGCGTCCCACCCCAACGCGGCTAACGCGCGCCGGACTATGCCTCGAATATCTGCCAGGGAGTGCGATCGGCGGGTCCGGGCGCCAGGTGCAGGCGCGGGGTATCGCCCAGTTCCATCACGAGGCTTCCAAAGCTGAAGCCATCCCGCTTGCCCTCTATGTCGCCTATCCGGCAGATTGGCCCTTCGCGGCAGGCCAGGAGCGCCTTTGCGCCTGCCACATCCAGCGGGACCATCGTGTCGAACTGGGCGTAGAGCGCCTCCAGCCTGCTCTCGGTCGTGAAACCGAAGCGGGCGGCGCGTTGCTCGTCGGACATCGTCTGGACGATAGCGTCGAACCAGCCGGTGTCGCGGTTCGCCATCGGGTGATTGCTGTGCGCCACGATACGGTCGATGGCTGCCTTGCGCCACTGCGAGACGCCGGCTGCCGAGCACTCCAGGCTGACGGCGCGGCCCGTGCCATCCGGCAGGATATAGTTCTGCCCGGACGCATGCGGCGCGTCCCACAGGAAGCGATGCCCCTCTGCCGGCGAACCGCTGGCAAGGTATCGGCGCACCACCAGATCTTCAGCCAGGCCCGTGCGACTATGGCCCAGTTGCAGAAGCGAATTGCAGGTTATCGCCAGCCCGTTCGACGTCATGCCGCACAGGCTGATCTTCCCCGCAACGGTGAACACCAATGCGCGGTCGCCGTTGGGCTGGGTGAATCGCAACAGCGTCTGTCCGCCGTCCCACCAGGTCGGCACGTCCATCGTCTGCGAGATCAGCAGCGGCGAGCCGGGTCCGGCATCGGAACCGACCGAAGAGCAGCCCTTGGGCGCGGTATCCCGCTCCGCCCGATACTCCATCCGAAACCACGGCTCCTCGTCGGACAGCATGCGGGCAAAGACGCGGGAAAAGGCAATGTCCGCCCCTTCGGCAATCCCATGCAGCTCTTCGATCAATTCCGGCGCCATACGCTGCGCGGTCGCCAGGAAGCCGCAGCTTTCCACCATATGATCGAGATAGGGGCCGGCGGACTCGTCCAGATCTTCGGATATCGCCTGCATCCAGTGGCCGTGATGGGCGTGGATTTCCGCGCGCAGCGTCTCGCCGTGCTGGCGGCCCCTCGCACGCGGCGTCCCGGTCAGATCGAGGACGTGCAGCTTGCCGAGAAAGTTCACAGGCCGAGCATTTCGCGCGCGGCTTCGGGGCTTGCGACCCGGGCGCCAAGATCGGAAATGATGCGCGCAGCCTTGTCGCACAGCTCCGCGTTGCTCACGGCCAATCGGCCCTTCTCAAGGTAGATATTGTCCTCCATGCCCACCCGCGCGTGGCCGCCCATCAGAACGGCGGCAGCCACCATCGGAAAGCTGTGGCGCGATACGCCGAAGGCCGACCAGATGGCGCCGGCGGGCAGCATCGAAAGCCCAAGCTGGATGGCCTCGATGCTGGGCGGCCAGCCATAGTTGATGCCCAGGACGAAGCTGAACATGGGAGCGGGCCCAAAGCGCGGGTCCGCCAGCAGTTCGCGCGCCAGCACCAGGTCGCCGGGGTTGAATATCTCGATCTCCGGCTTCGCCCCGGCCGCCAGGATCGCATCGGCCATGACGCGCACGTTGCGCGGCGTGTTGATCACCACTTGCTCGCCCGAGTTCATGGTGTTGAGATCGAGGGTCGCAATCTCCGGCGCCAGCGCGCTCACATGAGATACGCGCTCGAGCGGAGGCAGCAGAGTAGTCCCCGGCGCTGCCACGCGCGGGTCGGCTTCAGATGGCACGAAACGGCCGCCCGGCCCGGTCGTGATATTCAGGATCAGCCGCGATTTCGCCGCCCGAATGCGCTCCACCACCTCGGCATAATGCGACAATTCCATCGAGGGCAGGCCATCGTCGGGGTGCCGGACATGGATATGGACCACCGCGGCGCCCGCCTGCTCTGCCTCCAGCGCCGACGCGGCGATTTGAGCCGGCGTGATCGGCAGATGGGGCGTCGCATCGGGGCGGGTGATATTGCCCGTGATAGCGCAGGTGAGGATGACGTCGCGCATGCCTAAAGACTCCTTCCGCCGTCGACGGGAATGACGGCGCCGGTTGTGAAACTGAGCCCGCGCGCGGCAAGGAGTACGGCGGTCGCCACTTCCTCCAGGCTTGCAAGTCGCCCGAGCGGGGTAACTGCGATGGTGCGGGCGATGAATTCCGGACCGCGCCCGGCAGCGAACGGCGTTTCCAGCGCAGACGGGGCGATGCTGACGGTACGGACCAACGGTGCAAGCGCCTTCGCCAGCGCCAGCAGCATGGCATCCATGGCAGCCTTTGCGCCGCCATAAGCGATGTTGCTTCCCAGGCCGGTGCGCGCTGCGACCGACGAGATATTCACGATCACCGGATCAACGCCCGCCTTCAGCATCGGTGAGAGATCGCGGATCAGCCGGAGCGGACCGATCGCGTTGGTAGCGAACACCGTATCGATAGTGGCGTCGTCCAGCGTCTCCAATGGAGTCTGCCGTGACGTCCCGCCTGCCAGCACGAGGATGTCGATCGCGCCGAGTTTCCGCCGGATAGCCTCCGCGAAGGCCGAAATGCTGGCGGCATCTTCAAGATCCAACCGGGCTTCGGACATGGTGCCGGAGGTCGGCGCGTCCCAATCCACGATCCCCCGCCGTGATGCACTGACGACACGGGCGTCGAGCGCCAGGGCCTGATCAACCACGGCGCTACCGACGCCGCCGCGCCCGCCGACCACCAGGATGGTGGCTCCAGCGAAGCCGGCGCCTATATCGGCAAGACGAGTCATTGCTGCCTCGGCCCGCCATCCATCGCGACTGCAAGCCTGCAGCTGGGCCTGTTGCCGAACGGCTCGTACGTCGCCCGGTCCAGATAGTCGGTATCGAGTTCGATACCCAAGCCCGGTTCGTCGGGAATATGCAGGAACCCGTTTTCGATGCGGTTCACTCGCTTCACGACCTGGCGCCAGGGGTCCCGATCTTCCCTCACATATCCCTGCACGTCCCAGTTCACCGTCGCGGCCGCCATCTGAATGTGGGCCGCGGTTGCGACTGGAGAGGTGAAATTATGCGGGACGATCCGTTGGTTCCGGCTCTCCGCAATCGCCGCAATCTTGCGCAATTGCGTGAACCCGCCCGCCAGCCCGATGTCCGGCCGCAGGATCGATACCTCTGCGCAATCGCTATAATCCCGGAATTCCCAGATGTTTGTTGCCCGCTCCGCCAGTGCCACCGTGCCCCCCATGGTGCGCGCGGCATGCAGGTTCACCGCCATGGAGAAAGGCATCACGGGATCCTCCAGGAAATACGGCCGGATCGGTCGCACGCCCTCGGCAAAATCCCGCGCAAGATCGGGCGGAAGGTTGCGGTGCATCTCGACTGCAATGTCCACCTCCCAGCCCACGGCGTCGCGGACGGCGCGGACGGTTTCGATCACTGTCCGCATCATCTTGCCGGTCGCTTGACCCGCCCAGTCGCTCACGAAGGGTTTCAGCTTGATCGCGGTGAAGCCTTCGTCCCGGGCCGCGACTGCGCTTGCAATCAGTTCGGGCGAGGTGGGCGCCTCCACAAGAAGGATCGCGCGCACCCTGTCCCGAACGCGCCCACCGAGCAGGGTGTGCACGGGAACGTCCAGCGCCCTTCCCTTGATGTCCCACAGCGCCTGATCCAAGGCAGATATCGCGGCTATCTGCACCGCATCGCGAATGCAGTTTGGCTTGATCGCATGCTGGAACAGCCATTCTGGCCGAAAAGGATCAGCGCCCAAATACATGGGTTTCAAGTCATCTAGCACCGCACCCACCGCTCGCGGATGCGGAAAATAGGTCGCCTCGCCGACGCCGACGGTACCATCTTCAGTTACTACTGAGACTAGAAGCCAGTGCCCTGCGACCCAGTGGCGAACATCTGCGATTTTGAGAATCTTTGACATGACCAGCGGGTCATATTGTGATTTCCACCGCCGTGCAAGGTCTCAATCATTGCCTTGCGAAGGGGCCTGCCCTTCCCCGCCATGCCCGCATCGTCGTTCGCCGACGAAGCACATCGGCCGCACCCGCTCTCCGCGAATCGAACCCGAAATGTGGAGACCAAGAATGATGGAGCGTATCAGCGCTCGGCGACGGGAACCGACGTTCGATTGACGACGGGCCGCAAACCGAGGCTGGTGGTCAATTGGGAGACGCCTTCGATCCGCGTCAGCTTTTGACGCAGGAAATCTTCGAATGCGTCGAGCGAGGGGACGAGCACGCGTAGCTGATAGTCGCAATCACCCGTCATCAGATAGCAATCCATGACCTCGGGCAAGGAAGCCACGGTCCGTTCGAAAATCTCCAGCCCCGTGTCGTCCTGACGCTCGAGCCGTACACGCACAAAGGCGGTTACGCTAAGGTTGAGCTTCGCTGGATCGACCAGTGCGACGTAGCGATCGATCACCCCGCTTTCCTCAAGTGCGCGGACGCGACGAAGACAAGGCGACGGCGACAACCCGACGCGCTCGGAAAGATCCTGATTGGTCATCCGCCCATCTTCCTGGAGCGCCAGCAGGATTTTACGATCAATCGGGGAAATTGATATTTTGGTCATAAATCTCACTACTACCGCATATTTTTAGCAGATTATTCCAATTTCATATGAAAAAACGCCAGCAGTAGCAAGGACAAGCGCGGCGATCTTCCTTATGCTGGATGCTCCAGCAGGAACGAAACCATGTCAGCTACACTTGCAAACGACCAAACCGAGACGATCAGCGCACTCAAGGCCCTGGACACGCGCCTTTTGTGGCTTTCGTCATGGATGATTCACAACGCGAACAACGTGCGACCGAAGCGCGACGGATTGAAAGTCGGGGGTCACCAGGCAAGCTGTGCGTCGATGACGGCGATCATGGCCGCGCTCTATTTTCACGCGCTGCGGCCGCAGGACAAGGTCGCGGTAAAACCGCATGCGGGGCCTGTGCTCCACGCGATCCATTATCTGATCGACGAACAGTCCCGCGAACGGATGGAGGCGTTTCGCGGGCTCGGCGGCGTGCAAAGCTATCCTTCGCGCACCAAGGACGCGATCCCGGTCGATTTCTCGACCGGCTCGGTGGGCTTGGGCGTGGCGATCACCGCCTTCACCTCGCTCGTTCAAGATTATCTGATCGCACATGGAGCGGTTCAGGAAGAAGCCGCAGGCCGGATGATCGCGTTGATGGGCGACGCCGAGCTCGACGAGGGCAATATCTATGAGTGCCTGATCGAGGGATATAAGCACGACCTTCGCAATTGCTGGTGGATCGTCGACTATAACCGCCAGTCGCTCGACGCGACGACGGCCGACCGGATGTTCCGCCGCTTCGACGATATTTTTGAAACCTGTGGCTGGCGCGTAATTACGCTGAAATATGGCAAGCTGCAGCAAGCGGCTTTCGCGCGGCCGGGTGGCAAGACGCTTCAGCAATGGATCGACAATTGCCCCAATGCCGATTTTGCCGCGCTTACCTATCAGGGCGGCGCGGCATGGCGGGAGCGGCTGACCGCGGAAATCGGTAACAAGCCGAATGTGGACAAGCTGCTCGGCAGCTTTGACGACGACGCTCTCGCGGACCTGATGACCAACCTTGGCGGGCATTGCATCGAGACGATCGTGGAGGCGTTTGCAGACGCCAACGATGAAAGGCCCACTTTGTTCATCGCCTATACGGTGAAGGGCAAGGGCCTGCCGCTCGCCGGCCACAAGGACAATCATTCGGGCATGATGAACACCGGCCAGATTCATCAGTTCCGTGAAAGTCTGGGCGTTCCTGAGGGTCAGGAATGGGACAAGTGGGGCGGCCTGGGCGACAATGCCGCGGCAACGCTTCAGGCGTTCGTCGACGCCAGTCCGATCGCCCGAAAGCTGCGCGAGAGTGCGGCCGATCCGGTAGCTGTCCCCGCCGTCCTGCCGGTACCGGAAGGCGCCGAACAGTCGACGCAGGCAGCGTTCGGGCGTGTGCTGCTGGATCTCGCCAAGTCGGGCGAACCGCTGGCCGATCGCATCGTGACCACCGCGCCCGACGTGACGCAGACGACGAACCTCGGTGCGTTCGTGAACCAGCGTGGGCTATTCCGGCGTCAGGAGCTCGCCGACGTCTTTCAGAAGGCAAAGATACCGTCGGCCCAGAAATGGACGCAGCATGCCGCGGGCCAGCATATCGAGCTCGGCATCGCAGAGAATAATTTCTTCCTGTTGCTGGCTTCGCTTGGGCTTGCGGCGCCGCACTTCGGGACGCGCCTGCTGCCCGTCGGCACCGTTTACGACCCGTTCGTATCGCGCGGCCTCGATGCGCTGAACTACGGCTGTTATCAGGACGCGCGCTTCCTGCTCGTCGGCACCCCCTCGGGCATCACGCTTGCGGGTGAAGGCGGCGCGCATCAGTCGATCAACACGCCGCTGATCGGCATGGGACAGCCGAACCTGGATTATTACGAACCCGCCTACGCCGACGAGGTCGCGCTGCTGATGCGGCACGCGTTCGATCATATGCAGCGGCCTGACGGTTGCTCGGTCTATCTGCGTCTGTCGACCCGCGCCATTGCGCAGACCGAGCGTGCGGATGATGGTTGGCAGGCCGATGCATTGAAGGGCGGATATTGGTTGAAGGCGCCAGGCGAAAAGGCGGAGGCGGCGATCGTTTTCACCGGCGTCGTCGCGCCTGAGGCATTGGCGGCATGGCAGACGCTCAGCGAAGATATGCCGGGTATCGGCCTTCTCAACATCACGTCGCCGGACCTGTTGCATCGGTCCTGGTCGGCGCAGCGTGCGGCGCGCTGGACCGGCGGCACGCCCGAAGCCAGCCACATAGAGCGGCTGCTGTCGCGGCTGGCGCCCGGAGCCGGACTCGTCACCGTGCTAGACGGGTCGCCGGGTGCCTTGTCATGGATCGGCGGGGTGAACGGCAACCGTGTCAGCCCGCTCGGCACCGATCGCTTCGGGCAGACGGGGGACGCGCCCGATCTTTACAGTCTCTACCGCATCGATGCCGAAGCGATCGTCGATGCCGCGGCCGAACTCTTCTTGGGAAATTGACATGGCGATCGAACTGACAATGCCGGCGCTTTCGCCGACGATGGAAAAGGGCACGCTTGCGAAATGGCTTGTTGCCGAAGGCGACACGATCAAGGCGGGCGACATGATCGCCGAGATCGAGACCGACAAGGCGACGATGGAATATGAGGCGGCCGAGGACGGACGTATCGCCAGACTGGTGATCGCCGAAGGGACCGACGATGTCCTGGTCGGTGCGGTGATCGCCCTGCTCGCAGAGGCTGGCGAAGCGGCGCCGGAACCCAGCGTCGATGTTGCAGCACCGGCCGCGCAGGCAATTGTTGCGCCGTCCGCCGTTGCAGCTCCTCCAGCACAGGCGCCCGCGCCGCCACCCGCAGCGCCGGCTCCGCAGCCCGCTCCCAGGCGCCTCTCGCCTGCCGACCGGATCAAGGTCAGCCCGCTCGCAGCGCGAATTGCCGAGGCGCGAGGGATCGAACTCGCCGGCGTTACGGGCAGCGGCCCGAACGGGCGGATCGTCCGGGCCGACCTTGGCATATCCTCGCTCTTGGCTGCGACCGAGACGCTCGCGGCATCGACGCCAGCGGCCGTTCCGGTTATTGCTCCGCCGCCGGCCGGCGTACCTGTCGAGACGGTAAAGCTAAGCTCGATGCGCAAAACGATTGCGCGCCGCCTGACCGAAAGCAAGACGAGCGTCCCGCACTTCTACCTCACCGCGCGCTGCAATCTGGGCGCCATGCTCGAGGTCAGGCAGCAGCTGAACGCCGCCCTTGCCGAAACCGGGACCAAATTGTCGGTCAATGACCTGCTGATCAAGGCGCTTGCCTATGCGCTTGCAGAGGTGCCCGACGCCAATGTCCAGTTCGGCGGCGATGCGCTCCATCGCTTCGGCCGCGTTGACGTGTCGATGGCGGTGGCGATCGATGGCGGCCTTGTCACCCCCGTTCTGCGGGACGTCGCGTCCTTGTCGCTTTCCGCGATCGCCAGTCAGAGCAAGGCGCTCGCGGCGAAAGCCCGCGACGGCAAGCTGACGCCGGAAGATTATGCGGGCGGAACGGTGTCGATCTCCAACCTCGGCATGTTCGGCATCGACGAGATGGTTCCGGTCATAAACCCCCCGCAGGCGCTGATTCTTGGCGTTGGTGCAGGGGTCGAGCAGCCTTGGGCAGTCGATGGCCAGATCGCACTCGCCACCATCATGGCCGCGACGGCAAGCTTCGATCACCGCGCCATCGACGGCGCAACCGGTGCACGGTTTATGCAGGCGTTTCGCCAGCTGGTCGAAGAGCCTATGCGCCTCCTGGCTTGATGCGGCTGGGCCGGCGGCTGCATGTCGCCGGCCACCCAATCCGAATGCAAGATGCGGGGCCAGCGTACGGCAGCGGTGGCAGCCGCCGCCGCGCAAGCCACCCAACTATTCAAAAATTTGGATTTTTTGGTAGCGGAGGAACGACTTGGCCATGAGTGGGGATTGCGCCGGATCGCGATCTAACGTCCGAAATGGGATGGGAAGCGGACTTTACTCCCTTCCAAAGTTCAGGAAAGTTCAGCCCTGTGGGCTCCCCGATCTGGACCACGAAATGTGTTGGGCGCGCGCAGTCGTGAGAAGGCCGGCGGGGACCGCGTTTGTTCACTAAATGAAAGAGCCGGATCGACGCTGACAGAGCCGGATATTGTAGGAAAGGCCTTTCCCCATGCCTGCGGCACAGGGAGGATGAAATGGCCGCAATCGACCGAAATCCGACATTTCTTTTTCGTCACCCCGGACTTGATCCGGGGTCCATGCTTCGGCAGCGGTTATGGATCCCGGATCAAGTCCGGGATGAC
>JAFKLT010000085.1 GCA_017309275.1 Sphingomonadales bacterium | reverse complement strand
CGTGATCCCCGGCGAAGGCCGGGGTCCAGGGCGTTAGAAAACCGGCGCTGCGTGGTTACGCTCTGGGCCCCGGCCTTCGCCGGGGATCACAAGGGGGCGCTGGCGCCGAGGGTCATGTGGGGTGCTTGCGGTCGAGGGCGGCCACAGGGAGGATTTTTTCCTCGTCACCCCGGACTTGATCCGGGGTCCATGCTTCGGCCGCTGTTATGGATCCCGGATCAAGTCCGGGATGACGAAGCTGTGGGAAGCGAGGTTTCCTTGCGACCGATTGAGGACGTGCCTTACCAGCGGCGTCCGTTGACCTTTGTCCGGCAATGGTAACATGCTGACTGCGTGCCATCATGATTATACCATTCGTGATGGCCGCCTGCCTGTTCGCAATCAGCACCCTTGGGCGCCAAGCCTAATGCCCAAAAAGGTAAATGCTGTCGCAGCCAGGTCCGGCGCCTATAAGGCTGGCTCGAATAAAATGTCGCATCGACCATCGGGCGACAATAGGCGCGCCCAAGTCGGCTTTCCACCCCATCTCTATCACCGACTTGTCACCCGCGCATTAGGCCTCTGTTGACGTCGATCGCCTATATCCTGCCGTATGACCGATTCCGGCATCCCCGCCTATCGACGCAGCGCGCGGAGCGATTATCGCATGTGGCTGTTGCTCGTCTTCGGGCTGATTTTCTTCTGGGCCGGATCGATGGTCCGGCCCGAAGAGAATTGCAGTGAGGACGGGCGCGAATGTGCGCCCTGGCTGGTGCCGCTGGCGCAGGGCTTCGGTGCTTTGGTCGCGCTGGGGGCGGGGCTCAACATGCTGGCCAATCCGCGCCGCGGAAGCGGGGTCGATCCCGCCACCGGCGAGCTCGTCTGGTGGCAGGGGCGCATCGGCGCAGGCGGCGGCGACGAGGGGCGCATCCACCCGTCCGAGATCGGCAAGCTGCGCATCGTCCGCAAGGATGAGGGCGATGACGAGGTTCATCTGTACGACCGCGCGGGCAACCGGCTCTTCTGGTTCGATCAGGAGGTGATCCCCTGGCCCTATGAGCGTTGGGCCGAAAAGCTGGCGAAGGCGTGGCCGCAGATCGAGATAGAGATCGTCGACTAGCGCGTCTCGACGGTCAGATGCTCGATCTCGTGCACCGGCCGCAGGCGCTGGCAGACCGTTTCGCGCGTCGTGCCGACCACGCTGACGATCGCGGCGTGCGCGCCCGGGCCGACCCGCCAGACGTGAAGGTCGGTGATCGTCGCGTCGCCCGGCCCCTCGACCAGCGAGCGGATTTCGGTTTCCAGCCCGGCATCGGTTGCGTCGAGCAGCACTGCGCCGGTGTCGCGCATCAGCGACCAGGACCACACCGCGATGACGATCGCGCCCACGACGCCCATCGCCGGGTCGAGCCATACCCAGCCCAGATAACGTCCGCCGACCAGCGCAGCGATCGCGAGTACCGATGTCAGGGCGTCGGCGATGACATGAAGGTAGGCCGAGCGGAGGTTGTTGTCCTTTTCGTGCGCGTGCGCGTGGTCGTCGCCATGCTCATGACCATGTGCGTGATCATGATCGTGCGAATGGCCGTGACCATGATCATGCCCGTGACCGAGAAGCAGCGCGCTGACGATATTCACGCCAAGCCCGATGATCGCGATGATCGTTGCTTCGCCAAAGGCGACCGGGCGGGGATCGACAAGGCGGATCGCCGATTCATAGGCGATGCCGATGGCGACGATGCCGAGCACGAGCGCCGAGGCGAAGCCCGCAAGGTCGCCGACCTTGCCGGTGCCGAAGGTGTAGCGTCCGCTTTCGGCGTGATGCTTGGCGTAGCGATAGGCAAGCGCGGCGATGCCGAGCGCCCCGGCGTGCGTCGCCATGTGGAAGCCGTCGGCGAGCAGCGCCATCGAGTTGAAGGCGATGCCCGCCGCAATCTCCCCCACCATCATCACGGCGGTGAGCAGCACGACCCACAGCGTGCGGCGCGCATTTTCGTCGTGCCGCTTGCCCAGATAGACATGGCTGTGCGTCAGGGCATCGATTTGGCTGTCGAGCGACATTCTTCCCCCTATTCGGCGCTTATTTGGCGTAGCGGCGGATCGCCGCGAGCAATTCGGCGCCGCCTTGCGCGCGCTCCGCGTCGGACAGGCCGGCCGCGACGACATGCGATTGCAGATGGTCGGCGACCAACTCGTCCATCAGCCCCGCGACCGCGCCGCGCACGCCCGCGACCTGATGCAGGATCGCCGCGCATCCGGCTTCGCCCGCGATCGCCCGCTCGATCGCGGCGATCTGTCCCGCGATCCGGCGCGTGCGGGCAAGAAGCTGGTCCTTGTTGCTGTGCGTGTGTGACATAGGATACCCCCCTATCCTATATGGCGCAGATTGACAATCCGGCGCCGCGGCATCTGGCTGGCGCGGTTCGCAAAGGATATGGCCGAATGGTCCGTCGACGCCTTCCTCCCATTCTCCCCTTGCCGACTCCCCGGAAGAAGCCTATATGCGCCCTACTTCTTGACATGGTGAGCCAGTTGGGACGTCGGGGCCGCGGGCCGCGGCGGCAATTCCCGCATGCTTTCCGGTCAACCGATTCGGGAATTTCATTTGGTCGATCTGGACGCCCTCAATGCGATCATCGCGCCTGAAGCCGAGGCGATGGGCCTTGCGCTCGTGCGCGTCGCTTTCTTCGGCGGCGAGAGCGACCCGACGCTGCAGGTGATGGCCGAGCGGCCGGACACGCGCCAGCTGACCATCGACGATTGCGCGGACCTGTCGCGCCGCATTTCCGACCGGCTCGACGCGCTGGAAGAGGCGGGCAAGGACCCGATCGACATCGCCTATCGGCTGGAAGTGTCGTCGCCCGGCATCGACCGGCCGCTGACGCGCCCCGCCGACTTCGCCGACTGGGCGGGGCATGAGGCGCGGATCGCGCTGAAGGAAAAGCGTGACGGGCGTCAGCGCTTCAACGGCGAGCTGATCGGCATCGACGGCGACGTCGTCACGATTTCGGATAAGGAAGGGGTGGAGCACAAGCTGCCGTTCGACGCGATCGACACGGCCAAGCTGGTTCTCACCGACAAATTGATTGCCGCAACCGTCCCGCTTTCGATCGAAGGCGCCGACGAAATGGAAGAAGAAGGACAGGACTGATGGCCACTGCCATTTCCGCCAACAAGGCCGAGCTGCTCGCGATCGCCAATAGCGTCGCCAGCGAGAAGATGATCGACAAGGGCATCGTCATCGAAGCCATCGAGGAAGCGATCCAGCGCGCCGCGCGCGCCCGCTATGGCGCCGAGAACGACATCCGTGCCAAGCTCGACCCGCAGACCGGCGACCTTCGCCTGTGGCGCGTCGTCGAGGTGGTCGAGGCCGTCGACGATTATTTCAAGCAGGTCGACCTGGCGTCGGGCCAGAAGCTGCAGAAGGACGCGAAGGTCGGCGATTTCATCGTCGATCCGCTGCCGGCGGTCGACCTCGGCCGCATCGACGCCCAGTCGGCGAAGCAGGTGATCTTTCAGAAGGTCCGCGAAGCCGACCGCGAGCGCCAGTATGAGGAATTCAAGGACCGCGCGAGCGAGATCATCACCGGCGTCGTCAAGTCGGTCGAGTTCGGTCACATCGTCGTCAACCTGGGCCGCGCCGAAGGCGTGATCCGCCGCGACCAGCAGATCCCGCGCGAACTGATGCGCGTCGGCGACCGCGTCCGCGCCCTGATCCTGTCGGTGCGCCGCGAAAACCGCGGCCCGCAGATTTTCCTGAGCCGCGCGCACCCCGACTTCATGAAGAAGCTGTTCGCGCAGGAAGTGCCCGAAATCTACGACGGCATCATCGAGATCAAGGCCGCTGCCCGCGACCCGGGTTCGCGCGCGAAGATCGGCGTGATCAGCTATGACGGCTCGATCGACCCCGTCGGCGCGTGCGTCGGTATGAAGGGCAGCCGCGTTCAGGCGGTCGTCCAGGAAATGCAGGGCGAAAAGATCGACATCATCCCCTGGTCCGAAGATACGGCGACCTTCGTCGTCAACGCGCTTCAGCCCGCGACGGTGCAGCGCGTGGTCATCGACGAGGATGACGGCCGCATCGAAGTCGTCGTTCCCGACGATCAGCTGAGCCTCGCGATCGGCCGCCGCGGCCAGAACGTCCGTCTCGCCAGCCAGCTCACCGGCAGCCAGATCGACATCATGACCGAGGCCGACGCCAGCGAGAAGCGCCAGCGCGAATTCGTCGAACGCTCGACGATGTTCCAGGAAGAGCTCGACGTCGACGAAACGCTCGCGCAGCTCCTCGTCGCCGAAGGCTTCGGCGAGTTGGAAGAAGTCGCCTATGTGCCGATCGACGAATTGGCGAGCATCGAAGGCTTCGACGACGAGCTGGCCGAGGAACTGCAAAGCCGCGCGACCGAAGCGCTCGAACGCCGCGAGGAAGCCTCGCGTCAGGAACGCCGCGCACTCGGCGTCGAGGACGCTCTGGCAGATATCCCGCACCTGACCGAGGCGATGCTCGTCGTGCTCGGCAAGGCGGGGATCAAGACGCTCGACGATCTGGCCGACCTGGCGACCGACGAACTGATCGCCAAGAAGCGGCAGGACAACCGCCGTGGCCCGGCGCGCAGCGAGCGCGCCGAGGACAAGGGCGGCGTGCTGGGCGAATATGGCCTGTCGGAAGAGCAGGGCAACGAGATCATCATGGCGGCGCGTGCGCACTGGTTCGAAGACGAGCCGGCGACCGACGAGCCGCAAGCCGGGGAGGCCGCCGATGCGGACCCCGCGCAATGATCAGCTAAGCGAAACCGGCCGCGCGGGTAAGCGCGGGGAGCATGTGCCCGAAAGGCGCTGCGTGGTGACCGGCGAAGTGGCGCCGGCCGAACGGCTCGTGCGCCTGGCGCTCGGGCCCGACGGCGTCATCGCGCCCGACGTGCTCGGCAAGGCGCCGGGACGCGGGGCGTGGGTCGGCGTGACGCGCGCCGAACTGGAAGCCGCGCAGGCGAAGGGCAAGCTCAAGGGCGGGCTGTCGCGCGCGCTGCACGAAGGCAACATCACGATCCCTGACGATCTTGGCGAACGGATCGAGGCACAGCTTCGGCGCGCGACGCTCGACCGGCTGGGTCTGGAATCGCGCTCGGGCACGCTGATCAGCGGCAATGAAAAGATCGAGCAGGCGGCACGGCGCGGACAGGTTCGCCTGCTCCTCCACGCGAGCGATGCCGGCGAGGATGGTCGCAAGAAACTCGCCCAGGCATGGCGCGTTGGCGAGGATGACGAAGGCTCCGGCCGCGAAGGGATGATCTTGCCGGTGGACCGGCAATCCCTATCTATGGCATTGGGGCGTGAAAATGCGGTGCATCTGGGCGTAACCGACGCCCGCGCCGCAGACCGGGTGCTGGCGCATTTGAGCCGCTGGCAGTTTTTCACCGGATGGAGTAGGGACGCGGCCAACCGCGTTACCGAAATGGATTCCCGCATTGCGGGTGATGGGGCGGCGTCCACGGAGTCCGGCACGGATTCCGAGGTTTCGGGCGCGTATTGAAGGAATAAGAAGTTTCGATGAGTGACGAACAGGACAAGCCGACCCTTACCCGCAAGCCGTTGGGGCTGAAGCGGACGGTCGAGGCCGGCCAGGTGCAGCAGCAGTTCAGCCACGGTCGCCGTAACACGGTGGTCGTCGAGGTGAAGCGCCGCCGCGTGCTCGGCCGCCCCGGTGAAGCCGCTCCCGCGCCCGAAGTCGAAGAAGTGCAGGCTGCTCCGGCACCCGCTCCCGCCCCGGCTCCGGTACCCGTCGCGGAAAAGCCCGTCGCGCCCAAGCCCGCCGCCGACAGCCTGATGTCGCGCCAGGAACGCCAGGCACAGCTCCTGCGCGAGGCCGAAGAAGCGCGCATGAGTGCGCTCGAGGAAAATCGTCGCCGCGAAGAGGCCGCCCGCGCCCGCGCCGCCGAAGAAGAAAAGGCGCGTGTCGCCGAAGCGCGTGAGGAAAAGGCGAAGGCCGCCGAAGCCCCGGCTCCCGCGCCGGCAGCCCCGGCTGCAGAAGCCGCCGCACCCGCCGCCGAAGCGCCTGCCGCGAAGGAAGCGAGCGAGGAAGCGCCGCGCACCACGACGACCACCACAAGCGCGGCGCCCGCGCCGCGTCGCTTCACCCCGGTCGAGGCGCCGAAGCGTCCCGAACCCAAGCGCCCCGAGCCCAAGTCGGCGCGCGGCACGGACAACCGTCGCCAGTCGGGCAAGCTGACCGTCACGCGTGCGCTCAACGACGACGAAGGTGCGCGCGCGCGCAGCCTCGCCGCGCTGAAGCGCGCCCGCGAAAAGGAAAAGCGTTCGCACATGGTGTCGTCGGGCCCGCGCGAGAAGCAGGTCCGCGAAGTCGTCGTGCCCGACACGATCACGGTGCAGGAACTCGCCAACCGTATGGCCGAAAAGGGCGCGGACCTGGTGAAGGCCTTGTTCAAGATGGGCATGCCGGTCACCGTCAACCAGACGATCGACCAGGATACCGCCGAACTGCTCGTCACCGAATTCGGCCACGAGATCAAGCGCGTGAGCGAAGCCGACGTCGACATCCGTCATGACGAGGACGTCGACGACGCCGCGCAGCTGAAGCCGCGCGCGCCCGTCGTCACGATCATGGGCCACGTCGATCACGGCAAGACCAGCCTGCTCGACGCGCTTCGCGGCGCGAATGTGCAGGCGGGCGAGGCCGGCGGCATCACCCAGCATATCGGCGCCTATCAGGTGAAGACTCCCGATGGCTCGATAGTCACCTTCCTCGACACGCCGGGCCACGAAGCCTTCACCGAAATGCGCCAGCGCGGCGCGAACGTCACCGACATCGTGATCCTGGTGGTCGCGGCCGACGACGGGCTGAAGCCGCAGTCGATCGAGGCGATCCATCATGCGAAGGCGGCCGGCGTGCCGATTATCGTCGCGATCAACAAGGTCGACAAGGAGGGTGCGAACCCGCAGCGCGTCCGCGAACGCCTGCTCGAACATGAGCTGGTGGTCGAGGAAATGGGCGGCGAGGTCCAGAATGTCGAAGTGTCGGCGCTGAAGAAGACCGGTCTCGACAAGCTGCTCGACGCGATCGCGCTGCAGGCCGAAATCATGGAGCTGAAGGCCAACCCCGACCGCGCCGCCGAAGGCACCGTCGTCGAGGCGAAGCTCGACAAGGGCCGCGGCCCCGTCGCGACGATCCTCGTCCGCCGCGGTACGCTGAAGGTCGGCGACATCTTCGTCTGCGGTGCCGAAAGCGGCCGCGTTCGTGCGCTGGTCGACGACCAGGGACGTCAGGTCAAGGAAGCTGGTCCGTCCACGCCGGTCGAGGTTCTCGGCCTCGGCGGCGTTCCGATGGCGGGCGACACGCTGACGGTCGTCGAGAATGAAGCGCGTGCCCGCGAAGTCGCGGCCTATCGCCAGAGCGAGGCGCTCAAGAAGCGGACCGCGCAGGCGCCGGTCAGCCTCGAAGGCATGTTCTCCGCCCTCGCCGACAAGGCGAACGTCATCGAATATCCGGTGGTCATCAAGGGCGATGTACAGGGCAGCGTCGAGGCGATCGTCAATGCGCTGAACAAGCTGTCGACCGACGAGATTCGCGTTCGCGTGCTCCATTCGGGTGCGGGTGCGATCACCGAAAGCGACGTGACGCTGGCGGCGGCGACCAACGCGCCGATCATCGGCTTCAACGTTCGTCCGAACGCCAAGGCGCGCGATATCGCCAAGCGCGAAAAGGTACGCTTCATGTACCATGACGTCATCTATCACCTGACCGACGAGGTCCGGAAAGAGATGGCGGGCGAGCTGGGTCCGGAGCGTATCGAACATGTCGTCGGCCGCGCCGAGGTCAAGGAAGTCTTCCCGGCCGGCAAGCGCGACAAGGCGGCGGGTCTGCTGGTGCTCGAAGGCTCCATCCGCAAGGGGCTCCACGCGCGTCTCACGCGCGACGACGTCATCGTCTCGGCGACGACGATCGCATCGCTGCGCCGCTTCAAGGACGACGTCGCCGAAGTGCGCGCGGGTCTGGAATGCGGTGTCGTGCTGGCGGATACCAACGACATCAAGCCGGGCGACCACCTCGAAGTCTTCGAGGTCGAGGAACGCGAACGCACGCTGTAATCAAACCATCCCTGCACCCCCGCTGGCGCGGGGGTGCAGCAGGAACGATCGATGCGTCATAACGAACAATCCCAGGGCCCGTCGGTCCGCGTCCTTCGCGTGGGCGAACAGGTGCGCCATGTGCTCTCCGAAATCCTGCAGCGTGGCGACGTCCATGACGATGTCCTCGCCAAGCATCCCGTGAGCATCACCGAAGTGCGCATGTCGCCCGATCTGCGCCATGCGACGGTGTTCGTGAAACCGCTGCTCGGCCGCGAAGAAGAGGCGGTGCTCAAGGCACTGCGCACCAATACCGCCTATCTTCAGCGCGAGGTCGCGCATCGCATCCGCATGAAATATGCCGCGAAGCTGAAATTCCTCGCGGACGAAAGCTTCGACGAGGCGAGCCACATCGACCAGTTGCTGCGCGATCCGAAGGTCGCGCGCGATTTGGAGGCCGGCGAGGACGAATAGCTCTGCCGATTGGATCGTCGTTGCGAGCGCAGCAAGGCAATCCAGGGGCGGTCTGCGCAGACTCCGGACTGTTTCCGCTGCGCCCGCAATGGCGGGGCCTGCTATTTTCCCTTCTTGATCCCGGCGGCTTGCTCCAGCTCGACCAGCGCTTCCTCCAGATAGTCGATCATCCGCTGCGCATGCGGCACGCTGCGGCGACAGGCGGTGATGCCGAAATCGATATTCTTGTTGTTGCTGACCTGGGTGATGTTCATCGCCATCCCGTCGACCGGGATGCTGGCGGGGTACATGCCGTCGAGCCGCGCACCGTTCCAGTACATCTGCTCGCGCGGCCCCGGCACGTTCGATATCGTCACCGAATAGGCGGGGAATTTGTCGGCGGTGCGGGTCAGCGCGGTCAGCATCATCGGAAAGCTGGTGATCGCGGTATAGAGCTGGATCTGCGCCGCCGTCATCGCGCGAAGCTGCGCCTTGGCCGAATTCATCGATTCCTGGATCGCGGCCATCCGCTCGGCCGGGTCGTCGATATGCGTGGCAAGATTGGCGGTCACCGACGCCACCGAATTCCCCGAATCGATATCGTCCTTGGGGCGGATCGAGACCGGCGCCATCGCCTTCAGCGGCTTGTCGGGCAGTTCGTTCAGCGACTGGAGATATTTGCGCATCGCCCCCGCACACATGCCCAGGACCGCATCGTTGATCGTCCCGTCATAAGCCTTGCCCATCGCGCGCACGCGTTCGAGCGACCAGCTCTGCGCGACGAAGCGCCGCGCGCCGGTGATGTTGCGGTTGAAGCTGGTGCGCGGCACGCCGGCAAAGGGCGTCGCCAGCCCGTCGCCGCCGATGCCGAACATCGCGGCGACATATTGGTTCAGCGCCTTCGTCACGCCGACGCTGTTGCCCCATTGCTCCTTCAGGAAATCGCCGATTGCCCTGATGTCGGTCAGGTCCGGGCGCGGCGGCTTTTTGGGCATCGGGAATTTGCGCTTGTACGCCTCATAGGCTTCGACCGACAGCGGCGAGGAGGTGCGCCGTTCCTTGGGATCGGGCGACAGCATCGAATTATAGAAATGGATGCTCGCCGCGCCGTCCATCAGCGCGTGATGGATCTTTTTGAACGTCGCGATCTGGCGATTGGGAAGCCCCGAAATCAGCGTGATTTCCCACAAGGGGCGGGTGCGGTCGAGCAGCCCCGAATGAAGGCGCGAGGCCAGCTCGAACATCTCGCGGTACCGCCCAGGCTTGGGCAGTGCGGAGGCGCGCACATGGTAATGCATGTCGATGTCGCGGTCGGGCTCAAGCCGGATCGGTCCATATTGTCCGAATGGCGTCAGCTTCAGGACCTCGCTGAAGGGGCGCCTCAATCCCTCCGACTGGCGGAGCAGGGCCAGCTGCTCGTTCAGCCATTCGGTTTCGTCGACATCGTCGGGCAGCGTGTAGAGGTTGATGCCGCCGATGTGCATCGGCATCTCCCGGCTTTCCCCTACCAGGAACATCGCATCGCTGACCGGCATCAGCCGCATGGTCGCTCTCCCCACTGTTATGTTGCGACTTTATGCTGCGCAGCATGACAGGGGCGATGGGCGAGTCAAGCCGGGCAAGCCGAGTCCCGTTGCCTCCTATCGGGGCAGCGGCTAGCAGCAGGGCATGGCCAAGCTCTATTTCTACTACGCCAGCATGAATGCCGGCAAATCGACGACGCTGTTGCAGGCGGATTTCAACTATCGCGAGCGCGGCATGGAAACGATGCTGTGGACCGCCGCGCTCGACGACCGGTACGGCGTCGGACAGGTGACGAGCCGGATCGGGCTGATGGCCGACGCGCATAAATTCGATCCCGACAGCGATATGTTCGAAGCGGTGAGCGAAGAGAACCGGCAGCGCCCGCTGGCCTGCGTGCTGGTCGACGAGGCGCAGTTCCTCTCGCGCGACCAGGTGCTGCAACTGGCGCGGCTGGCCGACGAGGCCGGAATTCCGGTGCTCTGCTACGGCCTTCGCACCGACTTTTCGGCCAATCTGTTCCCCGGATCGGCGGCGCTGCTGGGGATCGCGGACGCGCTCGTCGAGCTGAAGGCCGTGTGCGAATGCGGGCGCAAGGCGACGATGAACCTGCGCGTCGACGAAAGCGGCCGCGCGGTGGTCGAGGGTGCGCAGACCGAGATCGGCGGCAACGACCGCTATGTCGCGATGTGCCGGCGGCATTTCATGGAAAAGCGGCGCGAAGCCGCGGCGGCGCTGGCCGATGCGTGACGCGCTCTATGTCGAGCTGGCCGATGGCGAGCTGAGCCTGGTCAAGCTGGCCGAGACGCATCGCGAGGCGTTGCGCGCCGTGTGCGCGGCGGATGCCGACATCTGGCCGATCTATTCGTCCAGCTTTGGCCCCGGGCATTTCGACGGCAGCTTCGATGCCCTGATCTCGCATGCGAACCGCATGCCCTATGCGATCTTCGACGGTGGCCGCCTGGTCGGGATGAGCGCCTATCTGCGTCCCGACTGGTCGGCGCAGACGGTCGAGATCGGCAACAGCTATATCCACCCCGACGTGCGCGGCACGGGATTGAACCGGCGGCTCAAGCGGCTGATGATCGATCACGCCTTTGCCGCCGGCATCCGGCGCCTCGAATTCCGCATCGACGAACGCAACGCGCGCAGCCAGGCGGCCGTCGCGAAGCTGGGCGGGGTCAAGGAAGGCGTGCTGCGCTCGGAACGGATCACCTGGACCGGTTACGAGCGCGACACGGGGCTCTGGTCGCTGCTTCCGCGCGATTGGAAGGCATAGGGTCAGCGCGGGTTCAGACTCCACGCGGTATAGCGCGAACCGGGTAGGGTCACTTCGGTTGAAAGACTCGACATGAAACAGAAACTCGCACTCTCCCTGGCCGCCATGCTGCTACCCCTTTCGGCAGCGGCGGCCAACGAGCCGGCAAAGGAGCCGCGCGCTCTCGGCATCGAATCGAGCATCGTCTTTCCCAGCGACAGCACGATCCGCAACTGGCGCGCGGACCGCGAACGCGGCATCTGGATCCAGGATCGCAAGGGCGACTGGTATTACGGCACCTTCGCCGGCACGTGCCGCGACGTCGATTTCGCGCAGGCGATCGGTGTCGACACGCGCGGCGTTTCGCGGCTCGATCGGTTCGCGACGATCCTCGTGCGCGGCGAGCGCTGCCCGTTGACATCCTTCGTGTCGTCGGACGCGCCGCCGTCGAAGAAGGCCGACAAGGCCGCCAAGCAAAATTGACAGCCCCGACCCCGCGGCCTAGCCGCGCGGGATGAACGGCTGGATCATTCTCGACAAACCCCTGGGCCTCGGCTCGACGCAGGCGGTGGGCGCGGTCAAGCGCGTGTGCCGCGAGGCGGGGCTGGGCAAGGTGAAGGTCGGGCATGGCGGAACGCTCGACCCGCTGGCGACGGGGGTGCTGCCGATCGCGCTGGGCGAGGCGACGAAGCTGTGCGGCCGGATGCTCGACGCCAGCAAGATCTATGATTTCACGGTGGCGTTCGGCACCGAGACCGCGGGACTCGATGCCGAGGGCGAGGTCGTCGCGACGAGCGACGTCCGGCCGACGCGCGAGGAAATCGACGCGGTGCTCCCGCGCTTCACCGGCCCGATCGAGCAGGTGCCGCCCGCCTATTCGGCGATCAAGATCGACGGCCAGCGCGCCTATGACCGCGCCCGCGCCGGCGAGGAGGTCGAAATGAAGGCGCGCGGCGTGACGATATACGCGCTGCGCCCCGCCGACGCCGACGCCGACGCCGACGTCGACCGGGGGCCGCAGCGGCTCGAATCGATCACCCTCACCGCCCATGTGTCGAAGGGCACCTATATCCGCAGCCTGGCGCGCGACATCGCACGGGCCGTCGGAAGCGTGGGGCATGTCACCATGCTTCGCCGCGTAAAGGCGGGGCCGTTCGACCTTTCCCAAGCGATTTCGCTGGACAAATTGAACGCTTTCGGCCAAGGGGCCGCGCAATCAGACGTCATTCTGCCGCTCGAGGCAGGGCTGGTCGACATCCCGGCTCTGAACCTTTCCCCGGAAGCGGCAGGGGCGATCCGTCAGGGTCGCGTCTGGACCGGGGAAAGCACGCACGACGGGCTCTATTGGGGACGGGACAGCGAAATGCGTCCAGTCGCGCTGATAGAGGCTTTGGCGGGAACGCTGAAAGTCGTGCGGGGCTTCAACATTTGATCGATGTCGAAGGAAAAAGAATATGTCGATTACCGCAGAGCGCAAGGCCGAGCTCATTCAGGAACATGCCCGCGAAAAGGGTGACACCGGTTCGCCGGAAGTTCAGGTCGCGATCCTGACCGACCGCATCAACACGCTGACCGGCCACTTCAAGTCGCACCACAAGGACAATCACAGCCGCCGCGGGCTGCTGATGATGGTCAACAAGCGTCGCAGCCTTCTCGATTATCTTCGCAAGAAGGACGAGGGCCGCTATCAGGCGCTGATCGCGAAGCTGGGTCTTCGCAAGTAAGAGTTTCTGGCGGCCCCGGATTTCCGGGGCCGCTGTCATATTGGCGTCCGCAAACAGGCGGAGCCACGGGCCGCTCCCGCATCCGGCGGGACCGCCATTGGGGCAGACAGACGCCCCGTACCGCCCCGGGCCGGATTGCCCGGAACTAGAGGCCCCGCCCGGCATAGGGCCCGGCGGGCGAAGGAAACCACATGTTTGACGTGAAAAAAGTATCGATCGAGTGGGGCGGTGAGACGCTCACTCTCGAAACGGGCAAGGTTGCCCGCCAGGCCGACGGCGCCGTCATGGCGACGCTGGGCGAAACGGTCGTTCTGTGCGCCGTGACCGCCGCGAAGTCGGTGAAGGACGGGCAGGATTTCTTCCCGCTCACCGTCCACTATCAGGAAAAATATTCGGCCGCCGGCCGCATCCCGGGCGGCTTCTTCAAGCGCGAACGCGGCGCGACCGAAAAGGAAACGCTCGTCAGCCGCCTGATCGACCGTCCGATCCGCCCGCTGTTCCCCGAAGGTTTCTATAACGAAATCAACGCCATCGCTCAGGTGCTGAGCTATGACGGCCACAACGAGCCCGACATCCTCGCGATGGTCGCCGCGTCGGCCGCGCTCACCATCTCGGGCGTGCCCTTCATGGGCCCGATCGGCGCCGCGCGCGTCGGTTATGTCGATGGCGAATATATCCTGAACCCGACCGACGAACAGGTTGCCGAAGGCGACCTCGACCTCGTCGTCGCCGCTACCTACGATGCGGTGATGATGGTCGAATCCGAAGCTAATGAGCTGTCGGAAGAGATCATGCTCGGCGCCGTCCTGTTCGCGCACGACGCGTGCAAGGAAGTCGTCAAGGCGATCGTCAAGCTCGCCGAGCAGGCTGCCAAGGATCCCTGGGACATGGCCGCGTCGGACGACAACGCCGCGATCAAGGACAAGCTGAAGAAGCTGATCGGCAAGGACATCGCCGCCGCCTACAAGCTGACCGACAAGTCGGCCCGTTCGAACGCGCTCAACGAAGCGCGCGCGAAGGCGAAGGCGCAGTTTGCCGAAGACGGCCTGTCGCCCCAGGAAGTCATGGCCGGCATCAAGCTGACCAAGAAGCTGGAAGCCGAAATCGTTCGCGGCGCCATCCTGAAGGACGGCAAGCGTATCGACGGCCGCACGACGACGCAGATTCGTCCGATCGTCGCCGAAACGCACTTCCTGCCCCGCGCGCATGGTTCGGCGCTGTTCACCCGCGGTGAGACGCAGACGATCGCGACCGCGACGCTCGGCACCAAGGAAAGCGAACAGATGGTCGATGGCCTGAACGGCCTGTCGTACCAGAACTTCATGCTCCACTATAACTTCCCGCCCTATTCGGTCGGTGAAGTCGGCCGCTTCGGCGCCCCGGGCCGCCGCGAAGTCGGTCACGGCAAGCTGGCATGGCGTGCGCTGCACCCCGTGCTGCCGACGAAGGACGAGTTCCCCTACACGATCCGCCTCACCAGCGACATCACCGAGTCGAACGGCTCGTCGTCTATGGCGTCGGTCTGCGGCGGTTCGCTCGCGATGATGGACGCCGGCGTGCCGATCAAGCGCCCCGTTTCGGGCATCGCGATGGGTCTGATCCTCGAAGGCAAGGATTATGCGATCCTGTCGGACATCCTGGGCGACGAGGATCACCTCGGCGACATGGACTTCAAGGTTGCGGGCACGTCCGAAGGCATCACGACGATGCAGATGGACATCAAGATCGCGGGCATCACGCGCGAGATCTTCGAGGCCGCGCTGAACCAGGCCAAGGAAGGCCGCGCGCACATCCTGGGCGAGATGAACAAGGCGCTCGGCGAAACCCGCAGCGAATTGTCGGCGCACGCGCCGCGCATCGAGACGATGCAGATCGACAAGTCGAAGATCCGCGACGTCATCGGCACCGGCGGCAAGGTGATCCGCGAGATCGTTGCAACCACCGGCGCCAAGGTCGACATCGACGACGAAGGCCTGATCAAGATCTCGTCGAGCGATCTCGACCAGATCGAGGCGGCCCGCAAGTGGATCAGCGGCATCGTCGAAGAAGCCGAAGTCGGCAAGATCTATGACGGCAAGGTCGTCAACCTGGTCGATTTCGGTGCGTTCGTGAATTTCATGGGCGGCAAGGACGGTCTCGTCCACGTCAGCGAAATCAAGAACGAGCGCGTCGAGAAGGTCGCCGACGTCCTGAGCGAAGGCCAGGAAGTCAAGGTCAAGGTGCTCGAGATCGACCCGCGCGGCAAGGTTCGCCTGTCGATGCGCGTCGTCGACCAGGAAACCGGCGAGGAACTGGAAGACACGCGTCCGGCCCGCGAACCGCGCGAACCGCGCGGCGATCGTGGTCCGCGCCGTGACGGCGACCGCGGCCCGCGCGGCGGCGGTCGTGATCGCGGCCCGCGCCGTGAAGGCGGCGACCGCGGCCCGCGCCGCGAGCGCAGCGAAGGTCCGGAAGATCAGGGCCATGTGCCCGACTTCCTGAAGGACTAAGTCCTTCCGATACCGGAACAAGGAAGGGGCTGCCGAAAGGCGGCCCCTTTTTGCTATGGAAGCGAAGGGATCAGGAGCGAAGATATGGTTGGACTATTCACGGCTTCGGATGGCGTTGCGCGCTGTGGATGGTGCGCGGCGTCCAGCGACTATATCGCCTACCACGACCGCGAATGGGGCTTTCCCGTCGTCGACGACCGCCGACTGTTCGAAAAGCTCAGCCTCGAAGGGTTCCAGTCGGGCCTCAGCTGGCGGACGATCCTGACCAAGCGCGAGAATTTTCGCGCGGCGTTTCTCGGTTTCGATTTCGACCGGGTCGCGGATTTCGGGGAGGGCGATGTCGAACGGCTTTTGCAGGATGCGGGGATCGTCCGGCATCGCGGCAAGATAGAGGCCGTTATCAACAATGCGCGCCGCGCGCAGGAACTGGTGCGCGAGAAGGGCTCGCTCGCGGCCTATATATGGGGTTTCGAACCCGAAGGCGGCGGCCCCCATCTTGCCTCCACCTCGCCGGCGTCGGTGGCGATGTCGAAGGACTTGAAGAAGCGGGGGTGGAAATTCGTCGGTCCGACGACGGTCCATGCCTTCATGCAGGCGATGGGGCTGATCAACGATCATGCCGCGGGGTGCGCGATCCGGAGCGCGGCCGAACGGGCGCGGGCGGATTTTACCGCACCGAAAGGCTGATCTCGACACCTGCGCCTCTGCCACCTGCGCCTTCGTCATCCCGGACTTGATCCGGGATCCACAGCCACGCCGAAATCATGGACCCCGATCCGGTCCCGGGTGACAGGCGGGCGCGGCGCGGCTTGCCCCGCCCGCGACCCTGTGCAATAGGCGCCGCCCCTCAGGACACCGGCCGGCACAGGACAGATCATGGACAGCGATACGGCCGCGAGCGCGCTCGGCCTCGACTTCGGCACGACCAATACGGTTGCGGCGCTCACCGACGGCGAGGGCGGCTCCCGGCTCGTCGACTTCGCGGGCGAGGAAGCGGCAGGCCCCGTGTTCCGCTCGGCGCTGTGTTTCTGGGAAGAGGAGCGCGCGTGGCAGGGCATCGCATCGGAGGCGGGGCCGTGGGCGATTTCCGAATATCTCCAGTCGCCGCTCGACAGCCGCTTCGTGCAGTCGTTCAAGAGCGTCGCCGCCAGCCCGCTCTTCGAACGCGCGATGATCTTCAACCGGCCGTTTCGATTCGAGGATATGGGGCGCCTGTTCCTTCAGCGGCTCGTCGCGCATGCCGGCGGGCGGCTCGATACGCGGCCGACGCGCGTCGTCGTCGGCCGGCCGGTCGAATATGCCGGCGCGCGGGCCGACCCCGCGCTGGCGCGCGAACGGTACGACCGGATGTTCGATCAGTTCGGCGTCGAGCTTTTCTACGTCCACGAACCGCTCGGCGCGGCGCACAGCTATGCCTCGCGCCTGTCCGATCCCGCGACGATCCTGGTCGCCGACTTCGGCGGCGGCACGACCGACTTTTCGATCGTCCGGATCGATGCCCCGGGCGCGCCGCGGCGCTGCGTCCCGCTGGCGTCGTCGGGCGTCGCGATCGCGGGCGACCGGTTCGACCAGCGGATCGTCGACAAGCTGGTGCTGCCGCTGCTCGGCAAGGGCGGCTCCTACCGCTCGTTCGACAAAGTCCTCGAAATTCCGGGCGGTTATTTTTCCGATTTTGCCGATTGGTCGCGCCTGGCGATGATGCGCAACCGGCGGACGATCGACGAGCTGAAGCGCCTGCAACGCGATGCGGTCGATCCCGCGCCGATCGGCCGCATGATCGCGCTGATCGAGCATGAGCAGGGTTTCCCGCTCTATGACGCGGTCGGTCGGGTCAAACGGGCATTGTCGGATGGCGAGGAAGCCGAATTTCGTTTTGTCGGCGGCGGCGTCGACATCGCGGCACCGGTGCGGCGCGCCGATTTCGAGGCATGGATTTCGGACGACCTCGCGCGCATCGAGGCGGCGATGGACGCGGCGCTGGCCAAGGCCGGGATCGAGGCGGGCGCGATCGACCGTGTCTTCCTGACCGGCGGCTCGTCGTTGATCCCGGCGATCCGCGCGATCTTCGACCGCCGTTTCGGTGCGGATCGCATCGCCGCGGGGGGCGAGCTGACGTCGATCGCGCATGGTCTCGCGCTGATCGGTGCCGAGCCCGATCCCGCCGAATGGGCGGCCTGAACGGCTAGTCGGCGCCCAGCCCGGCCTTGAGGAACGCGACGATTTTCGGCCAGCCGTCGGTGCGCGCCGCGGCATTGCCTTCCTCGGTCCCGCCCATCTGGCTCCAGTTCGCGCGGGCCTTTTCGTCGGTGAAGGGCGCGCCCATCGCGCCGTGGCCGGCGTCCTTGTAACGCAGCACCACCGGCGATGCCGCACCGCTCTTCGCGGCGCGCTCGACGATCTGGTCGGTCATCGGGCAGCTCGGCCACAGCTTCTCGGCCTCGCCGCAGATCAGCATCAGCTTGCCCTTGTATTTCTCGACTGGAATGATCGCCGCGGGGTTCCGGCCAAGCTCTTTCAGCCCGCCTTCGAACACCGCCATCAGTCCGCGGCTGTCGGGCTGGCCCTTGTACGCGAGGTGGGGGACGGGCTTGCCCTTTTCGCTCCACGACGAACTGAATGACCCGATCAGGTAATTCTCGCCCGACATGCCGTCCCACACGACGCTCGACGGCATGCCCAGCGCCACGGCGCCGATGCCGGGATAGCGCGTCGCGACGAGCAGGCCGGCCTCGGCGCCCTTCGAATATCCGACGATGCCGATCCGCGCCGGATCGACGCCGGGCTGTTTCTTCAGCCAGTCGAGTCCGCGATAGAAGTCCTCGAGCGGGATGTTCTTGAGCTTTGCCGATTTGCCCGGGGCATTGTGATAGGCGAGCTGCAGGACGGTGAAGCCCTCCGCCTGCAACAGCAGCGCCGCGGCGCGCATGTCCTTGCCGAGGCCACCTTCGGAGCCGCCGAGGAGCAGGATGGCGGCATGGGGGGCGGTGCCCGCGCCCGGATAATAGTTGGCGAAGATGCCGCTGCCTTCGATCCGCTGGCCGGTCGGACCTGCCTCGACCATCTTGGCCGGCGCGGGCGGGCGGGTGAGCATATAGGTGAAGCCGCCGCCTCCGACGACGAGCAGCGCGCCGACCGCGCCCAGCGCGATCTTCCATCTCCGCTTCATGGCATTCCTTCTCCCTTTACTGTATTATCTATATGGTACAGCTGGGTGAATGCCACAAAAAAGAGGGGTGCAAAAAGAAGGCGCCAAAAAAGAACGGGGCATGCCGGCCCGTTCATCTTGGCGTGGCGGTCGACAGCGTATAGCCTGATCGCAAGTCCCCTGTCGAAGCAGAGAGAGCCGATGATTTCTCACGCCCTGATCCTGTCGATTGCCATGGCGGCCGCTGCGCCGGCAACCACGCCCGCTCCGGCGCCGCGTCCGCCGGTGCCCAAGATGATGGCGCCCCCGCCGCCTCCGCCGCCGCTCCCGGTGCCGCCAAAGGCCGACGCGCCCGACACGCGTCCCTATGTCGCGCTCGTCACCAGCCTGGGGACGATCGTCGTGCGGATCGAGGACAAGCGGGCTCCGGTCACCGGGGCGAATTTCCTGCGCTATGTCGACACCAAGCGGATGGACGGGTTCAAATTCTATCGCTCGACGAAGAGTTGGGGGCCGTACAGCGCGTTGATCCAGGGCGGCAATCGCGGCGATGCGCGCCTCAATTTTCCGCCGATCGCGCACGAGCCCACCAACGTCACCGGGCTGACCGCCTGCAAGGGCGCGATCCTGATGGCGCGCGGGGCGCCGGGGCAGGCGACGAGCGACTTTTTCTTGCTGCTCGGCGACGTTCCCGGCTTCAACGCCGATCCGGCGGCCAGCGGCGACAATGCGGGTTTTGCCGTTTTCGGCGAGCTGATTTCGGGCGCCGATGTCGTCCAGAAAATCTATGACGCGCCGACCTCGCCCACCGCGGGTCAGGGCGTGATGGTCGGCCAGATGCTCGATCCGTCGTTCACGATCACCAGCGCGCGCCGCGTTCCGGCGCCTGCGGACGCGCCGAAGGGATGCGTCGTCAAGCCGACATAAAGACGCGCCGCGGACCCTATCATTTATTTTGCGTTCATGCGCGCTGTGGCTATACCGCGCCCATGACACAACGCCCCTCCGTTCGCGCCGCCGCGCGTCTCGTCGCCGCCGCTCTCGTGATTTCGCCGATGCTCGCGGCCTGCGCCGGTGGTTCCGGGGTCAAAAAGGACACGCGTTACGTCGCGCGCGACGTCAATACGCTTTATCGCGCGGCGCAGGATCGGCTGGATCGCAAGCAATATCAAGTGGCTGCGGCCCTCTTCGACGAGGTCGAACGACAACATCCCTATTCCCCCTGGGCCCGCCGCGCACAGCTGATGAGCAGCTTCAGCTATTATATGGACCGCGAATATACGCCGTCGATCGAGGCGGCGCAGCGATTCCTGGCGATCCATCCGGGCAACAAGGATGCGCCCTATGCTTATTATCTGATCGCGCTCAGCTATTATGAACAGATCAGCGACGTCACCCGCGACCAGAAGATCACGCAACAGGCGCTGAATGCGCTCGGCGAAGTGATCCGCCGCTATCCCGACAGCCGCTATGCGGCCGACGCGCGGCTGAAGGTCGACCTGGTGCAGGACCATCTCGCGGGCAAGGAGATGGAGATCGGCCGCTTCTATCAGCGCAGCTCGAACTGGCTGGCCGCGTCGATCCGCTTCCGCGAAGTGACCGAAAAGTTCCAGACGACGAGCCATACGCCCGAGGCGCTCTATCGCCTGACCGAATGCTATCTCGCGCTTGGCGTCCCGACCGAGGCCAAGAAGGCCGCGGCCGTGCTCGGCGCCAACTATCCGGGCAGCGAATGGTACACGCGCGCCTACAAGCTGATGCAGAAGCACGCGCCCAGCGCGTAGATTCGCATTTTGTTCTGCGGTAAGAACATGTCGTGCTGACCGCTTTGTCCATCGCGAATATCGTTCTGATCGAACGGCTCGACCTCGACTTCGAGGCCGGGCTGGGCGTGCTGACCGGCGAGACCGGGGCGGGCAAGTCGATTCTGCTCGATGCATTGGGTCTTGCACTCGGCATGCGCGCCGACAGCGCGCTCGTGCGGCAGGGAGCCGACAAGGCGCAGGTGACGGCAAGCTTTACGCCGCCCGCGGCCGGCACGCCGCTTGCGGCGCTGCTCGCCGAGAATGAGATCGAGCTGGAAACGGGCGAGCCGCTGCTGATCCGCCGCACCTTGAAGGCTGACGGCGGCAGTCGCGCCTTCCTGAACGATCAGCCCTGTTCTGCCGCGCTGCTGCGCGAGATCGGAACCTTTCTGGTCGAGATTCACGGACAGCATGACGACCGCGGCCTCCTGGCGCCTGCCGGGCACCGCGCGCTGCTCGACGCCTATGCGCGGGCCGACAGCGGAGCGGTGGCGGCAGCGCATGCCATGTGGCGCGTCGCCGAGGAAAAGCTGGCGGCGGCGCGGTCGGCGGTCGCGGAAGCGGAGCGCGACCGCGAATGGCTGGAACATTGCGTCGCCGAATTACAGGCGCTGGACCCGCAGCCGGGCGAGGAGGGCACGCTCGCCGATTCCCGCGCGGCGATGCAGAAGGGCGAGAAGATCGCCGGCGACCTGGGAACGATCCTTGAGGCGTTCGACGGCAGTGCGGGCGGCCCGGCGCTGCTTCGCGGCGCCGCGCGGCGGCTCGACCGGCTTGCGGGCGACCATCCGCTGCTTGCCGAAGCGCTCGCCAGCCTCGACCGTGCGATCATCGAGGCCGACGAGGCCGAAACCGCGCTGCAGGATGCGGCGCGCGCGCTCGAATATGATCCCGAACGGTTGGAGGCGACCGAGACCCGGCTGTTCGAACTGCGCGCGATGGCGCGCAAGCATAATGTCCAGCCCGACGAACTCGCCGAGCTGGCGGGCGAACTGGCCGCCCGGCTCGACGCGATCGAGGGCGGCAGCGCGGGAATCGCGAAGCTGGAAGCCGCGGTCGCGGAAGGCGCCGCCGCTTATACTCATGCCGCGACGGCGCTGTCCGACCTGCGCGCCAAGGCGGCCGCCCGGCTCGATGTCGCGGTTGCGGGCGAGCTTGTGCCGCTGAAGCTGGACGCGGCAAAATTTCAGACGCTTGTCGAACGCCTGCCGACCGAACGCTGGGGCGCGGACGGCATGGACCGCGTCGAATTTCTCATCTCGACCAATCCTGGCGCGCCTTTTGCGCCGCTCGCCAAGATCGCCTCGGGCGGCGAGCTGTCGCGCTTCATCCTGGCACTGAAGGTGGCGCTTGCCGAAGAGGGCGGCGCCGACACGATCATTTTCGACGAGATCGATCGCGGCGTCGGCGGCGCGGTGGCGAGCGCGATCGGCGAGCGGCTGGCCCGCCTCGCGCGCGGTGGCAAGCAATTGCTGGCGGTCACGCACAGCCCGCAAGTCGCCGCCAAGGGTGCGTCGCATTTCATGATCGCCAAGTCGAGCGAGGGAACGGTGACGCGCACCGGCGTCCGCGCGCTCGACGAGGCGGGCCGTCGCGAGGAGATCGCGCGCATGCTGTCGGGCGCCGAAGTGACGGAGGAGGCCCGCGCGCAGGCCGAACGATTGCTGGAGACGATATGAGCGACGCGCCCGACCTTTATCGCGAGCAAGGCTATCTCGCGCTGCCCGGCTTCGTGCCGACCGACGTGACGCATGCCCTGCTCGGCATGATGAAGTCCGACCTGATGCGCGGTGGCGTCTCCTTCGACCAGCTGAAGCGCAAGCATGCGCTGCTCGCGAACGAGGCGGTGGAGGTTTATGGTCGGCATTATCTGCCGCTCACCAGCTTTCTGTGGGGCATGACCCCCGCGGTGGTTGCGCTGGTCGGGCGCGAACTGCGCCCCAGCTATTGCTATTTCCGCATGTATCGCGCTGGCGACGTGTGCCACGTGCATTCGGATCGCTATGCGTGCGAACACAGTCTTTCGTTGCTGCTCGCCGCGAGCGACGACAAGGCGTGGCCGCTTGAGGTGGGCGCGCAGCATATCGAAACGCCGCGCGAGCGCGCAGACCCTGATTTTGGTACCGAAGCCTATGGTTCGGTCCCGATGCTGCCGGGCGACGCGGTGCTCTATCAGGGCGTGCACCGTGCGCACGGCCGAACGATGCCCAACCCCAACCGTTGGTCGGCGCACCTGTTCCTGCACTGGGTCGATCCCGCCGGCCCCTATGCCGAGCATGCGATGGAGGGGATCAAGATTCCGCCGACCGAGGCGCTGGCGATGGAACGCGGCTGACATGGCCGCGCATCCGCTCGACCGACCAATCTGGAGTATGTTGACGGGTCGGCAGGCGCATCTTGCCGAGGGTGACGGGCGCGCGCTGCGGATCGACCGCGGCTATGGGGTATTCGGCGTCGCGGCCGATATGGGCGCAGAGGCGCAGGCGGCGCTCGCTGCGCTGATTCCCGCTGGCGGCGAAATCTGGATCGTCGAAGGAGAGCCTTGGCCGGTTCCTCCCGGAACGCGCGAGGTGAAGCGTGCGGTGCTGGCGCAGATGGTCGCCGAGGGTGCGCCACCCGAAGCACGGCCAGGCGAAGCGGCGATGATCGCGCTGGGCGATGCCGACGCGGCCGAAATGGCGGCGCTCGCCGACCATGCGAAACCCGGTCCGTGGGGCCCGGCCACGCATCGCTACGGTCCCTTCTTTGGCATTCGCGAGGATAGCCGGCTGCTCGCGATGGCGGGGCAAAGGATATTGCTGCCCGGCATGGCCGAAGTCAGCGGCGTATCGACCTGGGCCGATTGTCGCGGCCGCGGCTATGCGCGCGCGCTGATCGGACATGTGATGCGGGCGATGGTGGCGCGCGGCGAGCAACCATTCCTGCACAGCTATGCCGACAATGCGGGCGCGATCGCGCTGTACGAATCGCTCGGCTTTCGTATCCGGCGGCACGTGCATGTGCTGGTGATCGCGACATGATGACCCGCCGCGACCATCTCGCCGCGCTCGTCGCGATGGCCGCGGCGATGCTGCCAGCCGCAAAATCCCGTGCTTTGGAGGCCGTTATGGAAGAAGCCGATCCGCAATATGGCCTGCTCGGCCAGATGATGGCGCAGCCGGGACAGCGCGCGGCGCTGATCGCGATTCTGACCGAAGGCACGGGGTCGATGCCCGGCAACCTCGCCTATCTGATCGGCGAGGACAGCGCGAACGCCGATGCGATCTGGATCGTCGAACTGTGGGACAGCAAGGAATCGCACGCCGCATCGTTGGCGCTGCCGTCGGTGCAGGCGGCGATCGCGAAGGGACGACCGTTGATCGCGGGATTTGGCACTCGCGCCGAGTTCAAGCCGGTGGCACAAGCGCGTGCATGACCGAGATTGAATCGCTGACCGAAGCCGAAGCCGCCAACGAACTGATGCGGCTCGCGAAAACAATTGCCTATCACAGCAAGCGCTATCATGCCGAAGACGCGCCCGAGATTTCGGACGCCGACTATGATGCGCTCGTGCGACGCAACACCGAAATCGAAAACGCCTTTCCGCACCTGATCCGCCCCGACAGCCCGAACAAGCTTGTCGGTGCCGCGATCGAAAGCTCGCCGCTGGCGAAGGTCGCGCATGCGGTACGAATGATGAGCCTCGACAACGCATTCGCGGCCGAGGATGTCGAGGAATTCGTCGCGCGCGTTCGGCGCTTCCTGAACCTGGGCGCGGAAGAGGTCGTCGCGTTGACCGCCGAAGACAAGATCGACGGCCTGTCCTGCTCGCTACGCTATGAGAAGGGCAAACTCGTCCAGGCGGCGACGCGCGGCGACGGGGCGGTTGGCGAGGATGTCACCGCGAACGTCGCGACGATCACAGACATCCCACAGGAGCTGCAGGGCGAAGCGCCCGACGTTTTCGAAATCCGCGGTGAGGTCTATATGGCCAAGGCCGATTTCGCCGCGCTCAACGAGCGGCTGATGGAAGAGGGGCGGGCACTCGCGGCGCAGCGCGAACAGGCGTTCGATCCCGCCAGCATTCGCCAGTTCGCCAACCCGCGCAACGCCGCCGCGGGTTCGCTGCGCCAGAAGGATGCGAGCGTCACCGCGTCGCGGCCGCTGCGATTCCTCGCGCACGGATGGGGCGAGGTGAGCGCCGTGCCCGCCGAAACGCAATATGACATGATCGGGCGGATCGCGAACTGGGGGCTGCCGGTCTCGCCGTTGTTGCAACGGTTCGACAGCGTCGCCGCCGTGCTCGCGCATTATCGGACGATCGAGGCCGAGCGCGCGGAGATGCCTTATGACATCGATGGCGTTGTCTATAAGGTCGACCGGCTCGACTGGCAGCAGCGGCTGGGCTTCGTCGCCAAGGCGCCGCGCTGGGCCATCGCGCATAAATTCCCCGCCGAGCGCGCGCAGACGACGCTGGAGGCGATCGACATCCAGGTCGGCCGCACTGGCAAGCTGACGCCGGTCGGGCGGCTGACCCCGGTCACCGTCGGGGGCGTGGTCGTGTCGAACGTCACGCTTCACAACCGCGACGAGATCGCGCGCCTGGGCGTACGGCCGGGCGACCGCATCGTCGTCCAGCGCGCGGGCGACGTCATTCCGCAGGTGGTCGACAATCTGACGCGCGACGAAGAGCGCGCGGCCTATGTCTTTCCGGACCATTGCCCGGTGTGCGGCAGCGAGGCGGTCGCCGAGGAAGGGGAGGTCGACGTGCGCTGCACCGGCGGCCTGATCTGCAACGCGCAGAAGTTCGAGCGACTACGCCATTTCGTCAGTCGCGGCGCGCTGGACATCGAGGGGCTGGGCGAGAAAAGCATCCAGGAGTTTCTGGATCTCGGCTGGCTCGACAAGGGGCCGGCGGATATCTTCCGGCTGAAGCATCATCGCGAAGAATTGCTGGGGCGCGAGGGGTGGAAGGAAAAGTCGGTCGACAATCTTTTCGCCGCGATCGAGGCAAAGCGGCAGCCCGACGCGGCGCGGCTGCTGTTCGGGCTGGGCATTCGCCACGTCGGAGCGGTGACCGCGCGCGATCTGCTGAAGGGGCTGGGCGAGTTGGCGCGGCTGCCTGAAAAGTCAGCGGAAGTTCATGCCTATCTGGACGAGCATCCGCAGGGTGATGGCGAATCTGCGGGCAAATATATGACCCGCAAGGTCGAGGCGATTAAAGCGATCCTCGAAGTCCGCGCCGACGGTATCGGGGCGGCTGTGGGCGAGGCCCTCGGTGATTTCTTTCACGAACCGCATAACCGCGATCTGTGGGACGATCTGCTAAGCGAAGTGTCGCCGCCGCCCTATATCGTCGAAACGCGGGCGAGCGAGGTGTCGGGCATGACGGTCGTCTTCACCGGCAAGCTGGAGACGATGAGCCGCGATGAGGCAAAGGCGCAGGCCGAGGCGCTGGGGGCGAAGGCCGCGGGTTCGGTCAGCGCGAAGACCGATCTTGTCGTAGCCGGCCCCGGCGCGGGGTCGAAGCTCAAGCAGGCGAGCGCGCTGGGGATTCGGGTGATCGATGAAGCCGACTGGGCGAAGATCGTGGAAGCGGCCGCCCTCGGACAACCTTACCCTGACCCGCTACAAGGTTAACGGCCCAATGATGCGTAAGTGGGCGTCATGATCGGGCTGTATTAGTGTCGTGGGATGTGGAAAAGCTGCTCTTCTAATTCGCTTCCACGCAACGGTCGAGGTTGCTCGCGGAGAAACCGCATCCTGTCTCAGAACGAACTGGCCTCGCGCAGTAGCAGCCGCCCGGGGATTTGGTTGGACGCGTGTAGGATACAGAACACTCCGCCCATGCCGTCAATTCCCCCGACGGGACTTGCCCAGCGGCAGGAGATGCCGATCTTTACGGCGGTCAAATTTGGTGTTGCGCGTAACTTCCGCGGATCGACCATGTCAAAGCTGTTTTTCCTGCAACGATCGGTCACCGAGACAGCCCGCCCGCGCCGACGATGACCGACAACAAATGACTTGTCAGCGCCGACGCGCCCTTACCGTAGGCGATTTCACCCCAATCATCCCAACGGTGCACCCGCTCGGCGAGCCAAGCGAAGAGGTCATCACGCGATTTTGCATCGGCGAAGGACTGCGACCACGCGATATTGCGCGTCGGCATCCGCGCGCCAACCTTAAGTCCGGTCAACGTCACCAGGTATCGACGTCCCAAATCTTCGCGCGCGAACAGATGGCGACGAAACCCAACCTGCTGCTCAAAGGCGACCAGCGCCCGCTCTCGTGCCTCGGCGTCCAGTTCCTTGCTCGCACTTACCGCAGCGACAACCGCCGACATTGGCAAGCGCTCGAATTCCGGCTCGCGCGTGGCCTGCAGCATCATGAGGACCGACTTGCCCAATAAGGTCAGTCCTCCGTCGAAAAAATTCCTCTCGTTCGATTTCCCGATCATTCCGATGCTGGCGAGCCAGCACTGATAGAAACGCCAGAACATCATGTCCCCGCGAAAGATGTCGTGCTGACGCTCTTCGCCGCACCACATCGATTTTATCGCGGTCATCACCCTCAGCATCAGTTCGTGCTGTTCGGGCGCGAAGTGGACCGATGGGAAGCCAAGCTCGCCTACCCAGAATGCGTCCCTGACGCTCGCCCAATTTCGCCCGGATGCATCCTCGTAGCCGCGCGGATTGGCTCGAAGCCACCAGCCCCAAGGGAGTTCGCCGACGTGACGCTCAAAGTCAGCCACGGCGAGCCCCGCGACCAGGATCGAGGCCGAGCGGCGGCGGCGCGCCATCGCGCGCGGGCGCCGCGCCTCCTTCAGCGATCGCTCGCAGCTGAGCCGCGAGGGCATTGTTTCCCTGACAACATAGGCGTCGTCACGATATATCCGGGCAAGCTCCGACGACTTCGATCCGGAGGAATTCGGCCGATCGTTCGGAATAAGATCGTAGGCATGATCGCAACTGAAGCCGAACCACCACGCATGCGAATCTTCGACCCGGTGGTCGGTTGCGTGTTCTACCGGATGGTAGACCGCCGGTCGTATTGTCACGTGGCAGATGCGTCGCGCCTCAACGGCTAACCGACGCGCCGGACTCGGCCCTTCCTCGCACAGTCGTGAATAGGTCAAACCGCCATGCACCTCGATCCCGATGTCCGGCGGAACTGCGTCGGCATCCCAGCCCCAGAGAGGGTGATCGCGCGGGACGCCGACGTATCCTGACAGAAAGCCGTCCTCTGTGTCGCGCAATATGATGCAGTCGTATCCGCTCGCCGCATCGCGCCAGCTCACCTTGTCCGCCTCACCAAGCCACGGCCCCTTGCCGCCGGGCCGCGCGGCCTGATCGTAGAATATTTCTTCTGCGGGAACGACGCATTCGCGGGTTGCATAGGCGCGGCCGGTGACGAGACCGACGCCGCCTTCTCGCGCGACATCGCCTCCAGCGCCGATTAGTTTCGCCAGAGCGAGTTCGGAGTCGACGATTGACAGCAGCGTGTCGTCCGTAGCGGGCACGACCGCAAGCGTGGCAGCCTTTCGTTTGACGGGCGCCTTATGCCTGCCGGTCGGGACGAGCGCGGTGGACTTGGTGGACTTTTTTTCCATGCCTTTTCTCCAGTCTAATAAGGGGTATCGCTGCACATAGTTCTGGGCCGAGCATCATGGCGATCGCTTCGATGACGCTGTCGGCGCGTAGCGCTCCCGCCACGTCAGCCGCTCGATGATCGGTCCAAGAGCTCGGGGATTGGCCTCCATCGAGTAGACATGACTGGCGAGCCACCATTCCTCCTCGGCGCGACGGGCGTCGGGCACTTCTCGCCACCAGCATTTCGGATTGCTCGCAGCGTCCCAGCGGTAACCCCGCAGTCGCAGCAAGTCCTTCACCTCGAAGGAGGCGCCGACCGCGCGGAATCGCCAGCTGGGCGCGCGGGCGGTGGTCAGCATCTGCGCGAGCGCAGTCGTGCCATCAGGCATATTCTGTCGTAGAATTTGAATCACCGCGTCGACATCGTCCACGGCGCGGTGCGCACCGTGGAAGTATCCGCTCTGCGCAAGAAGCCACCCCAACGACCGGCCGTCGAAACCATTGGCGCGCCAGTCGATGTCGTTGCAGCTGCAGCACCAGGCGAGCCCCGCAGCCTCCGGTAGCCGGCTCTCAATATGCCGACGGTCGAAAGCAGCATTATGCGCGCAGACGAACGTAGCTGATTTGAGAAGCCGCATTGCCGCCGTCTCGTCGATGGCCTTGCCGGCTACGTCGGCGTCGGTAATGCCGGTCAGGCGCACGATGTCCTCTGGCAGATCGCTTCCCGGATCCTCTAGCCACGAATATGGCCGGTCAATCTTGACGATCACGCCAGATGGATCGACGCGGAAGCGACGCAAGGCGAGTTCGATGATTGCGTCGTCGTCACCGATACCAGTCGTCTCGCAGTCGACAGCGACGCCGATAAAAGTATCGACGCGGCCGCCAACGCCAGTCTCGCCCTCGCGGACATCGAGCCGGCGCAGCAGGCGCACATCATCGTCGCCGTCCGGCACGCACAGCGCAGCCGGATCAGGAATCTCGTCCTTCATTGTGTCTCCGATGCTTGAAAGAACTTCGCCCGAGCCAAATGCGCCGGTGTTCGAGTCCGGGTCCGTGCCCGGGCCCGAGAGCGAGCGCGGTCCACGATATTGTCAGGCCCGAAAGTGCTTCTCGATGCCAACGGCCAAGTCGGCGGCAAGCGGCGACATAGGCTCGGCGTCGATCATCATATTCTAAGATCAGACGTCGATGCGCTGCTCGATGGTCACGGCGAAATCATGGTGCAATGGATGATCTGCTTCAGGCGCTACACGGCGGATAAGTTCCGCGACAGGCTCTTGGACCAACGCCATCGCCACTGGTGTTGATTGATGAAAACCCTCACGAATGTCGGCGACATCAGCGGCGGAGTGCCCGAAGCGTTCACACAAACGGGCCGAGATCTCGGACGGCTCATGCGCGATGGAGGCATGGAATGCCTGAAGCATCAGTTTTCGGTTAGAATAGATGATGGTCGCCGTGAACAATCGGGGCGCTGCCAAAGGAAGACTGCCGGAGAGGTGATCCCTTTTTCCCGCCTTCCGTTTGGACGACATATGTTGCCGTGATCGCCGGCGCTTGTCCTCATCATCCTCCGATAGAAGAGTATCGACCGCTGTGGGCGCAAGATCGAGCCCCAAGGACAGTCCGTGGACGAGAATGCTTCGCAGGCAGTGCTCGCGCTCGAGGCAAGCATCGATCGCCGCGCGACCGTTGAACAGCCGTCGCGGAGCGAGCATCCATGACATAGGGTCATACTCAATACCCTCGCGCTGAAACCTGCTTCCGGTCTCGACTGCAACCAAAGCAACGCGTGTGATTGCGCGCCGCGTGGTGATGATGGCGGCGTCGTCGTGAAGGCAGTCTTCCGCGAGAGGATCGAGCACGATCGGATCCGCCTTGATCGACGCAGCGCTGCCGGGAATGCTTTTGGGGGCAATGGTCATCAGGTCCATTGAACGTCTCCTGGTCGCCAAAGTGGCAATTTTGCAAGTGCAGAGGCGGGGCGACACCGCCGGCAAATGACCATATGGAAACTTAGATAGATAATTCAATAGTTCGCGAATGATTGAATGTTAATTTCTGTTAACCGAGATCTCTGGAGACTGCAGTTCATGGGAATGCGGGAGGGCGCGCCGCAAAACGATTGTCCGATGGCGAACAATCCTAGTCGCCGATCGCGTCCTGTTTCTCGGTTGTCCTCGACGTCTGTAACTACGGCAACCATTTCTCAAGATTGTTGATGCATCCCATATAGGCACCAACGGGAGAGAGCTTGAGCATGCCGTCTGAATTCCTCGCTGAACAAGCTAAAAAATTCTCCCGCCTTCACAGTCTCGACGAAGAAGGGCGGGTCAAAGATCGTCAAGAAGGCGCGGCGATCTTCTTGCGGCTCAACGATCGCGAGCGTTTGGATCTTATCGCTTCAATGATCGAAGCTTGGGCATGCTATCTGCCCTTGAACAGGCCGATGATCAGTGGAGCGTTGCGCCATGCTTGGGACAGCGAGCCTTACATAAATGGCGGCCGGCTTGGATCATATGTCAGTGCTGTTGCACATTGTCCTGGCGGAGAAGAATGGACGATGCAGGATTTCGTGGAAGACTGGGGTCCGGATCTCATGACGGCGGACGAACATGATCAGCTCAACGCGATGGAATTCCCCCTAACAGTATACCGCGGCGGCGCGGGCGACTTCGACGAGCTCGCGGACGGCGTAAGCTGGACCTTAAATTTCGAAATCGCTTCATTCTATGCAACCACGTGGCCAAAATCATGGGGAAATTTGGGTCAGCCATTGATCTTGTCGATGACAATTGAATCGGAAGATGTCGCTGCATTTCTGAACGATCGGAAAGAAGAAGAATTGCTAATCCCCGACGTAGGTCGCATGCGAGAGTCCATACGGATCGTGGACCAAGAACAGACGTCTGCCGCAACTGCGTGATTGCGGCTTTTCGTCTGAGCTTCGGCTGACTTTGAAGCCTCTGGCGGCTTGTTAAAGCATCGATGCGCTCGCGCGTCTCCCGATCGGTCGGAAGCACATGAAACGCTGTCTGTGGAGTTCCTTTTCGCCCGAGGAAGCAGCGCGAGTAAACGGCATATTTGATCTTCAGGTTGGGACGCGGTGTAAGCGCTGTTTCCGGGCCACCTTGCGTCGTGGGGTGATCGCGTCAGATGATGGGCTGTATGGATGACGACAGCCTTGCGAGCGCACTGGACACCTACACTGGAGTGGCTCGGGAGCCTGTTTGTCGACCGGAGTTGCTCGGTGCGA
>JAFKLT010000084.1 GCA_017309275.1 Sphingomonadales bacterium | reverse complement strand
TGCGAACGCATTGCAGAGGGGACGCCGCTGGAACTGCGCCGTGACGAGCCCGATTATTGGGACTGGCGCAACTGGCTGCACCGCAGCGACGCGACGCTGACCTTTCCGCTGGCGATCATGATCCGCTACACCCGCGTCGAGCCCGAGGAGCGACGCCTGGCGCAGGCGGTCGACGACTATAAGGCCTTCTTCGGCGGCCGCGCGCGCAGCATCGAGGCGGCGCTGGCCGACGGCCGCGAATGGCTGGTCGCGGACCGCTTCACCACCGCCGACATCGCGATCGGCTACGCCGCGTTCCTGGCGACGACCCTGGGCGCCAGCGACGTCCTGGGCGACGCGACCAAGGCCTGGCTGACCCGCTGCACCACCCGCGAAGCCTTCAAACGCGCCCGTGAACGACAAAAGGTTTAGGCTCGCCGGCGCCGGGCACCTGACTCTTCCCCTTCCCGCCTCCATTTTCGCCATCTTTGTGATCCCCGGCGAAGGCCGGGGCCCAGAGCGGAACCACGCAGCGCCTGCTTTCCAACACTCTGGACCCCGGCCTTCGCCGGGGATCACGGAGGGTGTCGCGACAAGCTGCTGACGATCCGACAGCATTGGGGTGGCTAGCTGTCTTTCAAATCTCGTCATGCTGAACTCGTTTCAGCATCCATGGACGGACCTTTAATCTGACGCTGCGCTAAAGGCAGCGCTGGGTCATGGACCCTGAAACAAGTTCAGGGTGACGGAACAGGGATGTCAGGCTTCGACCGCAAACTGACTTGGCTTCCCACACCTTCGTCATCCCGGACTTGATCCTGGATCCTCGCAGAAAGAATTGGCACAGAGGCTTGAAAAGCATCCGTCATGGCTCAATTAAGTTGAGCAGCTTGAACGGTGATGAGACGTTCTGGAATTTATAGCGGTTTCGAGAGCCATGGGGGTATCGGAGGCTAAATTGCTAGGGAATCTGACTTCGATATTGCCAGATTCTATTATCGTATGAGTTATTTCGCGGCATGCCGTAGGCTAGAAACTTGCTCACTCTATCCACTGGTCTCTTGTTTGTGACCAGAGTGGTGTTAGCCGTCATTGCTATTTGCCCCACCGAGACGTAGCCTTGGAAGCTTGAAACGGATCGTCGTCAAATCTTCCGAAGAGCTTCGCCAAAGTCTCGCGAGTTTGGGCGACCAAAATTTATTCCGGGGACAGATACGCAACTACACCAAGGACGGAATACCTTCGGTTGTAACCTCTTTCGACCGTCAGGGCTGTATACCAAGCCAGATGATGAAATGGAGCCGGTATGCTAGCAATGTGCTCGACACGTATGTTCCCTCGGCAAAAAAATCTCTCGAATATGATCAGGCCCTTTTGCAGCATTATGGCTGGCGATCATTCTATGCGGATTGCTCGGCTAGTCCTGCGGTAGCGGCGTGGTTCGCGAGCCATGAATATTCCAACGATGGTCGCGCTATTGAGCTTTGTGAAGATTATGAAGAGCGCCCCGTGATGCTCGTGAAGCGTAATGCGAGCTATGCATTCGCTGAGGGGGAAGGTCACTTATATGTTTTTGACAAGGCTCGATCATCTAAAGCTGTCGGCTTGATCGATCTTGAGGCTCTTAGCATAGAAGGACACCGACCAAGGACACAGGCGCAAAAAGCTTGGCTCCTTGGCCCCCTCCGGAACAAGTCCGTTCCGCCAGAATGCTTTGTAGCGCACATATCTGGGGATCGATCAATCTTTCGCGACTACGCCGCTGAAGAAGGTCTCGTCGAGACCAATCGACTTTTCCCGACCAGCAAGGAAGACCCAATCCTACGAGCTCTCCTCGGGCTGCCTTGGAAGAAGATCGAGATAGACGAGGATGGAAAAAAGCCGTTCGAAATTCCTTTCTTCAGGAGAGCACTTGATCTCCCGGAATATCATGAGAGCTTCGTAAAAATTTCGCCCCCTAGCACGGCTTTTTACCAAGGTGCTCGTGTAGCTGACCTTGGGCCAGTGGACGGAATAAAATACGAGCACGTTGTAATTCCCGTTCCTGAAATCACTCTCTTTGGCTCTGCTGGAGAGAGACCCTTGCGCTTCCCCAAAGTGAAAGAACTGCTCTCACGACACCAAGGGGTCGCCTTCGAAATTGATGAACTAATTCAGCATGCCAGCATGGGACGACATACCTTGTATCAAAAGGGTGTCGCGCTCATGGCACATCGGTCAGATTTGATCGAACTAGGCGAGCTTATGGCAGAGCATCCCGGATTAGACATGACTGTCGCGGGCATGGTGACTGGATGGTTCTATTCGATCGACAAGGATGGCTTTTGGTCCCGAAGCTCACATCCAGACGAATGCGCATGCGGGAGCGATAGTCCGCATCTACAACACATTTCTGCGTTGCATATCATCGAGCACTATCTGACAGACCCGTCCGAGTTTGACGATTAGGGTCTTAGCGATTTCAACTTAATATGGCCCAACAGCGGATTTCGTGAGCAATCACTATACCCCCGGATCAAGTCCGGGGTGACGAGGAAAAAATCCTCCCTGTCGCGCAGCGATAAGGAGGCTGGCCGCCGAAGGCGGGGCAGTGGCGGCGCCATCGCGCCATAGGCCCCTCCGTCAGCGCTCTGCGCCGCCACATCCTGATGGCTGCGCCACTTGCCCCCGCACGCAAGCGCGACAGGAAAGCCCTGTCCGCCCCGTCAATTCACCATCCGCTCATACCCCTCCCAATAGGGCGCGCGCAGGTCCTTGCGCAGGATCTTGCCGCTGGCATTGCGCGGCAGGGCTTCGATCACGTCGACGCTGCGCGGCGCCTTGAAGGGGGCGATGCGTTCGCGGGCCCAGGCGATGATGTCGGCTTCCTCGACGCTCATCCCCGGCTTCGCGACGACGACCGCCTTCACCGTCTCGCCCCATTTCTGGTCGGGGATGCCGATCACCGCCACCTCCTGCACCGCGGGATGGCCAAAGATCGCGCTTTCGACCTCGGCCGGATAGACATTCTCGCCGCCCGAAATGATCATGTCCTTCATCCGGTCGTGGATGAACAGATAGCCGTCCTGGTCCAGATAGCCGGCATCGCCGGTGTGGATCCAGCCGTCGCCCGTCATCGTCTTTGCCGTCGCGTCGGGCAGGTTCCAATACCCCAGCATATTGTTCGACGATCGCGTCACGACCTCGCCCACCTCGCCCGTCGGGACCGCGTCGCCGTCGGGGCCCAGGATGACGATCTCGACCCCGGGCAGCGCCTTGCCCGCCGATCGCATCCGCGCATTCCCCTCCGGATCATGGTCCTCGGGCGGCAGCATGCAGATCGTTCCCGTCGTCTCGGTCATCCCATAGGCCTGGATGAACTGCGCGCCGAACATCTTGATGCACTGGCGCAGCAGCTCCAGCGGGATCGGCGCGGCGCCATAGAGGATATATTTCAGGCGGCTGTAATCGACGCTGGCGCAGCGCGGATGGAGCAGCAGCATCTGCAGCGCGGCGGGCACGATGAAAAAGCGCGTCACGCCATGATGCTCGACCGCGTCGAACACGCCGTCGGGGTTGAATTCGGCCAGGATCACCCCCGGCAGCCCGGCGGCGAGCGCCATGATGCCCAGCCCGGTGCCGCCGATATGCGCGCACGGCATCGCGACCAGCACCGCCTCGTCATCCTCCCACTTGGTATAGGGCATGTCGGCTTCGTTCGAATGCTTGCGCAGCGCGAACAGGTTGCGGTTCGAAAGCACCGCCCCCTTCGGATTGCCCGTCGTGCCCGACGTATAAAGCTGCAGCACCGCGTCATCGTCGCCCGACGGGACGAAGGGCGCGCGCGGCGTGCTGTCGATCAGCGCGCGCGCCGCGTCGGCGCCAATGATGCGCGGATCATGCTCCAGCTTGCCCGCGAGCTGATCGGGCACGGCGTCGAAGCCCGGGCCGGTAAAGACGATCCGCGCCTTGGTATCGTTGACGATATACGCCCATTCGGTCGGCGACAGGCGCCAGCCGATCGGCGCCATCACGATGCCCGCGCGCGCGGCGCCAAAGAACAGCGTGAAATACAGGTCGCTGTTCTTGCCGATCCAGGCGATGCGGTCGCCTTTCTGCAATCCCGCCGCGATCAGCGCGCTGGCGACGCGCGCGGTGCGCTCTTCCAGCTCGCCATAGGTGAAGGTCCGGTCCTCTTCGCGCATCGCGAGGCGGCCGGGCCGGTCCTTTGCCCAATGGGCAATGAATTCGTCGAACGTGAAAAGCTCCGAAACATCGGCGGGCATCGCTACACTCTCCTCGAATCGCGTCTTTCAGCGCGTTTCGGCAAGGCTAGCGGCTGGTGCGCCGAGGTAAAGGCGCGATCGTCCCACCTGACACGATTGTCAGTCGATGGTGCGGAACAGCAGCATCAGATTGTTCGCGGGCATCGCGCGGCGTTCGGCGAAGGCCAGTCCGGCCTGTGCCGCGGCCGCCGTGACCGCCTCGATATCGCGCAGGCCCCATTCGGAATTGCGTGCGCGCAGGCTCGCGTCGAAGGCCAGGTTGCTCTCGGCGGTCGGCACGTCGCGCTCGACATAGGGGCCGTAGAGGATCAGCGGCGCGCCGCGCGGCATATGGCGTACCGCGCCCGCGAACAGTCCCAGCGTCGCCGCCCACGGGCTGATATGCACCATGTTGATGCACAGCAGCACGTCGGCGCGGGCGATCGGCCAGGCCGGCGCCGCCGCGTCGAGCATCAGCGGCGGGGCGGTATTGGCCGGCCCCGCCTCGGCGCACCAGGCGGCGATCGAGGTCAGCGCGGCGGGATCGGGGTCGCTCGGCTGCCAGTCGAGCGCGGGAAAGCGCGCGGCGAAATGGACGACATGCTCGCCCGATCCGCTCGCGACCTCGACCACCGTTCCCGACGCCGGCAGCCAGTCCGCCAGCACCGCGGCGATCGCGTCGCGGTTGCGCAAGGTTGCGGGGGCGTGGCGCTTGGCCTCCGCTCCGCCATCGCCCGCGGTCCACGGCGTGGTCATCGTGGCGTCATCGCCGCAGCGCGCGGGCCTCGGCGAGCATCCGCCGCGCGCGGATGAAGATCTCGATCCGCTGAAAGGCGATGAAGCCCAGGGCAAAAGCCATCAGGATGTCGGTCGCCGCCATCAGCCCGCCGTGCCCCGGCCCCGCCATCTGTACCGCCAGCGCGCGCGAGCCGCTGCGGATCGCGATCAGCGCGACGATGAACAGCAGCGCGGCGGGCGACACCGTCTGGCTCAGCTCGTGCGTGTCGGGGTCGACGGCGACGTGCATCAGCTTGCCGCGCCACCAGCCCAGCCCGGCGCCGACGCCGAGCGCGAGCAGGCACCACAGCCACGTCAGGCCGTGCGGCGGCGCGCTGCGAAAGACCAGCGCGACGATCGCCGCGTAGAGCACGGGCAGGATCCACAGCCGCTCCAGCCGCAGCTTGCGCGCGCGGCCGACCGACCGCAGGCGAAAGAACAGGACGACCAGGATGATCGTTCCGGGGATCGCATATTGCGCGACATTTGGCGTCATTTCGCGCTCATTTCGTTTTGGCTTGCGCGCGGGCGCGGCGCTCGCGGACCACCAGCCACAGGAACAGGCCGACGGGGCCGACCATCAAGGTCAGGAAAAGAAACGGGAATTGGACGACGCGGCTAAAGCCCTTGGCATCGGCATCGCGCGCGATCCACATGCCGACGAACAGGTCGAACGACAAATAATGCACCCACCCCAAAACCACCCCCCCGGGGGTGTCGAATAGTTTCATCACGCCCGTGATCGAGGAAAAGTCGCCGCCTCCCGTTCCGCCCGTGTTAATGCCGCCCGAAAGAAAGCCGACGATCAGCACGAGGTAGAGCAGGCAGAGCAAGAACACGCCGGCATACATGATGAAGGACAGGATGCGCGGACTGCGCGGAGCAAAGGCAAGCAGGGCCCAGCTGGCGAACGCCCAGTAATTGGCCAGCAGATAGACAGTGTTCCAGCTCATATGCCCCCCTCCCCTCGATTCTAGATCAGCCCGCCGAGTCCGAAGAGCATGATACCGCCGAACAGCGCGATAAGGCCGACGGTAACGATCAACAAGGTCATCCGTGCTGCCGGCAACCGCCGCGTCGCCAAAAAGGCGGCGACCAGGCCCAGGCCGGCCGCGATCAGCGGCGCATAGAGAAATACCCAGTCATAGCTGAACTCGCGGCGGACGCGGACCAGCTCCCATTGCTCGACGATCAGGCCGTAGAGCGTGATCGCGGCGATCCATACGGCGGCAAAGACGACCGCGAACAACGCGCCGCCGACCAGACAGCCGGCGCCCGTCCGTTTCGGCGTCGGCTCTGCGCCTTCGGTCAACTGCCGCCGATTTCGCTCAGCGAGGGCGCGCCGGGCGCGACCTCCGGCTCGCTCCACGCCAGCACGGGCTTGCGCGCCGCCAACGTCTCGTCAAGGCGCGCGCGCGGCGCGAAATGCGGCGCGGTCTTCAGCGCGGGGTCGCCGTTCTTGGCCCGCAGCGCGATGCTGCGCAGCGCACCGATGAACTGGTCGAGCACCGCCTTGCTTTCGGTCTCGGTCGGCTCGACCAGCATCGCGCCGTGGACGACCAGCGGGAAATAGACCGTCATCGGATGATAGCCCTCGTCGATCAGTCCCTTGGCGACATCGAGCGTCGAGAAACCCTCGGCGAGGCCCTTATCGCTGAACAGCGCCTCGTGCATGCAGGGTCCGGACGCGCCGAAGGGCGCGTCGAGCACGTCGTCGAGGTTGCGCAGGATATAATTGGCGTTGAGCACCGCATCCTCGGCCACCTGCTTCAGGCCATCGGCACCGTGACTGAGAATATAGGTCAGCGCACGTGTGAACATTCCCATTTGCCCGTGAAAGGCCGTCATCCGCCCGAAGGTTTCGGGATGCTCGTCGCCTGCGCTCTCTTCCTCGATCAATTTGAACGATCCGTCGGCATAACGCGCGACGAAGGGAAGCGGGCCATAGGGTGCCAGCGCTTCCGACAACACGACGGGACCCGAACCCGGACCGCCGCCGCCATGCGGCGTCGAAAAGGTCTTGTGCAGATTGATATGCATCGCATCGACGCCAAGGTCGCCGGGGCGCACGCGCCCGACGATCGCGTTGAAATTCGCGCCGTCGCAATAGACGTAGCCGCCGGCAGCATGAACCGCGTCCGATATCGCCTTCATGTCGCGCTCGAACAGCCCGCAGGTGTTGGGATTGGTAATCATCACCCCAGCGACGTCGGGACCGAGGCGCGCCTTCAGCGCGGCGAGGTCGACACGGCCCTCGGCGGTCGCCGGAATATCCTCGACGGTGAAGCCTGCGAAGGCCGCGGTCGCGGGGTTGGTGCCGTGCGCGCTTTCGGGGACCAGCAGCACGCGCCGATCCTCGCCGCGCGCCTCGAGCGCGGCCTTGATGCACAGGATACCGCACAACTCGCCATGCGCGCCCGCCTTGGGCGACATCGCGACGCCATACATTCCGGTCAGCTTGATCAGCCATTCGGCGAGTTCGTGGATCACCGCATAGGCGCCCTGCACCGTCTCCTGCGGCTGAAGCGGATGGACGTCGGCGAAACCGGGCATCCGCGCGACTTTTTCGTTGAGGCGCGGGTTATGCTTCATCGTGCAGGACCCGAGCGGAAACAGGCCGAGGTCGATCGCATAATTTTGGCGCGACAGGCGCGTATAGTGGCGCACCGTTTCGGACTCGCTGAGCCCAGGCAGACCGATCGGCGCCGAACGCGCCAGACCACCGAGATCGACGGCAGGCGCCACCTCGTCAAAATCGACCCCCGTCGTCTCGGTCGACCCGATTTCGAAGATCAGCGGCTCTTCCAGCATCAGCGCGCGATTGCCGGTGTAGGTTACATTGTCATCGGCGCCGCCGGCATTCATTTCGGGGCGCCAGCCGGCGCGGTTGAGCGCGGTCATGCCAGCACCTCCTTCAGCGCCGCGGCAAAGGCGGCGATATCTTCTTCGGTCACGGTTTCGGTCACCGCGACGACCAGGCCGTTGGCCAGCCCGCCATTTTCCGGGAACAGGCGGCCCAGCGAAACCCCGCCAAGCACGCCCTTCTCCGCAAGCTGGTGCACGACCGGTCGCGCCGCCGTCGGCAACAGCAGCGTGAATTCGTTGAAGTAATTGTTGTTGAGCACCGAGACGCCGGGAACCTTCGCCAGCTCGGCAGCGGCTGAACGCGCGCGATCATGGTTGATCGCGGCCAGCCGGCGCAGCCCCGCCTCGCCGAGCAAGGTCATGTGGATGCTGAAAGCCAGCGCACAAAGCCCTGAATTCGTGCAGATGTTGCTCGTCGCCTTCTCGCGGCGAATATGCTGTTCGCGCGTCGAAAGCGTCAGCACGAAACCGCGCTTGCCATTGGCGTCGACCGTCTCGCCGCACAGGCGACCGGGCATCTGGCGCACATATTTGGCCTTGCAGGCGAACAGCCCGACATAGGGGCCGCCGAACTGCAGGCCGACGCCCAGCGACTGCCCCTCGCCCACCACGATATCGGCGCCCATTTCGCCGGGCGACTTGATCAGGCCCAGGGCGACAGGTTCGGTGACGACCGCGATCAACAGCGCGCCCGATGCCTGACACGCGCTCACCAATGCGCTCATGTCGTCGATGCGGCCAAGGATGTCGGGATATTGGACGACGACGCAGCTCGTCTCCTTGTCGATCGCCGACGCAAGCGCCGCCCAGTCGGTACCGGCTTCGAGCGTGGGGTCGCCCTCGACCAGCACATCGCCGGTATATTTGGCCATCGTCCGTGCGACGCTGCGGTAATGCGGATGCAGGCCATTCGACAGCAGTGCCTTGTTTCGGCGTGTCACCCGCCGCGCCATCACAACGGCTTCCCAGCAGGCGGTCGAGCCGTCGTACATCGACGCATTGGCGACGTCGGTGCCGAGCAGGCGCGCGACCTGGCTCTGAAATTCGAACAGCATCTGCAGCGTGCCCTGCGCGATCTCCGGCTGGTACGGCGTATAGGCGGTCAGGAACTCGCCGCGCTGGATCAGATGGTCGACACTCGACGGAACATGGTGGCGATAGGCTCCGGCGCCCAGGAAGAAGGGTCCGTCACCCGCCGCGACATTCTTCCGCGCCAGCGCCGCCATGTGGCGCTCCACCGCCAGTTCGCTCGCATGGTTCGGCAGGCCGGATATCGGACCATCGAGCCGTGCCTCGGCGGGCACATCGACGAACAGATCGTCGATCGACGACGCGCCGACGGCGGCGAGCATTGCGGCCCGGTCATCGCTGGTTAGGGGAAGATAACGCATGAACTACTCCGAAGAAGAAGCTGGTTTTACTGAATAAAGTTGCGCCGTGTCGGCCAGCGTACCCGAAAACACCATCGGCCCGCTGTGTGTCGTGCGCACCCAGGGCGCGAGCCAGATACGATAGCCCGCGTCGCGAACGCGGCGGCAAAAGGCATAGTCGTCGGACAGCAGGGCCTGGCTCTCGGGCTCGATGAGCGGGCAGAAGAAGGCCGGCTCGATCTCGCCGACGCCATGCGCCTGCCGCTCGAGCAAATCGGGACGGAAGACCAGATCGGGCAACGCGGTCCGCATCCCTTCCAGCACCTCGCGGCGGATGAGCATCATCGCCGTGCCGAGCCGCGACAGCTCGACCAGATCGGTCATCTTGAAGCTCTGCCCGGGGTGCAGGAAGTGCAGCGCGAAATCGCCCGCATAGCGCGCGAGGTCGGCCGGATTGTCCTTCGCCAAGCCTGCTTCGACCGCGCGCGCGACATTGTGCCAGTTGATGATGCGCCGCGGATAGGCCGCACCCAGCACGCCGCATTCCGGCTTCGCGTCCATCGCGCGGATCAGCGAGAAGATATCGTCCGGCGCGAAATCGATGTCGGAGTCGACGAACAGCATGTGGGTGCAGTCGCTCGCCAGGAACATCGCGGTCAGCGTGTTGCGTGCGCGGGTGATCGACGGCTGGTACAGGATAAACTCGAAACGCACCGGAAGACCGATGGCCTGCGCGCGCAGCGCAAGGTCCAGCGCCGCGCGGACATAAGTGCCCTGCGCGCCTTCATAGATGGGCGTGGCCACCATCAAGCGGCATCGGGCAAGCGCGGCGTCGGTCATCGGTACCATCCTTCCCCCCTCCCGAAGGAGGGACCGGCGATTACAGGTCGGCGATGAAATCCTTATAGGCCTGGGCGTTCATCAACCCGTCGAGCTGGCTCTTGTCGCTCAGCGTCATGCGAAAGAACCAGCCTTCGCCTTCGGGATCGCTGTTCACCAGCGCCGGATCTTCCTCCAACTGGCCATTGCCTTCGGTCACGACGCCGTCGACGGGCGCATAGACATCGCTCGCGGCCTTCACCGATTCGACAACCGCGGCGTCGCCGCCCGCGCTCAGTTCGGCACCCGTGTCGGGAACCTCGACGAAGACGATGTCGCCAAGCTGGCTCTGCGCGAAATCGGTGATCCCGACGGTCGCGACATCGCCATCGACGTCGACCCATTCATGCTCTTCAGTATAGTAACGCGGCATCGGTCAGCCTCCCTGTTTACGGACATAGCGGTGTGGAACGAACGGCATCGCGGCGACAGTGCAGGGCACGCGTTTGCCGCGAACCTCGGCGGCGATTGCAGTGCCGGGCGCCGACAGGCCGGTCGGAACATATCCCATGGCGATAGGTGCGCCGACGCTGGGGGCAAAGCCGCCCGAAGTCACGACGCCCACCTCTTCTTCACCGTCGAACAGCTTCGCGCCCTCGCGCACGGGCAGCTTGCCGTCGACGATCAGTCCGACCCGCTTGCGCGGCGGACCGTCCTCCAGATGGCCCAGAATGCGTGCAGCCCCTGGGAAACCACCCTCCTCGCGGCGACGCTTGCTGATCGCAAAGCCAAGGTCGCCTTCGATCGGATCGATCGCTTCGTCCAGGTCGTGGCCGTAAAGCGGTAGCCCGGCCTCAAGCCGCAGCGAGGCCCGCGCGCCCAGGCCGATCGGCTTCACCTCGTCCATCGCGCAAAGCGCGTCGGCAAAGGCGACCAGGGCTTCGTTCGGCAGCGATATCTCGAACCCATCCTCGCCCGTGTAGCCCGAGCGGCTGAGCCCGATCGCATGCCCGTTCCAGCTCGCGCGGGCCGTCTGCATGAAGACCAGGCCTGCGGCTTCGGGGACGAGGCGCGCCAGCGCGTCGACCGCCTTCGGCCCCTGCAGCGCCAACAGCCCGTAATCCTCGTTGTGATTGAGGTTGATGTCATCGGGAAGGTATTCGCGCAGATGGGCGATATCGTCCCATTTCACCGCGCCGTTGACCACGATGCCGAACTGGTCGCCCTCATTGGTGATCATCAGGTCATCGAGGATGCCGCCATCTTCGGCGAGCAGCAGCGAATAGCGCATGCGGCCAGGCTTCAACGCCGCCAGATCACCGGGGACGAGCGCTTCCAGCGCGGCGACGACATCGTCGCCCGAAATCGCGAGCTGCCCCATATGGCTGACGTCGAAAAGGCCCGCATTCTCGCGCGTCCACAAATGCTCGGCCATGATGCCTTCATACTGGATCGGCATCCAGTATCCGGCGAATTCGACCATGCGGCCGCCCTTCGCGCGATGCCAGGCGTCGAGCGGCAGGGTCGCGGTCTCGACCGCTTCCTCGCCCGTGAATTCCGTTTCGGTCATGTCAGTCTCCCGCGGTTGACATGGCGAACGCGCGGCACATCGCCACGGTTTCCGCCATGCCCCCTCTGTCACGGGAACCTGAGAGTTTTCCCCCATGGCCCGATGCGGGCGCGCTGGGGTTACCCCTTCGGTGGTTCCGACACCTCGTCGAAACGCTTTCCAGAGTGTCCGTTCCAGCCTGCGCGGTCCGCTTGACCTGAGAGTTTCCGGGGCGGTTGCTCCTTCGGTGGCGGATCAGGTTTCCCTGCCCCGCGCTCTCCCGCGCGGCCGGTCGAATCCCTTTCGGGGAGCCGACAGACAAGCGAGCCTTGGCGCTGCGCTTTTATGGAGTCAATCGGCGAGCGCGCGGATCGCGTCGTTTTCGTGAATGTGCACGCCCGAACCACCCTGCGCCGCCAGTGCGACCGCGGCCTTTGCCACCGTTTCACCCGGAATCGAGCGATAGCGGCGCAGTCCGCCGTGAAGCAGCGCGTTGGTCAACGGCGCCGCGACGATCGCCAACCCCTCGCCAAGGCGCGGCGGCCCCTGACGATTCCCGGTCAGCAGGCCGGGGCGCAGGAAATCGATTCGCTCGAAGCCGAGCGCGCGCAGCGCCTCTTCGACCTCGCCCTTGGTCCGAAGATAGAAGTTGCCGGCTTTTGCGGTCGCGCCAACCGAACTGACCGAGATCACATGCGTGGCCCCGCCACGTCTCGCGCCCTCGGCGGCAGCGAGCACCAGATCATGGTCGACGGCGCGGAATGCGGGTTGCGAGCCCGCCTGACGGATCGTCGTGCCCAGGCAGGAAATCAGCGTCGACGGCTTTTCCGCGGCGATCACGTCGGCCCATTGTTCGGGCGGCGCGACGATCAATCGGTGGCGCGGGGGCAAATCCGGAATCTCGCGCCGCGCAAGCACCGTAAGCGGCTCGCGCGAATGCGTCAGGACCGCCTGCCCGACCATTCCGGTCGCGCCGACGATCAGCGCATCAGACATGGGCGAGCGCCTCCGGCACCTCTTCGCGCCCGAATATGTCGGCATAGCGGTCGATGGCAAAGCGGTCGGTCATGCCGGCAATATAATCACCGATGTGCCGCGCTGTCGCGCATTCTTCGCCCGGCAATCGCGCCGACCAGTCCTCACCCATCAGGCGCGGTTCGGCGGCATAGGCTTCGAACAGCCGGCCGATCACCTGCTTGGCGCCCGCCGCGGCGGCAAGCTGCGAGGGATGATGGTACAGATTAGCGTACATGAAGCGCTTCAGGTCGCGCTCGGTCCGCGCCAGCTCGGGCGAAAAGCCGCCGAGCGTCCGCCCCGCCGCGCGAACCTCCCCGACGTTCGCAACCCCTGCTTCGGCGACATTCGCCTGGGTCGACGCGATGACGTCGTTGACCATCACGCCGATCTGGTCGCGCACCAGCTCGCGCAGCAGGCGGTCACGCGGGGCAGTCGGAAAACGCTGTTCGACCGCACGGAAATTGGCCGCGACAAACGGCTGTTCCATCAACTGGTCGATACTCAGCAACCCGGCGCGCAGGCCGTCGTCGATGTCATGATTGTCATAGGCGATGTCGTCCGCGACCGCCGCGATCTGTGCCTCTAGGCTGGCGTGGCTTCCCAGGTCGAGCGGAATTTCGCGATCGATGTCGGACAACGCCCAGCCGGGATGACGAACGGGGCCATTATGCTTGGCGAGCCCCTCCAGCGTTTCCCACGTCAGATTGAGCCCGTCGAACAGAGGGTATGGACATTCGAGCCGCGCGAGCGTGCGCAGCGTATGGCCATTATGGTCGAACCCGCCATGTTCGAACATTGCGGCCTTCAATGCGTCCTCGCCGGCGTGGCCGAACGGCGGATGCCCGATGTCATGCGCCAGGCACAGCGCCTCGGTCAGATCCTCGTTGAGCCCCAGCGCGCGGGCGATGCCGCGGCCGATCTGCGCAACCTCGATACTGTGGGTCAGGCGGACGCGATAATGATCGCCGTCGGGCGCAACGAAGACCTGGGTCTTGTGGCGAAGGCGACGGAACGCGATCGAGTGGATGACGCGGTCGCGATCGCGCTGGAACGCATCGCGCGGGCCGCGAACCACACGCCCAGGCTCCTCATGAAAACGCCCGCGGCTCTGGAGCGGGTCGCTGGCGCAGTCGGCGACGCTCACTTGACCGGATCGACTTCCTGGCCGGCTTCGCTGTTGAAGAGGAAGCCGTCGCCTCCCGCCTTCTTATAATCCGCCAGCCAGTCGGTTGCCGCCTTGCGATCCTTGAACGGTCCGACCAGCAGGCGGCGGGTCTTGCCCCATTCGGTGGTGCCGCCCGACTTGCCCTTGAAGACCGCCGGGCTCTTCTTGGCGAATTTGCCGAAGTCGGTCGCCAATGCCTTGGCGTTGGCGCCCGTTGCGACCTGCACCCAGATACGGGCGGGATTCGCCTTCTTTTCGGCCGCTTCGGCCTTGGCCTTCGCATCGGCTTCGGCCTTCGCTTTTGCGGCGGCGTCGTCCTTCTCGCGTTTCGCGGCTTCCGCCATGTCGGCGCGCTTCTTGTCTTCGCGAAGCTTTGTGAGCGTGTCCGCGCCGATCGCATTGCCGGTTTGCGCCAACTCCTCCGGCGGGATTTCGATCGATCCAGCGATTTCAGCAAGCGACGCAAGCGGCCGGTCGGGGTTTACCACTGCCGAGGACACAGCGGCCGGTGGCGGCGCGACAGCTGCCGTTGCGGGCATCGGCGCAGGCGTCGGTGCGGGAGTCGGCGTCGCGACGGCCGCCGCGGTTGGCGGCCTGCCGAAATCGTTGATCGAGAAGCCCGGACCGACCGGACCCGCCGCAGAATTCGTATCCGAACCAGCCGGTGCCGAAACCGCCCTCGGCTCGGCGGAAACCGGCGCGGGCGTGGGTGCCGGTGTTGGCGCGGGCGTCGCAGCCGGTGGGGTCGACGGCGGCGCAGCGACGGCAGCGGCCGGCGGTGTACGCACGATCGTCGACGAAAGCGCGGGCTTCAGCACGGGCGGCGATGTCGTGACCGGGCGTTGCGCCGCAGGGACAGGCGCAGGCGTGGGCGAAGGCTGACGCGCCGCCGGAGTGGGCGTCGGGGTCGGCTGGCGAACCGCCGGCGTCGGAGTCGGCGCCGGCTTCGGCGTCGCCGCAGCGGGCTTGCTCCGGTCCGCTCGCTTACCCGTCGCGGCGGGGGGCGACGGCGGAGGCGTGGCAGCGGCGATCTGCACCGGCCGGCGTCGGGGCCCAAGCTCACCCGACGGAAAGCGTCCGAAATGGGCGGCGGCCGCCTGCTGCGCCGGGTTCAGCCGGTCCATCTGGGTCAGATAGGGAAGGATATTCTGCGCCAGCGCGGGCGGCATCGTCGCGTTGACGATTTCGGTCGCCTCGGCGTCGCGGCCGTTCATCGCCAGGATCATCGCACGCAATCGCCACGCAGCGCGGTCCTGCGCGCGAAGCTGCGGCGTGAGCAGTTGGATCGCGCGGTCCGCCTCGCCGCTGATGCCGAGCGACAACGCATAACGGCGCGTCAATTCGTCGTTGGGCGCGATCGACAGCGCGAGCTGATAATCGCGCTGCGCCGCGTCCTGCTGTCCCAACAGGTCGCGCGCCAATCCGCGATCTGCCAGGAACAGGCGTTCGGGCGCACCCAACAATTGCGCCTCACCGAAATAATCGAGTGCGCGCGTTGGGTTCTCCATATGCACCATCGCCGAGCCCAGCGCCGCCTTCACTGCGCCATCGCGCGGCAGCGCCTGCTCGGCACGCGTCAGGAAACCCACAGCCGCGCGATAGTCCTCCAGCTCGATCGACGCGCGTCCGGCGTCGAGCAGCGCGGCGGTATCATTGCTGTTCGTGGCGAGCCGACCGAGCGCGGACGACAGCATCGCGCGCGCCGTCGTCCGCTTCTCCATCGCCGCGCGCGTCGCCGCGTCGGGCGTTGCAGCTTGAAATGCCGATGCGGGCGCGCAAAGCCCGGTGGTCAGCAGCAGAGCGCCCAGCACGGCGGCATGACGCCGCACGCGCCGGTAAGTGACGGTCATTGACGAGGGTCGCCTGTTGTTCGGTCGCCGCAGGGGCAAGTCAAATCATCCCGTTTCCGGCCAGCCTTGCCCTTGGCGCGCGCCGTCGATGCCCCGTTACTGGTTGTTCTGACGCCCAAGGAAACGCGGGATATCGATCCCGTCTTCCTTGCTTTCGTCAGCTTCGGGAGCCGACGAACCGCGCGAGAGCCGCGACATGCGTTCGAACAGCGTACCACCACCGATCGAGCGCGACGGCGTTTCTTCCGCCGCCGGCGCCGCATGCGGAGCCGGATCGGCCGGCGTCGAGCCATAGCTCGGCGCGGGCGCTTCGGGCTCGCTCAGCACCAGCTCGTCGCTCGTGTCGTCATAGGTGGCCGCAACCTGCGAAAGCTCCATCGGCTCTTCCTCGGCAGCCGCCGCTTCCTCGGGCTCGGGACCCGACAGCGAGAAGCCCGGGGTCGGATCGGCGTCGGCGCTCTCGGCCGCTGCCTCGACGGGGGTTTCCTCGACGATCGGCTCGATCACCTCTTCGGCGACAGGTGCCGCCGGAGCGGTGCGCGCGGGCTGGAACGAGAAGCTACGCGTCGCGGGCGCAGCCTGCGCCGCAATGTCGCCCGATCCGTCGATGCCGGTCGCGACGACCGACACGCGGATCTTGCCGTCCAGGCTGTCGTTGAACGCGCTGCCCCAGATGATGTTCGCATCGGGATCGACCAGCTCGCGAATATGGTTCGCGGCTTCGTCGACTTCCATCAGGCGCATGTCCTCGCCGCCGGTGATCGAGATGATGACGCCCTTCGCGCCCGCCATCGACACGCCGTCGAGCAGCGGGTTGGCAATCGCCTTCTGCGCCGCCTCGAGCGCGCGGCCATCGCCCTCTGCCTCACCGGTGCCCATCATCGCCTTGCCCATCTCACGCATCACGCTGCGCACGTCGGCGAAGTCGAGGTTGATCAGGCCGGGCATGACCATCAGGTCGGTGATACCGCGCACGCCCTGCTGGAGCACTTCATCCGCCATGGTGAAGGCTTCCTTGAAGGTCGTGTTCGGGTTGGCGACCAAGAAGAGATTCTGGTTGGGAATGACGATCAGCGTGTCGACATGGTCCTGCAGCTCGGCAATGCCGGCTTCGGCCGACCGCATGCGGCGGTTGCCCTCGAAGGTGAAGGGCTTGGTCACGACGCCGACGGTCAGGATGCCGCGGTCACGGGCCGCCTTGGCGATGACGGGAGCCGCACCGGTGCCCGTGCCGCCGCCCATGCCGGCCGCGACGAAGCACATGTGTGCGCCGTTCAGCGCCTCTTCGACCTGCGCGATGCTCTCCTCCGCCGCAGCGCGACCGACCTCGGGCCGTGAACCTGCGCCCAGGCCCTGGGTGATCTGCGTCCCCAGCTGGATGCGGCGTTCGGCCGGCGAAGCGTTCAGCGCCTGCGCGTCGGTGTTGGCGACGACGAAATCGACGCCCTCGACGCGAGCGGCGATCATATTGGCGATGGCATTGCCCCCCGCGCCGCCGACGCCGATCACCGCGATGCGCGGCTTCAGTTCATCGACCTGCGGCGGGCCAATATTGATGCTCATCAAATAATCTCCCTGCAGCGGCGGACCAGCGCCGCTTCCCTCACCTTGCGACCCATCCGGACGTTAGTCCCACCGTCCGGGATTCTGGTACTGCATTGCACTATTGTGACTTCGGAATCATCCAAAAAATTAACCCTTTTGGCCTTCCAACGGCTAAAAACTGCTTTTAAGCGCCGCCATCAATCGGTTGATGATACCGGCATTCTTCGGACGGTACACATCCTGCGCCATCATCGGCAGATCGCGAAGGTCAACCGGGTCCGAAGCAGCGTAAAGAACCAGACCGGCAAGCGTTGCGAAAGCCGGTCCCGAATGCGCATCGGGCAGTCCGTGCAGGCCGCGCGGTCGGCCGACGCGCGCGGCGCGGCCCAGCGCGACTTGCGTATAATCGGCGATACCTTTCAGGTCGGCACCGCCGCCGACCAGCACGACCTGGCGGCCGATCGGTCCGACGAAATGCAGGTCTTTCAACGTCCTGCCGACCTCGCCCATCATCGCGTCGAGACGTTGGCGGATCACGGTGACCAGTTGCGCGCGCGTGATGCGCGGGGAGTCGCTGCCCGCGGGCGCGCCGGGATCAAGTTCGATGATGTCGTTGTTATCGCGTGGCGAGGCCGAGGCCGAGCCGTAAAAACTCTGCAGCCGCTGCGCCTGGCTGCGGCGGATGCCGAAGGCGGAGGCGATGTCGTCGGTGATATCGCTCGCGCCAAAGGGCAGCGACGCCATCTCGACCAGCATCCCGCCGGCGTAGAGCGAGACAGTGGTCACCGCCGCGCCGAGTTCGACCAGCGCGACGCCGAGGTCGCGTTCCTCGTCGGACAGGCAAGCGAGCCCGGCCGCGATCGGCGAAGCGACGACGGCGTTGACGTCGAGATGCGCCTGGCGCACCGCCGCTTCCAGGTTCCGCACCGGCGCGCCGTCGGCCATGATGATATGGATGTCGACGCCCAGCCGGTCGGCGTGCAGCCCGATCGGGTTCTTGACCCCCGTCAGCCCGTCGAGCGTATAGAGCGCGGGCTGCGCGTGCAGGATCATGCGCCCCTCGGGATCGATCCCCGCGCGGCCCGCGGCCAGCAGGTCGTCGATATCCTCCTGCTCGATCCGGTGCCCGCCTAGTTCGCTTTCGATCGGCGCCACGTCGCTCAGCAGGCCGCCGGCGGAGAAGCTGACCCATACGTCGTCGATGTTCAGCCCGGCAATGCGTTCGGCCTGTTCGATCGCCTCGCGCACGATATGCTCGGTCTGCTCCATATCGGCGACATAGCCGCGCTGGACGCCGCGACTTTCGCGCTGTCCGGTGCCCAGGACGTGGAGCTGACCGTCGGCGGTCTGCCCCGCAATGAGCGCACATACTTTCCATGAACCGACATCGAGCGCGGTAATGATCTTTTCGATGCGCGGCGGCGCCATGGCTTACCCCTTCTCCGCCGAGCTGGCGGCAGCGACGGCGTCGACCGCGTCGCGCGCGTCGTCGAGCTTTGCGGGCGCCACCTGCCCTTCGTGCGGCAAGCGTAGCACGAAACGCGACGGATCGCGCATGTCGAAACGCAGGATACCGCGCCCCAGCAACCGGTTGGCGCCGTCCATATGCGCGAACTTCGCCAGCGCCGCCTTCGCCTCGGCCTCGCCTTCCGGCAGCGACAGGGTTTCACCGCTGCGGAAGCGCAGGTCCCAACGGCGGTTGCCGACCCAGGTCGCCCCCGCCAGCAATTCTTTCAGGCTGCTCGCTTCGGCCAGCAGCCGGTCGAGGTCCTGCGCGCGCTGGTTCGCCTTCGGCCCGATGACGAGCGGCAGGTCGGGCATCGTCGCGACGGTCACGGGCTCCAGCACGACGCCCTTTTCGTCGATCAGCGACAGGCGGCCCGAATGCTGCCAGATCGCGGCCGGGCTGCGTTCGACGATATCGACCACCAGCGTGTCGGGCAGCCGCCGCGAAACGCGCGCATCCTTGATCCAGCCATATTGCATCAGGTCGTGGCGCACATCCTCCAGGTCGACCGCCGCCATCGACCGGTCCTTTTGCGCCAGCGCGATGTCATACACCTTCAGCCGGTCGATCCGGTCGGCGCCGACGACCTCGACCTTCTTGACCTGAAAGCCGGCGCGGCCGACCATCTGCGCATATTCCTCGTGGATTTTCGCGGTGACGCCGGTCGCGTGCGCCACCAGGCCGACCATCGCCGCCAGGCCCAGCCCGATCGTCCAGTTCGCCACTCGCTGAAGCTGTTGCGGCGAGATCGGCAGCGCATTGATCACCGCGTTCAGGCGCGACTGCTGCACCCTGCGCCGTTTCTTGGGCGCGCGAACCGGTCGCCGTGGCGGCGACTTGCCGCGCTTGATCTTGGTACTGCTCATGACAACGCTTCCCCCACGATGCGTTCGACGAGTTCGGCATAGTCCATGCCGATGGCACGCGCCTGCTCGGGCACCAGGCTGAGCGGCGTCATGCCGGGCTGGGTGTTGACCTCCAGCAGGAATATCCCCGCCAGGCCATGTTCGTCGTCCCAGCGAAAATCGGATCGCGACGCGCCCTTGCAGCCGAGCAGGCGGTGCGCCTGGACCGCCAGGTCCTTCATCCGCTGCGCGATGTCGTCCGGCACATCGGCGGGGCAGACATGCTCGGTCAGCCCGTCGGTATATTTGGCGTCATAGTCGTAGAAACCCGACTTCACGCGCAGTTCGGTGACGCCAAGCGCCTCGTCGCCCAGCACCGCGACGGTCAGTTCGCGCCCCTTGATGAAGGGTTCGGCCAGCAGCCGGTCGAATTCCTGCCACGGCCCTACCGCGGCGCGCGCGATCGGATTGCCGTAATTGCTGTCGTCCTTGACGATCGCGACGCCGACCGACGATCCTTCGTTGACCGGTTTCAGGACATAGGGGCGCGGCAAGGGGTCGATTGAAAACAAGCTCTCGCTGTCGACCATGACCCCTGTCGGCATGGGCACACCATGCGGCACCAGCGCCTGCTTCGTCAATTCCTTGTCGATCGCGATGACCGAGGTGACCAGCCCGCTATGCGTATATTTCAGGCCCATCAGGTCGAGCATGCCCTGCACCGTCCCGTCCTCGCCCGGAACACCGTGAAGCGCATTGAACACGACTTCGGGCTTTGCCTCGGAAAGTCTCAGTGCGACGTCACGGTCCATGTCGATGCGCGTGACCTTGTGCCCGCGCGATTCCAGCGCGTCGGCGACGCCCGCGCCGCTCATCAGCGACACTTCGCGCTCGGCCGACCAGCCGCCCATCAGGACGGCGACATGCCACGGACCCCGGCTCACTTCGCCACTCCCACGCGCTGTATCTCCCATTGCAATTCCACGCCGCTCTTGGCTTTCACGCGGCGGCGGACTTCCTCACCTAGCGCCTCGATATCGGCGCTCGTCGCATCGCCGGTGTTGATCAGGAAATTGGTGTGCTTCTCGCTGACCTGCGCGCCGCCGACCACGAACCCGCGGCATCCGGCCTCGTCGACAAGCTGCCACGCCTTGTGTCCGTCTGGATTCTTGAAGGTCGACCCGCCGGTCTTCGAACGCAGCGGCTGCGACGCCTCGCGGCTCGCCGAGATGCGGTCCATTTCCGCCTGGATCGCGGCCGCCTCGCCGGGCCGACCGCGAAAGGTCGCACCGGTCACGACCGCGCCTTCGGGCAGCTCGCTGTGGCGATAGGTATAGCCAAGGTCGGTCAGCGCGATCGTCCTGCGCTCGCCCGAGCGAAGCACGACGTCGCAGTCGATCAATATGTCCTTGACCTCGCTGCCATAGGCGCCGCCGTTCATGCGGACGAAGCCACCGACGGTGCCGGGGATCGAACGCAGGAATTCCATTCCCGCAATTCCGGCGTCGCGCGCGGTCGAGGAAACGAGGATGCCCGACGCCCCTCCGCCACAACGCAGCGTCACCGCGTCCAGCGCCTCGACCTTTGCAAAGGCCTTGCCCAGCCGAACGACGACACCCGGAAAGCCGCCGTCGCGGACGATCAGGTTCGACCCCAGGCCAAGTGCCATCACGGGGATCGCGGGATCGAGGTCGCGCAGGAAATCGGCAAGGTCGTCGGCGTCCTTCGGCTCGAACAACCAATCGGCGGGGCCGCCCGACTTGAACCAGACCAACGGCGCCAGCGGTGCTTTCGCCGTCAGCTTGCCGCGCACGGCAGGAAGGGTGTCAGCGGCGCTCATGACGCCTCGACCGCCGCGGCGAGACCCGCCGCCATCTTGGTGATGTCGCCCGCGCCGAGACAGATGACCATGTCGCCGCCGCGCAGGCTACCCGCCTTGACGCCCTCGCCGATCGCCGCCGCGAGCGCGGCCGCGTCGGCGACGGTCGAGGCATGGCGATGCCCGCGATCACGCAAACCCGCGACCAGCGAGTCAGACGACACGCCGTCGATCGGCCCTTCGCCCGCAGCATAGACCGGCAACGCGAGTACCATGTCGGCGTCGTTAAACGCCTGTTGGAAATCGTCCATATGGTCCCGCAGGCGCGTGAAGCGGTGCGGCTGGACGACGGCGACGACTCGCCCTGCGCCCGCCCCTTCGCGCGCGGCCGACAGCACGGCGCGGATCTCGACCGGGTGATGCGCATAATCGTCGATCACCGTGACGACACCGCCGTCGCTGGCGATCTCGCCCACCTTGGTAAAGCGGCGTTTGACCCCGGCGAAACCGTTGAAGCCGGTTGCGATCTTTTCGTCCGACACGCCCATGTGCAGCGCGACAGCGATCGCCGCGAGCGCGTTCTGGACATTGTGGCGGCCCGACATCGGCAGGTGGATGCCGTCGATCGTCCGGCTGTTGCCGTCGCGGTCGCGCACGACGACGTCGAAGCGATTGCCATCGACGCCCGGCGTCACATTGGTGCCGCGCACATCGGCCTGCGCCGAAAAGCCATAGGTGACGATGCGGCGGTCGCGGATGCGCGGGATGATCGCCTGCACTTCGGGATGGTCGAGGCACAGCATCGCCGCGCCATAGAAGGGCACATTCTCGATAAACTCGACGAACGCGTCCTTGATCGCGTCGAAGCTGCCGTAATGGTCCAGATGTTCGGGATCGATGTTGGTGACCACCGCGATCGTTCCGTCGAGGCGCAGGAAGCTGCCGTCGCTCTCGTCGGCCTCGACCACCATCCAGTCGCTGGCGCCAAGGCGGGCGTTCGAACCATAATTGTTGATGATGCCGCCGTTGATCACCGTCGGGTCGATCCCGCCCGCGTCGAGCAGCGCCGCGACCAGGCTGGTCGTCGTCGTCTTGCCATGGGTGCCCGCGATCGCGACGGTCGATTTCAGCCGCATCAATTCGGCCAGCATTTCGGCGCGGCGGACGATCGGGATACGCTGGGCGAGCGCTGCCTCGACCTCCGGATTGCCGCGCTTGACCGCGGTCGACGTTACGACGACCGCGACGCCGTCGACGTTCGATGCCTCATGTCCGATCGACACCTTGATGCCGCGCTTGCGTAGTCCCTCGACGACATAGGAGTCGGCGATGTCGCTGCCCTGCACCTGATAGCCGAGGTTGTGCATCACCTCTGCAATGCCCGACATGCCGATGCCGCCGATGCCGATGAAGTGGATGATGCCGATATCGGTCGCAACGCCGCGCATCAGCGATCTCCTGCACGCGTGGCGGCGACGCCGCCCGCGACCGCGCCGCTGCGCGACGGGGTGCCGACGCGAATGACGTCCATCATCGGCGGCGCGGCAAGCGATTCGACCAGGTCGGCCAGATCGCGCGTCGCATAGGGAAGCCCACAGCTCGCGGCATTTTCCGCCGCGACTTCCAGCGCGCCGGGCTCCAGCGCCATGCGCTGGATATGTTTCGCGACCTCGGCGGCGGTGAATTGGGGCTGCTGAAACGAAATCGCTCCGCCCGCCTCGACCATGTCGACGACATTATAGGTCTGATGATCGTCCATCGCGCTGGGATAGGGAACGAAGATCGCCGGCCGCCCGGCGCAGGCCAGTTCGGCGACGGTCGATGCGCCCGCGCGCGCGATGACCAGATGGGCCCAGCGCAGCCGCTCGGGAAAATCCTTGATATAGGGCGCGCATTCGGCGGCGACACCCAGGTCGGCATATTTCGCGCGCACCGCCTCGATATCATCCTCGCGGCATTGCTGGACGACCTGCAGCCGGTCGAGCAGCGCGCGCGGCAACATCGCGACCGCTGCCGGAACGACGTCGCTCAGCACCGTCGCACCCAGGCTGCCGCCCACGACGAGCAGACGAAAGATTCCGTCTTCCAGCAGCGGCGGAAAACCATCCTCGCGAATCTCGACGATCTCGTCGCGCACCGGGTTGCCGGTGATGTGCAGCTTGCCCTCATGCCCGGCGGGGAAGCGCCGGATATTGTGATAGGCGACCGCGACGGCATCGACGCGCGGCGCCATCAGCCGGTTAACGCGGCCCAGCACCGCATTTTGTTCATGGATCACGCGCGGCCGCTTCATCGCGCCGGCGGCGAGCAGGCTGGGCAGCGAGGGATAGCCGCCAAAGCCCACGGCGACGGCCGGGTCGAATTCGCGGATCAGGTCGATCGCCATCGCGCGGCCCTTGCGGATCGCGAGCGCAGCCTTGATCCATCCGATCGGCCCGCCCGACACCCGGCCCGCGGGCAGGACGTGCGTTTCCATCTCGTCCGGCGCGCCCGGAATCTTCAGCCCCCGGTCGTCGCTGACCAGCGCGACGCGATGCCCGCGCGAAATCAATTCGCCCGCCAGGGCATAGGCGGGCAGCATATGGCCGCCGGTACCCCCGGCGGCGAGAAGGAAATGGCGCGTTGCGGTCATTCTGGGGCCGTCATTTTTTGTTCCAATGGCTCGTCATCGACACTCGCGCGGCATAGGGGTTTCGCCGGGTCAGCGACAAGAGCAAACCCATGCCGATCGACAGGGCGATGAAGGATGAGCCGCCATAGCTGATGAAGGGCAAGGTCATGCCCTTCGACGGAAACAGCTGGGTGTTCACGGCCATGTTGATCGTCGCCTGCCCGCCGAACTGCGCGATCAGGCCCGCGACGGCCAGGATCTGGAAACTGTCTTCCTCGTCCAGCAGGCGCACCAGCACGCGGACGATGATCGCCAGGAACAGGATCGCGATCGCGATGCAGGCGATGATCCCGAACTCTTCGCCGATGACCGAAAAGATATAGTCGGTGTGCGCTTCGGGCAGCTGGAACTTCGCCAGGCCCGCACCGGGCCCGGTACCGATCAGCCCACCCGCGGTCAGCGTCGCGTGCGCCTTGTCCACCTGAAAGCTGTCACCCTCGGCAAACAGCCAGATGTTGATGCGCTGCTGCGCGACGGGATAGAAGAAATAAGCCAGGACCAGCCCGACCAGGCCCGCGACGCCCAGCCCGGTCATGATCCGCATCGAAAGGCCCGCGACCATCACCAGCACCAGCCAAGTACCGGTAAAGATGATCGTCTGGCCCAGGTCCGGCTGTCCCATCAGCAGCACCGCGACGATGCCGGTAAAGACGAACGACAGCGGCACGACCGGCAGGCTCTGGTCGTGCAGCCGCAGCGACAATATCCAGGCGAGCGCGACGGCGAAGAAGGGCTTCAGGAACTCCGACGGCTGCAGGCGGAATATGCCGCTGCCGATCCACCGCTGCGCGCCGTTCACCGACGTGCCGATGAGCGGCACCAGGAACAACAGGGCCAGAAAGGTGATCGTGCCATAGATGGCAAAGCGCCGCGCCTGCGCCTTCGGCAGCATCGAAACGGCCAGCATCACCGGCACGCCGACGATGACCCACATAAGCTGGCGATAGAAATAATAGAGCGGGTCGAGCGACGTCGTCGCGGTCGACAGCTTCTGCGCCGCGACCGGCGAAGCGGCGGCGACGGCGACCAGCCCGGTCGCAATCAGCATCGACACCAGCAACAGCAGGACGCGGTCGATTTCCCAGAACCACAGGCCCAACGGCGTGCGATCGGCGCGGCTGAGGCGCGGGCCGCGCCGCTTCACCGTGCGCGTCGTCGCAATCACCGGCCGTTCGGTCGTCGCGTCCATATTGTCGATCCCCCCGCCCATATCGTCATTCATGCTCCAGGGCCTGCACCAGGCTCCGGAACGCGTCGCCCCGCTGCTCATAATCCTTGAACTGATCGAACGACGCGCACGCCGGTGACAGCAGGACGATGTCGCCCGCATCGGCCGCAGCCGCCGCGAGGCGCACCGCGGTCGCCATGTCGCCCGCCCGCTCGACCGGCACCGCGTCGCCGATCTCCGCCGCAAAGGATTCCATCGCCTCGCCGATCAGATAGGCGCGCTTGACGTTGGGGAACCAAGGGCGACACGCGTTCAGCCCATCGCCCTTGGCCTGCCCCCCGGCAATCCAGTGAAGACGCTGGTCCGGCGCCGGCGGAAACGCCGCCAGCGCCGGTGCAGCGGAAGCCGCGTTGGTCGCCTTGCTGTCGTTGAACCAGCGGACACCCCCGACTTCGCCGACCAATTCCATCCGGTGCGGAAGCGACTTGTACGTCGCCAGCCCGCGCTCGATCTGTTCGTCATTCAATCCCAGCACCCGGCACACCGCGATCGCGCACACGGCATTCTGCGCGTTGTGCGGCCCTTGCAGCGCCGGCCAGCGCGCCTGATCGACGGGGTCGATGTCGTTCGCCGACACGCGGTGCAGGCGGTGATTGATGCGGCCCGCGATCATCTTCGACGGGTCGTCGTCGGTCGCGACGATCGCGACCTGATCGCGATGCTGCAACGAAAAGAGCCGCGCCTTCGACGCCGCATAGCCGGCGAAACCGTCATAGCGGTCGAGGTGGTCGGGCGTCAGGTTGGTCAGGACGGCGACGTCGCACGCCAGACTGTGCGACAGGTCGATCTGATAGCTCGACAGCTCGAGCACATAGACGCCGCCTTCGGGAAGCGGGTCGCGGCTCAGGATCGGCAGGCCGATATTGCCGCCCATCAGCGTCGGCACGCCCGCGCTCTCCAGCATATGGGTGACGAGCGCGGTGACGGTCGACTTGCCGTTCGTGCCGGTGATGCCGACGACCTTATGCGGCGGCAGCGCGTCCTGCGCCTCGGCGAACAATTCGATGTCGCCGATCACGGGCACGTTCGCCTCGCGGGCATGCTGGGCGATCGGATGACGGTTCAGCGGGACGCCCGGCGACACGATAACGCCCGAAAAGCCCACCAGATCGATCGTCAGCGGATCACCGATGTCGGCGTTCAGCATCATCGCCTCGTCGCGTGCTTCCTCGCGGTCGTCCCACGCGGTCACGCCCGCGCCGCTGGCGACCAGCGCCTCGACGGTCGCAAGGCCCGAGCGCGCCAGTCCCAGCACCGCATAGCGGCGACCGGCAAAGACGCGCGAGGTGATCACCGCAGCTTGAGCGTCGCGAGTCCCGCGAGCGCGAGGACGATCGAGACGATCCAGAAACGGATGACGACGGTGGATTCGGGCCAGCCCAATTGCTCGAAATGATGGTGGATCGGCGCCATGCGAAACACGCGCTTGCCGGTGCGCTTGTACCAGAAGACCTGGATGATCACCGACAGCGCTTCGACGACGAACAGCCCGCCGATCAGGACCAGCACCAGCTCATGCTGCGCGGTCACCGCGATCGTCGCGAGCGCGCCGCCCAGCGCCAGGCTGCCGGTATCGCCCATGAACACCGCCGCCGGGGGCGCGTTGAACCACAGAAAGGCCAGGCAGGCGCCGATGATCGCGGCGGCGAAGATCGCAAGCTCGCCCGCGCCCGGCACGTGCGGAATGCCCAGATAGCCCGCGAATTTCACGTTGCCCGACAGATAGACGATAACCAGGAATGCCAGGCTCGCGATGATGACCGGAAAGGTCGCCAGTCCGTCCAGACCGTCGGTCAGGTTCACCGCATTGCCGAAACCGACGATCAGCACCATCGCAAAGACATAATAGAGCGGTCCCATCGGGATCACGACATCGCTGAAAAAGGGCAGATACAGGTCGGTGCCGGTGCGCGACACGATCAGCAACACCGCGACGGCGGCGATGACGAACTCGATCAGCAGGCGAATTCTGCCCGGAATCCCGCGGTGGCTCGCCTTCGTCACCTTGTCCAGGTCGTCGAGGAAGCCGACCACGGCAAAGCCGCCGGTGACGAACAGGCACGCCCAGACGAACCGGTTCGACAGATCCATCCACAGCAATGCGGAGATCATCAGGGAGATGAGTATCATCAACCCCCCCATCGTCGGCGTGCCCTTTTTCGCGAGATGGCTTTGCGGGCCGTCGTCACGGATCGGCTGCCCCTTGCCCTGCCGCATGCGCAGCATCAGGATGAAGCGCGGCCCGATCCACAGGCCGATGATGAGCGCGGTGGCCACCGCCGCGCCCGAGCGGAAGCTCAGGTAGCGGATGAGATTGAGAGCCCCCGGAAAGCCAAGCCATTCCGCCAGCCAGTACAGCATCAATATTCCCCGTTGGTCAGCGCCGTCACGACATGCGACAGGCCGACGCTGTTCGATCCCTTGACCAGCACGGCGTCGCCCGGTCGGATCAGGTCCTTCAGTCGCTCTGCCGCGTCCGAGTGCGCGGCCACATGCGCGAAATCGATCTGCCCCTCAAGCGCTTTGGCGAGCGGCGCCATCTCTTCGCCAACCAGCAGGGCGAATTGCACTCCGGCTGCGACGAGCGGAGCGGCAAGGCCCGCATGATAGGCCTCTCCCCCCGGCCCCAGTTCCTTCATCGCGCCCAGAATCGCGACACGGCGGTCGGCGGATTCGGTCCCGAGTTGGCCGATCGTCGCGGCCATCGACGCCGGATTGGCATTATAGCTTTCGTCGATGACGAGGATATGGCCGCCCGGCACCTCGACCCGGTGGCGCGCGCCGCGCCCCGCAAGTCCGCCCATTTCGGCAAAGGCCAGTCCTGCCGCGGGCAGGTCGCCGCCGACGGCCTTCACCGCCGCCAGCACCGCCATCGCATTCGACACCCAATGCGCGCCGGCCTGCGCGATCGTGAAGCAAAGCAGCGCGTCCTGCACCTGCGCGGTGACAAGCGATCCGCCCTGTCCGTCGGGCAGCCAGTCGACGGCGCGCACGTCGGCGCCCTCGCCCAGGCCAAAGCTGACGACATGCGCGGCATGCTGTTCCGCCTTGGCGCGAAGGCGGGCGTAATGCGGGCTGTCAAAGGGGACGATCGCCGTTCCGCCAGGTTCGAGCCCCTCGAATATCTCGCCCTTCGCATCGGCGATCGCTTCTTCGCTGCCGAAAAATTCCATGTGCGCCGGTGCGATCGTCGTGACGATCGCGACGTGCGGGCGCACCATACGGGTCAGCGCGGCAAGCTCGCCGGCATGGTTCATCCCCATTTCGAAGATGCCAAAGTCGACGGTCGACGGCATGCGCGACAGGCTGAGCGGCACGCCGACATGATTGTTATAGCTTTTGACCGAGCGATGCGCCTTGCCGGGGCGGAAGCGGTCGAGTGCCGCGAACAGCGCCTCCTTCGTACCGGTCTTGCCCGCCGATCCCGTCACGCCGATGATACGGCCGTGGCTCCGCGCCCGCGATGCGACGCCCAGCGCGTTCAGCGCCGCGACGCTGTCGGCGACGCGGACATGCGGATGATCGATCTCGCCTTCGCAGACGATGCCGGCGGCGCCCGAAGCAATCGCCTTGTCGATGAACTTGTGGCCGTCGGTCGCCTCGCCCTTCATCGCCACGAACAGGTCGCCCTTCGTGACCTCGCGCGAGTCAAAGGCGACGCCCTGCACGGTGAAGTCGGCGCTGGCGGTGCCGCCGGTGGCCGATGCGATGGCGCGTGCGGTCCACAGCGGGTTCATGCCGCCTCCTCGCGCGCGACCGCGACATCGTCGAACGGGATCACCTGCACCGCATCGCCGCGACCGACGATCTGGCCCTGCTCGTGCCCCTTGCCCGCGATGCATATGATGTCGTCGGCGCGCGCCTCGGCGATCGCGGCGGCGATCGCGGCGCGGCGGTCGCCGATGGTTTGCGCGCCTGGCGCCCCTTCGGCGATCGCGCGACGGATGACGTCGGGGTCTTCGCCGCGCGGGTTGTCGTCGGTGATGATCAGCACGTCGGCCTTTGCCGCGGCGACCTTGCCCATTTCGGGCCGCTTCGCCTGATCGCGATCGCCGCCTGCGCCGAAGACCAGGATCAGGCGCCCCGCCGCGTGCGGGCGTAACGCGTCGAGCGCCGCCTCGATCGCGTCGGGGGTATGCGCATAATCGACATAGACCGGCGCGCCCGCCCGGGTGATAGCCGCGCGCTCGAGGCGTCCGCGCACCGGCTGCAGCCGTCCCAGATTGCCCAGCGTCTGCGCCGCATCGCCGCCCGTCGCGATGACGAGGCCCGCGGAGACGAGCGCATTCGCGACCTGATAGGCGCCGATGAGCGGCAGGTTGACTTTCTGCGTCAGGTCACCCGCGGCAATGACGAGCGACTGGCCGAGTTGCGTCGGTTCGCGCGAGACGAGACGAAGCGTGTCGCCCTTCGTGCCCACGGTAAGCAGGCGGACGCCGCGCGCGTTCACGGCGTCGATCACAGCGGAAGAATAGTCATCGTCGGCCCAGACGACGGCGGTGCCGTCTTGTTCGACCACTTCGGCGAACAGCCGCAGCTTTGCCGCGAGATAGGCCTCCATCGTGCCATGATAGTCGAGATGATCGTGGCTGAGGTTCGTAAAGGCGGCCGCCTTCACCGTCAGTCCCTCGGTACGATATTGGTCGAGCCCGTGGCTCGATGCCTCGAACGCGGCATGCGTCACGCCCTCGGCGGCAAGGCCCGACATGTTCGACAGGAATGTCACGATGTCGGGCGTCGTCAGTCCGGTGGTGGCACTGTCCTGTGACGTGGTGATGCCCAGCGTGCCGATCGAGGCGGCGTTGAAACCCGCCATCCGCCAAAGCTGCCGCGTCATCTCGACCGTAGAGGTCTTTCCGTTGGTCCCCGTCACCGCGACGCAGGTCGCCGGAAAGCGATGAAAGAAGCGCGCGGCGATATGGGCGAAGGCGCGGCGCGGATTGGCGTCGGCGATATGCACCGCGCCCGAAACCTCCGCCTCGGGCCGCGCGACGATCGCGATCGCTCCCGCCTCGATCGCTGCGGGAATGAAATCCTCACCGTTGAATTTCTCGCCGACGAAGGCACCGAAGATCGTGCCCGGCGCGACCTTGCGATGATCGATCGCAAGCCCGGTGACCACCGGGTCGATCCCTGCCGGCTCTGGAGCATCGAGCAGCGCGGCGAGACGCATTATTCCGCTTCCCCGTCTCTCCGCACGAGAGGAATGAGTTCGGATACGTCGACGTCGCGGCTCTCGTCGGGGAAGACGCCCAGCATCGGCCCGGCGCGCATCACGACCTTGCGCACGACGGGCGCTGCCGTCCAGCCGGCGGTGCGCTGGCCCGAGCTATAGGCGTTGCCCTTGGGCTCATCGACCATTGCGACGATGACATAGCGGGGATTGTCCATCGGGAAAGCCGCGGCAAAGGTCGCGACGACCGAACTGCGGCGATATCCCCCGACCCCAGGCTTTTCGGCCGATCCGGTCTTGCCGCCGACGCGGAAGCCCGGAGCGTCGGCCTGCTTGCCCGTCCCGTCGGTGACGATCAGGCGGAGCAGCTGGCGCATGCGGGCGCTGGTCGAGGCCTTGAAGACGCGGCGGCCCTGCGGCGGGGCCTTGTCGCCCAGCTTGTGCAGCGTCGCCGGGCGCCAGATGCCGCCGTTGACGAGCGCGGCATAGGCGCTGGCGAGGTGCAGTGGGGTCACCGCGATACCGTGGCCATAGCTGGTCGTCATCGTGGTCAGCCGGCCCCAATCGCGCGGCCACAGCGGAAATGCGCGTTCCTTCAGCTCGATTTCAGGCCGCTTGTTGAATTCGAGGCTGCGAAACAGTGTCTCCATCTTTTCGCGGCCAAGCTCGTCGGCGATGCGCGCGGTCGCGATGTTCGAGCTCTGGATCAGCGTTTCGGGGACATTGTACCAGCGCCCGGGATGGCTGTCGCGAATACGGAAGCCCGCGATCGCCAGCGGCGCGCTTGCATCGTAACGGCGCGCCATGTTCGTCACGACGCCGTCGTCGATCGCGGCTCCGATCGAAAGCGGTTTGAAGGTGGATCCCAGTTCGTACAGATTATAGCTCACGGCATTCCGGCGCGCGGCGGCATCGGCGGCCACCAGCTTGTTCGGATTATAGGTGGGCAACGAAGCCATCGCCAGCACCT
>JAFKLT010000083.1 GCA_017309275.1 Sphingomonadales bacterium | reverse complement strand
ACGCTCGATCCGACGATGCGCGAAATCCGCTTGCCCGGGATCGACAAGGCGATCCTGTCCGACACTGTCGGCTTCGTCTCTGACCTTCCGACCGAACTCGTCGCAGCATTTCGTGCGACGCTGGAGGAAGTGACGACCGCGGACCTGATCGTCCATGTCCGCGACATCGTGCATCCCGACAGCGACGCACAATATGACGATGTGCGCTCAATTCTCGACTCGCTGGGCGTCAACGGGCCACAGGATGGGGAAGGGGACGACGCTGCCGATGCGGTCCCGCAGATCGAGATATGGAACAAGATCGACACGGCCGATCCCGATCGCCGTGGGCAGATCGAGGAAATGGCGGCGCGTCGTCCCGACGTCGCGATCATTTCGGCGATGACCGGGGAGGGTGTCGAGATGGCGCGGACCCTGATGGCGTCGCAATTGACCGCGCAGCATCAGGTCGAGCGCATCTTCCTGGCCTTCGATCAGGGCGAGGCGATGGCATGGCTCCATGCGCGGGGCGAGGTGCTGTCGGACCAGCTCGAAGGGGCGGGGCACGTGCTGACCGTGCGGTTGGATCCCGCCGACCGAGCCCGGTTCGAACGGCTTTGGCCGCTCAGGAGCGCTCCGACGCCTTGACCGCTTGCCAATGCGCTTCAAGCGTATCGAGGGACAGGTTGGCGATATCCGGTCCTGCGCGGTCCTCGACGGCCCGGAACCGGCGCGTGAATTTTTCGTTCGCCGCCCGCAACGCGCCTTCGGCATCGACGCCCAGATGGCGGGCATAGTTGACGACGGCGAACAGCAGGTCGCCGATTTCCTCGGCGCGTGCATCGTCGGTCGGTGCCGCAGCCACTTCGGCCAGCTCTTCGATTATCTTGGCGCGCGGACCCTCGGCATCGGGCCAGTCGAACCCGACGCGCGCCGCGCGGCTCTGCAGCTTCTGCGACCGCAGCAACGCGGGCAACGATAGCGCCACGCCCTCAAGCGCGCTGTGGGAACCGTCGCGGGCGCGCTCGGCCGCCTTGATCGCTTCCCATTGGCCGCGCACATCGTCGGTCGCGGTGTCGCCGAAGATATGAGGATGGCGGCGTTCCATCTTGTCGCTGATCGCGGTGGCGACATCGTCGAAGCCGAACAGGCCTTCGTCGGTGGCGATCTGGCTGTGGAACACGACCTGGAGAAGCAGGTCGCCAAGCTCGTCACAGATTGCGGCGGGATCGGCGCTGGCGATCGCGTCGGCGACCTCATAGGCCTCCTCGATGGTATAGGGCGCGATCGTCGAGAAATTTTGCGCCAGATCCCATTCGCAGCCGCCATCGGGATCGCGTAGCTTGGCCATTACGGCAAGCAGGCGATCGATAGGGGCCGGACGTTCGGAAAGACGCGCATTCTCGGGCATATAATTATCCGATAATATATATTATGTTAAATTAATATGGGTAGGGAGAGATGAGATAGGCTCCGGCCTATCCCCCTCGCGCAGTCTGGAACGTCCAGATAGCCAGAAATACCAATCCGAAGATCGCGACCCACGCCAGCGCCATCTTGACGCCGTCGGCCAATTTGATGCGGCGTGCGACCAGCGCGCTCAGAACCATCGCGAAGGCTGCGGCAAACCAGATCAGCTGGACGGTCGTGTCACCGCTCATAATTGCACCTCCAGCCCGTCATAGCCCGGTTCGACACCCGGCGGCAGCTCGTCCGCAAGGTCGTCATAATCCATCGTATTGTCCATATGCGTAATGATCGCGCGCGGATTTCCGACTTTCCGAAGGCCTTCGAGCGTCATGGCGAGGTGCGGATGCGTGGGGTGCGGGTAACGACGGAGCGCATCGATCACAAACAGGTCGACGCCTTGAAAAAAGTCGACCATTTCGTCAGTAAATTTCGAAAAATCAGTAGCATAGGCGATCTTGTGTGCGCCATCGCTGAAGATCAGGCCGGTAGCCTTGATCGGGCCATGCGGCATTTCGAGTGCGGACACTTCGATCGGACCGATCGACTGATGATCGTGAAGGTCGATCGGATCTACCGATGCCGGATAGCCAGCATTCCCGGCAAAGGCATAGGTGAAACGCCATTTCAATATGTCGAGCACATGGTCGCGCGCATAAACGGGCACCGCCGACCGGCGGAGATGCATGACCTGGCGAAGGTCGTCGAGCCCGTGCGTATGGTCGGCATGCTCGTGCGTCCATATGACCGCGTTGATTTCTCCGACCCCCGCGTCGAGCAACTGCAGCCGCATGTCGGGTCCCGTATCGACCAGGATGCGCGTCGTGGCGGTTTCGACCAGGATCGACGCACGCGTACGCCGGTTCTTCGGCTCGGCCGGATCGCAAGCGCCCCAATCGTTGCCGATCCGCGGCACCCCCGACGAAGTACCGCACCCCAGAATGCGAACCTTCATGACGCGTGTGACGTCATGGCGCCGCCTTATTGAAAAGCGTATAGAAATTGGCGCTTGTTGTCGCCGCGAGTGCGTCCTGATCCTCGCCGCGAATGCTTGCCAGGAACGCCAGTGTATCGGCGACGAACGCGGGTTCGCCGGTCTTGCCGCGGTGCGGGACGGGGGCGAGAAAGGGGGAATCGGTTTCGATCAGGAGCCGGTCCTGCGGCAGCCATTTGGCGGTCGCCTGAAGGTCGGCGGCATTCTTGAACGTCACGATCCCCGAAATCGAGATATAGAGCCCGAGGTCGAGCGCCTTCCTTGCGAAGTCATCGCTGGCGGTGAAGCAATGGATGACGCCGGGAAAGACCGCCCTGCCCATTTCCTCGCCAAGAAGCGCGAGCGTGTCGGCCTCCGCATCACGGGTGTGGACGATGACCGGTAGTCCGGTTTCCTGTGACGCGCGGATATGGCGACGAAAGCTGTCTTGCTGACGCACACGGTCGCTCTTGTCGTAATAATAGTCGAGCCCAGTCTCACCGATGCCGATGACGCGCGGATGCGCCGCGCGCTCGACGAGCTTTGCCGTATCGACGTCCGGATGATGGTCGGCGTCGTGCGGGTGGATGCCGACGCTGGCCCAGACGTCCGCATGCGCCTCTGCGGCCGCAAGGACGTCGTCCCATTCACTCTCGCGCGTGGCGATGTTGAGCATCGCTGTAACACCACGATCCCGCGCCCGCACCAGCACCTCGCCCTGCTGCTCGGCAAGACCCTTGTAGTTGAGGTGGCAGTGTGAATCGACGAGCATTGGTACTAGTCCCCTTCCCCCTCGGCGCCGTCGGGCAGCTCGAGGCGAGGGAAGATCGGGACGGGCTGGCTGACCGTGAAGCCGCCATTTACGAGCTTTGCGAACCAGTCCTTGTCGGCGAGGGCGGCGAAATCGCGCGCGTCTTCGGCGACGCCCATTTGGTCGAGCAGCTTGTCGGCCGCCGCAGGCACGACCGGACGGATCGCGATCGCCAGCGTACGCACTGCCTGGAACAGGGTCATCAGCACCGCCCGCATCCGCTCGGGATCGGTCTTGCGAAGGGTCCAGGGCGCCTGCGCGTCGACATATTGGTTGCACGCGAAGACCGCGCGAATCCAATCCTCGATCCCGACGGAAAAGGCCAGCTGCTCGAATTCGTGCGGCAGGCGCTCGGTCGCCATCGCATGTAGATCGGCAAGCAGATCGATATCGTCCTGTGCCGGCGCATAGTCGGCCGAAATCTTGCCATCCAAGTTCTTGAAAATCATCGACAAGCTTCGCTGCGCGAGATTGCCGAAGCTGTTCGCAAGGTCGGCGTTCGCGCTGCGGACGATCGCATCGGCAGAATAGCTGCCGTCCTGACCGAAGCTTACTTCGCGGAGCAGATAATAGCGCAGCGCATCGACACCGAACCGATCGGCGAGTTCCATCGGATCGACGACATTACCCAGCGACTTCGACATTTTCTCGCCGCGGTTGAGCAGGAAGCCGTGGCCGAACACCTGTTTCGGCAGCGGCAAGTTGGCGCTCATCAGGAAGGCCGGCCAGTAAACCGTATGAAAACGTACGATATCCTTGCCGATCATGTGAATGTTCGCTGGCCAGAAACGACCGAAATCGCTGTCTTGGTCGGGATAGCCGAGCCCGGATAAATAGGTTGTCAGCGCGTCGACCCAAACATACATCACATGGCCCGGCGAGCCCGGCACGGGCACACCCCAGTCGAAGCTGGTGCGCGAAACGCTCAGGTCCTTGAGCCCGCCCTCGACGAAGCGCAGTACCTCGTTGCGGCGGCTTTCGGGGCGGATGAAGTCCGGCTGGTCATTGTACAGTGCAAGCAGCCGATCCTGATACGCCGACAGACGAAAGAACCAGCTCTCCTCGACGGTCCATTCGACCGGCGTGCCCTGCGGCGAAAGGCGGGTCTCCCCTTCCCCCTCGATCAACTCGCTTTCGTCATAAAAGGCCTCGTCGCGGACCGAATACCAGCCCTCGTAGCGGTCGAGATAGAGGTCGCCATTCGCCTCCATCGCCTTCCACATCGCCTGCGATGCCGCATGATGTGCGGGGTCGGAGGTACGCATGAAATTGTCGTAGCTGATATTCAGCTTGGCATACATCTCACGGAAATATCCCGACATTTCATCCGCAAGGTCAATCGTTTCGCGTCCCTGGTTACGCGCGGTCTGAAACATTTTCAGCCCATGTTCGTCGGTTCCGGTGATCAGGCGGACGTCGCGGCCGCGGGCGCGCTGGAAACGCGCCATCACGTCGGTCGCGATCGCTTCATAGGCATGGCCGATATGCGGACGGCCGTTGGGATAGCTGATGGCGGTGGTGATGTAGAAAGGATCAGACATGCGCGCGCCTTAGCGGGTGCTGCGCGCGAGGGGAAGCGTCAGCGCGCTGCCTGCTCCTGCCGCGGTGCCAATTCGGCCAGGCAATTGCCGATTTCGAAGCCGACCATCGATCCGTCATAAGAGCCGCGGATCGCGTCGCGGACGTTCCGCTGTATCCGGTCCCATTGCGCCAACACGGGTGCGATCTCGGCAACGGGGCGTTCGCGTGCGATCCGGGTGATGAGCCCAGGCACGATGTCGATCACGAGTTCGAGCCGTGCCCGATTGCTCGTCCCGCCGACCTCGCGTGCAAGCGCTTCGCGCAGCCGGTTGCCGGGATCGCCGCTGGCCGCGATCGCGAGCAGTTTCTTCTCCATCGCGGCAACGTCACTGTCGATCAGTGCGAGCGCCTTGCCCGGCACTCCGCCCGATGCGGCGGCGATCGCTCGTACCTCCGACATGTCGAGCATCGCCCGTTGTTCGTGCAGCCATGCCTCCATGACGTCACGATCAATAGGTTGAAAACGCAGGGTTCTGCAACGCGATCGGATGGTCGGCAGCAGGCGCCCAGGCGAATGGCTGACCAGCAGGAACAGCGTTTTCGCGGGTGGCTCCTCGAGTGTTTTCAGGAGCGCGTTCGCGCCGTCGGTCTCCAGGTCGTCGACCGCGTCGATGATGATGACGCGCCAGTCGCCGAGCGACAGCGACAGGTGCAACCGGCGGATGATGCCGCGCACCTGATCGATCGTGATATTTCGCGCCAGCTCCTTGCTCTTTTCCTTCGGCTGACGCGACAGATGAATGATCTCGGGATGGTTGCCCGCCTCGACGAGTTTCCCCGCGGCGGCATCGCCCGGATCGTCGAGCGTGATGGGCTGCCCCTCGCCGCCACGACCGTGCGTGACGAGAAAGCGAGCGGTGCGGGTGGCGAAGCTGCCCTTCCCCATTCCCTGCGGTCCCGCAAGCAACCATGCGTGATGAAGGCGCCCGGCCTGCCACGCCTCCAAAAATGCCTTTTCGGCGTCCTCATGTCCGATCACAGCCATGACTCCAGTTGGGACATGATCGCATCGGTCACGGCCTCGGCGGGCTTGCCCGCGTCGACGATGCGCCATCGATCGGGCTCGGCAGCCGCCATTTCCAGGAATCGCGCCGCGAGACGCGTCTGATAGTCCGCCGGCTTGCTGCCCATCCGGTCGGCGCCGCCGGCGTCACGGACAGCCAGGCGTTCGGCCGCCTCGTCCGCTTGCAGCGTCAGCAGAAAGGTGCGGTCGGGCAGCAGGCCCTGCGACCCGAACCCGTGCAGCGCCAGCAGATCAACGTCGGTGATGCCACCGCCGCCGCCCTGATAGGCGCGGCTCGAATCGACGAAACGGTCGCAAAGCACCCAGGCGCCGCGATCGAGCGCGGGACGGATGGTGCGGGCGACATGGTCGGCGCGTGCCGCGGCAAAGAGCAGCGCCTCGCTGCGCGCGTCCCAGCGGTCGTCGCTGCCCTCCATGAGCAAGCCACGAATAGCCTCGGCGCCGGCACTGCCTCCGGGTTCGCGCGTCGCGACGACTTCGACTCCACGCGCGGCGATCGCGGCGGTGAGCGCGCGAAGCTGAGTCGACTTGCCGACCCCTTCCCCGCCCTCGAGCGTGATGAAGCGCCCGCGCGTCATCTGCCTAGTCCATGTCTATCGAGTTTGAAGTGCCGCCCGTGCATTGCGCGGAGGTAGCCGTCCGTGCGCCCTTTGTCATCAAGGCGTCGCTGCGGTCTTCTTGCCCTTTTGCGCGCCGCCACGTCCCGTCTGGGCGACGACAGGCGCGTTGCCCGGTGCGAAGCCCCAGGCCATCAGCCGCTCGGCCTCGTCGCGGCGCGCCTTTTCGCTGGGCATGCCGGCGACCACCATGATTAGGCGGCGCCCGTCGCGCTTGGCCGAACCGAGGAAGCAATAGCCCGCCTCCGTCGTATGGCCGGTCTTCAGCCCGTCGGCGCCGACGAAGCGGCCCAGGATCGGGTTGCGGTTCGATTGAACGATCGGCTTGCCGTCAGGCGACGTGCCATGCTCCAGCTTCGGGATCGAAAAATAGCGGGCGTAGCCATCGGGATGGTCGCGGATCAGCCGGTCGGCGAGAAGGATCAGATCGCCCGCGCTGACTTTCGTCACGCCGCCGTCGGGCCAGCCGCTGGGGGTGCCGAAATTGCTCGACGACATGCCAATTCTTGACGCTACGCCATTCATTCTCTTGGCAAAGGCTTCTTCGCTTCCATCGATTCCGACCGCGAGGACGGCGGCGGCGTCATTTCCCGACACGGTGATCAACCCCTTCAGCAGATCGTCGACCGATATCTTCTCTCCGGACCGCAGGAACATGGTCGAACTGCGGGACCGTGCGCTCCACTTCTTCCAGGTCGCATCGTCGACCGTGAAGACCTTGTCGCGCGACAATTGGCCCCGCTTGATAAGGTCCAGCACGACATAGGCGGTCATCACCTTGGTCATCGAGGCAGGAGCGAAGCGCTTGTCGGCGCCACGCGAAAAAAGAATCTGACCCGAATCCAGGTCTTTCAGCATCACGATCGGCGCCTGGGTGATATAGGGCGTGCGTGCGACCGGCGCGCTTTTGGGCTTAGCATCGCTCGCCGAAACGACGGGGGCGACCGCCGACAGGGCGAGGCCGGCGAGAAGGATGCCGGTCGAGCGGGCAAATATGGTTTTCGTGCGCGCGGTGCCGGTCATCGATCCCGAACGACCGTTGCGTCGCGAAAGCCCTTTGCCTTCGCCTTGGCGAGCGCGGCCTTTGCCTCGGTGTCATTTACGAATGGGCCCATGCGGACCCGCCATAGCTTACCGGTCTTGACGACGCTGCCGCCGACCGACTTGGCGGCGGTGTTGGCATTGGCTTCGCTGCTGAAGGCGCCAACCTGAACCGCAAAGGTGCCGCCGCTTGCGACGGGCTTTGTGGCCGGAGCCGGGGCCGGTTTTGTCGCAGGCTTCGGTGCGGGCTTTGCTTCGGGCTTCTTGGCGGGCGTTTCCTGGACAGCCAGACGGTCGTCCCCGGGTTTTGCCGTACCCGATGCGATCGGGGGCGCGGGCTGAGCGGCCGTCGTCGGTACCGGGATCGCCTTCGGCGATTGCAGCGCCTTGACCTTGTTCCGCAGGATCGCGAGCAGCGAGTCAGGCGTCGCGATGCGTTCGGGAACAGGCTTGCCGGCGCGAAGCTGCGCCCTTTCCGCCATCGGCGGGTTTGTACGCCGCACGCGGACCGCGGCGGGACCATCGGTAATGCCAAGCTGCGCCGCGGCGCCGCGCGACAGGTCTATCAGTCGGTCGCCGACCATCGGTCCGCGATCGTTGACGCGGACCAGGATCGTACGTCCGGTGTCGAGTGCTGTTACCTCGACATAACTTGGCAGCGGCAGCGTCCGGTGCGCGGCGGTGATGCCGTCGGGGTTGAAGGTTTCGCCGTTCGCGGTCGCGTTTCCGGCGAGTTCTTCGCCATACCAGCTCGCATAGCCGACATCGTCATAGTCGGGAATGTCGGCTGGGGTGTAGGTGACGCCGCCGACGGTATAGGGGTCGCCGACCTTGACGGGCGTATCGCTGACCAGGTCGCTTGCCGGCGCGGGCGCAGGGCCGGCAGTGGGGCCGCCCTCGCGCTTGCCGTCGAAACTTCCACAGCCGCTGAGCAGCAACGCTGCTCCGATGGCCAGGCCCCCGCGTCTAACGATCGATTTCATCCGCCAGCAACCCCACAGAAAGTGCGTAAAAATTGGAACAATTATAGTCCAATATCGCACGATAGTTACCGGTCAGCAAATAAGCGGTCTTTCCCGGACCATCGGGTTCGAGCAGTGTCGCCTGCACCTGTCCGTCGGGCCAGCGGCCGTTTGCGGTCTGGAAGCCGTCGGCGCGCCATTCGGCCATGCTCCGCCACCGGCTGTAACGCGCGAATACGCGGGGACAGCGAGTGGGCTGGAGGCGGCTGGCCATCGCCGCGCGATTATAGCCTGCGGGAACCTGAACCGCGACGCCCCACGGCTGTCCCGCGCGCCATCCGGCGCGGCGAAGATAGGCGCCGATAGATTCGATCGCGTCGGCCTCGCTCGACCAAATGCGTGCGACGCCGTCGCCATCGCCATCCTCGGCAACGTCGAGATAGACCGACGGCAGGAATTGCGGATAACCGAACGCGCCCGCCCAGCTACCTTTCAGCACCTCGCGCGGTACGCCCTTCTGCACCATTTCGAGCGTCGCCAGAAATTCGGGTTCGAACAGGGTGCGGCGACGCCCCTCATAAGCGAGCGTGGCGAGCGCCTCGGGCAGGTCGAAGTTGCCGGTGACCGCGCCATAAGCGGTTTCATGGCCGTAAATGGCGATCATGATGCTGGTCGGGACGCCGGTGCGCTGTTCGATCCGTGACAGGAGAGGCAGCAGGCGATCGTGCACACGCCGTCCGCCGTTGATCCGCGAGGCATCGACATGCTTCGCCTTGTAGGGCGCGAAATTCGGGATCGGCGTGTCGGGCGTGGGCGGTGCGCCCAGATTGTCGCGGTCGAGCGCGACGACGCGGGCGTTGTAGCGCAGGCCTGCCGTAACGCGGTCAAACGTTGCGCGCGTGACACCGCGTGCCTGCGCCTTCGGCCACAGCGACTGGACATAGGCGTCGAAGCCGGCATCACCACTCTGTGCGTGCAATGGAGCCGACGCAGCCATCGTCCAAGCCGATAGGACGACGCCTGCATAGCCCAAAAGGCGACCGATTCTTAAACCTCTAGCGTGTGTCATGTCCCACCCCATAGGCATTGTCTGACACAGATGCACGCGCCTTGGCCACCCCGGCGCAAGACGGGCCGAGTCATTCGCGCGACAGATTGAGTCGGGCAGGTTTCGCTTGCCGGAAGGCGCGCGGGCGCTATGGCGACGCGGACGGACAGGTGGCCGAGTGGTTTAAGGCAGCGGTCTTGAAAACCGCCGTGGGTGCAAGCTCACCGTGGGTTCGAATCCCACCCTGTCCGCCACTTCATCACGCGGCGTCGTGAAAAATGATCCCCAAAGTAAAACGTTCGCCGGCACGAATCTCGCTGACGCCATGGCGCAGTTTTACGCGATAGATACCGCGCGTTCCGGCCCTTGGTGCCTCATCGACGGCAAAGATCACGGCATCGCCCTGCTGCAGCGGCAGGACATGCGGGCGCGACTGCATCCGCGGGCGCTGTTCGGTGATGACGAACTCACCGCCCGAAAACTCTTGTCCGGGCTGCGACAGCAGCACGGCGATCTGGAACGGAAAATGGACCGCCCCGTAAAGATCCTGATGAAGGCAATTATAGTCTCCCGCGCCATAGCGGAGGATCAGCGGCGTGGGTCGCGGCTGTCCGGCAAGAGCGCATTGAGCGAGGAAGGTCGGGTGATCGCCGGGATAGACTGATGCCTTCCCCATGTCCGCCGACCAGCGATTGGCAAGATCGGCCAGCGGTGCATAGAAAGCAGACCGCAACGTCGCGACGATATCGGGCAAAGGATATCGGAAATAGCGATATTCGCCGCGTCCGAAACCGTGTCGCTGCATCGTCACCGTGCTGCGATAGCGCGCGTCGTCGGGATAGGTTTTACGGAGCGCGAGGCAGGTTTCGGGCGCCAGAAGGCGCGGCAGGATATGCCAGCCTTGATCGCCCATGTCGCCGGCGAGCGCCTGTCGGTCCAGCGCCTTTGCGCGGGCTTCGATTTCGAACGGAGGCATGCGTCATCCTTTCGCCTTGGGTTGGGCGGGGTCGCCCTATCCCCTCCCCCAGCGCCCGACGCTCCGTTTCTTGCGGCCAAAATCCCCCCGAGTGAAAATTTGTCCAAGGTCGATCGGGCAGGGCTCCGTCTCTTGATCGGTTCCGGGGGTGCCCCGGTCGAAAAAAGAGGAAATTCATGCGCAAGACCCTGCTGGCCTCAACCTGTCTGGCCGCGATCATCTCGATGCCTGTTCAGGCCGAAACCACGATCACCACCGCGACCACCGCACCCGTCCGCACATCGACGATCAAATCGGGGACGCCCGACGACATCAAGATTACATCGGCGGGCTCGATCAAGCCGACTGGCGGCACTGCGGTTACGATCGACAGCAACCACAAGGTCGTCAACGAAGGCACGATCCAGGTTACCAATGCCGATGGCGCGACGGGCGTGTTCGCCAACGCCGGCACGACGGGCGGCATCACCAATTCCGCCGGCGCGAAGATCATCATCGACGAAAGCTATGCGCCGACCGACATCGACAATGACGGCGACCTCGACGGTCCCTTTGCCGTCGGCACCGGCCGCACCGGCATCGCGACCGGCGGCGCGTTCGCGGGCAATATCGTCAACAACGGCGAAGTCACGGTAAAGGGTAATAATTCGGCGGGCATCCGGCTCGGCGGCCCGCTGACCGGAAATTTCGGCAACGACGGGAATGTCGCGGTTCTGGGCGATAACGCATTGGGCGTCGGGCTGCAGGATGTGACGGGCAACGTACGGCTGGCCGGCAACATCACCGCGACGGGTCAGAATGCCACCGCGGCGCGGCTGGCGGGCAACATCACCGGCGCGCTTGTGGTCCAGGGCAATCTGACCGCGACCGGGTATCGATACACCACCCCACCCGCCGATCCGTCAAAACTTGACGCCGACGACCTGCTGACGGGTGGCCCGGCGCTGTCGATCGAGGGCAATGTTACCGGCGGCATCATCGTCGCGATCCCGCCGAAGGATACGAAGCCGGACGACAAGGATGAGGACAAGGACGGCATCGACGACGACAAGGAAGGCAGCGGCGCGATCCGCTCGTTCGGTTCGGCCCCGGCGCTTCGTATCGGTTCCGCGACGCAGGACATCACGGTCGGGCCCGTCGCCGGAACGGGGACCGGCTTCGGCCTGATCGTCGACGGCTCGGTCGTCGGCAACGGGCTCTATGCGGGCAAGGATGCGACCGCGATCCAGCTTGGCGGCATGGGCCGCAACGTCACGATCGCGGGTGGCGTCAGCGTCAGCGGCAGCGTCTCTGCGCTTTCGAACGGCGCGTCGGCCACCGGCATTCGCGTCGGCAGCGGCGCGACGACGCCGGAAATTCGTATCGCGGGCAAGGTCGAGACGTCGGGCGGCAACGCCGCGAGCGCGATCACGACGGGCATTCTGGTCGAGGCCGGCGGCAATGTCGGCCTGATCCGCAACAGCGGTTCGATCACCGCCAAGGCGGGTGAAGCGGGCACTGCCCGCGCGATCGTCGACCTGTCGGGTACGGTTGCGACGATCGAGAACAGCGGCGCGATCAGCGCGACGGGCGCACTCGCCACCTCGGATCGCAATATCGCGGTCGACGTGTCGGCGAACAATGGCGGCGTGACGCTCAAGCAGACGGCGGTCGCCGCCGGCATTACGGCGCCGAGCATCGTCGGCGATGTTCGCTTCGGTAACGGGAACGATCTGTTCGATATCGCCGACGGTTCGGTGAAGGGGAACAGCTATTTCGGTGCGGGCAATAACCGTCTGTCGATGTCGGGTGACGCAACCTATGCGGGTCTCGCCAAGTTCGGCGGTGGCAACGACACGATGGCGCTGGCCGGCACGTCGGTCTTCACCGGTACGGCCGATTTCGGTGGTGGCAACGACGCGCTGACCATCGCGGGCTCTTCGAAGTTTGCGGGCAAGCTGCTGAATTCGCAGGGCCTTGCTGTCGCGATCGATGGCGGCACTCTCGACATTTCGGGGGCGACCTCGATCGCGTCGTTGGCGGTGACCAACAAGGGGTCGCTCGCGGTCATGCTCGACAGCGGAGCCGATGGCACGGCTTTGAACGTAGCGGGCAACGCCAGCTTCGGCACCGAATCAAAGCTGATCCTGAAGATCAAGAATATCGAAGGCGCAGAGGGCAACCATGTCGTGCTGACCGCGGGCTCGCTGACCGGTGCGACCAACCTCACCGCTTCGTCGACCCTGCTGCCCTTCCTCTATAAGGGTACGCTGACGTCGACCGGCAACCAGCTCAACGTCAATGTCGCGCGCAAGAGCACGACCGAGCTTGGACTGAACCGATCCGAGGGAAGCGCATTCGATGCGGTTCTCGACGCGGTGTCGGCCGACCAGAAAGTGGAGGACGTTTTCCTCGGCATCACCGACGGTGCGCAGTTCCGCAGCCAACTCGGCCAGATGTTGCCCGAACATGAAGGCGGGGTGTTCGAAACCGTAACTTCCGGTTCGCGCGCGTTGGCGCGCTATCTGCAGGATCCGAACGCTCCCTATCAGGACGAAGGCAAATGGCGTTACTGGGTCAACCAGGCAGTCTGGGGCACGTCGAAGGGAGTCGGCAACACTGCCGGCTATGACGTCAGCGGCTGGGGCATATCGCTCGGCGGCGAGATCAAGTCCGACGTCGGCAATTTCGGTGCCTCGGTCGCGTTCCTTAACGGTAAGGACGGGAACAGCAGCAACGAAAGCGAAGTGACGTCGAGCCAGTTCGAAGGCGCGCTGCACTGGCGCCTGCAGTCCGACGGCTGGATGGCGAACGCCCGTGTCGCCGGCGCTCCGATCAGCCTGGAGGGCAATCGCGTCTTCCGCGCCACCAACGGCACCGACAAGGTCGAAAAGACCATGAAGGGCAAATGGGACGCGACGCTGTGGTCGGCATCGGGTTCGCTTGCCAAGGATGCAAAGCTTGGCGGCTTGACGCTGCGCCCGATGGTCGCGGTCGATTATTTCAAGCTGAAGGAAGACGGTTATCAGGAAACCGGCGGCGGCGATGCACTGGACCTCAAGGTCCTGGGTCGCAGCAGCGACGAACTGTCTGTGTCGGGTACGATGACCGTCGGCCTCGAATTCGGTGGGTCCGACGAATATGATGGCTGGACACGCTTCGAACTCGAAGGCGGCCGCCGCCAGATCGTGAGTGGAAATCTGGGCACCACCGTCGCTTCGTTCAAGGACGGCACGCCCTTCACTCTCACTCCTGATGATCGCACGAGCGGCTGGGTCGGCCGGTTCCGTGGCATCGTCGGCAATTCGGCCTTTCAGGTCGCCGGCGAAGTGTCTGCGGAAGAACAGCAAAGCCATATCGGCTGGGCGTTCCGTGCGAGCCTGCGGGTCGGCCTCTAGCCCTCTTTGGCCGGCCCGTAGCAAGGGGGAAGCAATTCCCTACCCCCGCTTCCCCCTTGCCAAGGCTTCGAATGAAAGACGTGAGATGCAGTCGGTGGCTCTTCCCTTTTCAGATATCTGGCCGACTGCACCTTCGCCCGCCGCGTCGTCGCGGTTGCATGGTCTGGGCATGCCGCTATATGGCGAGCTCATTGGGGGCCGGGATGGGGCGCGACATTGGCGCGCGCGCCAACAAGATATGGCGTTCCGAAGTAAGCAATCCATGACCGAGGCGAGTGATCGAAACGACGCCGTACAAGGCATCGAAGGCGTGTTGCTCGCCAATCGCGACCGCATCGTGCGCTTCCTTCAGGTTCGCGGTGCCGGCGATGCCGCAGAGGATCTGTTTCAGGATTTGTGGATGCGGTTGACCGAACGGGAAACCGGCCCGGTTGCGGAGCCACTCGCCTATGTCATGCGCGCCGCGAACAATCTGATGCTGGACCGCTATCGATCGACCCGCCAGAGCGAACGGCGCGATCAGGCGTGGAGCGACGCGACCGCTGTTCAGGGTCCGTCGGCCGAGCATATGCTGATCTCGCGCGAACAGCTGGGAATAATCGAACAGGCGATCGCCGCGACGGGCGAGCGGCCTGCGCGTATCTTCCGCCGGTTCCGGATGGACGGCATCCAGCAACGGGAGATAGCAGGCGAAATGGGCGTGAGCCTGAGCACGGTGGAGGCCGACCTTCGCAAGGTCTATGCGGCGATTGCCACAGCACGGAGGCGGTTCGATGCATGACGCTGCAAGAACCGCCGCCGAAGCGCAGGCGATCGACTGGGTCATTCGCCAGCGCGACCCGGCGTTTGGGGATTGGAACGGCTTTGCCGACTGGCTTGCCGCCGATCCTGCCCACGCGTCGATCTATGACGCGGTTGCGACGCTTGATGAGGATTTGGAGGCGCTGCCTCCCGTCGCCGCGCCGTCAGTGGTGATCTATCCCGATGCGCAACGCCGCCCTTCGCGCCGTGCCTGGTTCGGCGGTGCCGTGGCTGCGGCGCTGGTCGCGGCGGTCGCCCTGCCCAACCTCGGCCTGTTCGCCGATCCGAACCGTATCGAAACGGCGCCCGGCGAGCATCGCACCATTGCGCTGTCCGACGGCTCGAAGATCGAGATCAACGGCGCATCGGTGGTCATACTCGACAAGGAGCGTCCGCGTTTTGCCCGGCTAGAAGCGGGCGAAGCGATGTTCCATGTCGTTCACCGTGAAACAGATCCGTTCGTCGTCGAGGCCGGGGCATCGCGGATCGTCGACCTTGGCACCGCCTTCAACGTTGTTCGAAGTGCTAAGCGGACGTCGGTCGCCGTTTCCGAGGGCGTGGTTCTCTATAATCCCGACCGTGACAAGGTACGGATCGTTGCGGGTCAGGTGATCGACGCGGGGGATCATGACGCCAAACCGCCGAAAGTTCGCGACGTCGATATCGCCAATATCGGCGGCTGGCGGACGGGACTGCTCGTCTACAATGGCGTGTCGCTCAATGTGGTGGCGGAGGATCTGAAACGCACGGCAGGGATGGAAGTGACGATCGCGCCGGAAGCGGCAGACCGATCCTTCCGCGGCGCGCTGATCATCGACAAGGATCGAAATCGCACGATCGCCGATCTTGCCGCGCTATCGGGTACGAAGGCGGAAAAACGCGGCGGCGGCTGGGTTCTGACGCGATAGAATGACGAAGGGGGTCGCCTCAACGCTTGCACTCATGCTGGTGGCACTGCCCGCGCAGGTGTCGGCTGCGGAAGAGCGCGCCTTCGATGTGCCGCGCGGAACCTTGTCGGCCAGCCTGCCGCAGCTCAGCCGCCAGGCGGGCGTCAGCATAAGCGTTGCCGACGCCGCGCTTTGGCAGGCCGACGTAAAGCCGGTGAAAGGCCGAATGGGGGTCGAAGCCGCGATCAAGCGCATGTTGTCGGGTACCGACGCGCGCGTCGTTCGCGTCAGCCCGACGAGTTGGCGCATCGAACGGCGCCCGCCCCCGCCAAGGCTGGTGCGCCGCGATCCGTCGCCGCGCGTGACGCCGCTACCACGCGCCCGCCCGCCCGCCAATGACATGGTGGCTGCGGTTGGAGACGAAATCATCGTCACCGCCTCCAAGACCGACCTTCCTCACTCACGCTTCGCTGGCGTCGCCACCCGTCTGGATGGCGACGATTTGGCGTTTGGCGGCGAGCGTGGGATGGATTCGATCCTGTCGCGGGTCGCAACGATATCATCGACCCATCTTGGTTCCGGCCGCAACAAGCTGTTCATCCGCGGCATCGCCGATTCAAGCTTTACCGGGCCGACGCAGGCCACTGTCGGTCAGTATCTGGGCGACATCCGTCTGACCTATAACGCGCCCGACCCTGACCTGCGTCTCTACGACATCGACAGCGTCGAGATCCTCGAAGGGCCGCAGGGCACGCTCTATGGCGCGGGGTCGCTGGGCGGCATCATCCGGTCGGTGCCAAAGGCGCCGGACCCACGGGAGATGAAACTGCAGGCGATCGCCGGCGTCTCGGCGACGCAGCATGGCGAACCCGGCGGCGATATTGCGGGGATCGTGAACCTGCCCATCGGAGACGACGGCCATGCGCTGCGCCTCGTCGGCTATATGCTCACCGACGGGGGCTATATCGATAATCCGCTGCTTGGCCGGAACGACGTCAATCGCGTCCATGTGCGCGGTGGTCGCGGAAGCTTTCGTTTCGAGGCCGGCGACAATTGGACCGTCGATCTTGGCGGCGTCTATCAGGCCATCACCTCCGAAGACGCGCAATATGCCGACAAGAATGCGCCGCCGCTCACGCGCAATTCGCTGGTCGAGCAGAATGCGCGCGCGCGCTACGGCCTCGGCACGATCGTCGTTCAGAAGGATTGGGATGGGCTCCACCTCCAGTCGTCGAGCGCCTTCGTAAGCCATCGGCTGTTCGAGCGTTTTGACGCCGGCAAACCGGGCGAGGAATCGCGCATCCTCGATCAGTCCAACCGCACGCGCATGTTCGTGAACGAAACGCGCCTGTCGCGTCCGTTCGTCGACGGCTTCGGCTGGGTGATCGGAACCAGCTTCGTCGACAACAGCACCCGTCAACAGCGCGAATTCGCAATCTCCAGCCTGCGCGCGGTGGTCCCGGGCGTCACTAACGATATCCGTGAAGTCACCGGCTATGTGGAGGGCACGATCGAGATCATGCCCAGCCTGATAGCGTCTGCAGGCGCGCGTATTTCGCACGCGCGGCTGGGCGGCGAGGCGGAGGGTGTGCCTTTCGCCGTCGCGCTGGCGGGCCGTGCGACCACGGCGCACCGTACCGAGACCGACCTGCTGCCCTCCGCCTCCCTGCTCGCGACGCCGTTCGACAATGTCCGCGTCTATGTGCGGTATCAGGAGGGCTTCCGTCCCGGCGGGCTGGCGGTCGACGGCAATTTCGTGCGGCGGTTTCGTAACGACCAGGTCCGGACCTGGGAAGGCGGCCTGCGTTTCGGCGAAAAAGGTCGCACTCCCTTTGATGCCAATATCTCTTTGTCGCACACGCGCTGGCGCGACATTCAGGCGGATTTTATCGACGCCAACGGCTTCCCCACGACGGCCAACATCGGCGACGGACGCATTACCAGCCTGTCGGGCGCAATCGCCTTTCGGCCGATGGCGTCGCTCTCCTTCGACCTGGGCGCGGTGTACAATCATAGTCGGGTCGACGAATTATCGGCGCAGATATTGCCCGTCTTCACCATGGCGCCGGCACGGCTTGGGCGCATTCCGAACGTTGCCAGCCATGCGTTCCGCGGATCGGTTACTTATGTCGCGCCGGTCGGCCACGATGCCGAGCTGCGCTTCAACGGCTGGGCGAACTATGTCGGACCGTCGCGGCTCGGCATCGGTCCCGTGCTCGGCGAGGGTCAAGGCGACTATGTCGATACCGGCATCGCGCTGCGCCTCGGCACCGAACATCGCGGGCTTTCGTTGACGCTGACCAATCTGTTCGATGCGCTTGGCAATCGCTTTGCGCTTGGTACGCCATTCGTCGAGGGCGGAGCGGGATACATCACCCCGCTCCGCCCCCGTACGATCCGCGTCGCCGTCGACGTCAGCTACTGATCGACGGCTGCATTCCCTCAATCAATCGGCGAGCGTGATCCGCTCGTAACGGTCGAGATGATAATCGGCGCTGCCGAACTGGCCCTCGATCATCGTCGCGCGCTTGAAATAATGGCCGATCGCCAGTTCCTGGGTGATGCCGATGCCGCCGTGCGTCTGGATGGCGTTCTGGCCGACAAAGTTCGCGCCGCGTGCGACCTTGTTCTTTGCTGCGGAAACCGCTGCCATGCGTTCGTTCGCCGGCAGGCCGAGCTTCAGCGTGCCCATGATCGTCATCGAACGCGCCTGTTCGACTTCCATGAACATGTCGACCATGCGGTGCTGGAGCACCTGGAACTTCGCGATCGGCACGCCGAATTGCTTGCGCTGCTGCGTATATTCCAGCGTGCCTTCGTGAAGCTTCTGCATCACGCCGGTCGCCTCGGCACAGGTCGCGACGATCGCCTCGTCGACGATCTGTTCGACCAGTGGCAGGCCAGCGCCCTCGCCACCCAACAGCGCGTCAGCGGGAATCGCGACATTCTCGAAATAGATTTCCGATGCGCGGCTGCCGTCGACCGTCGGGTAGTCGCGGCGGACGATGCCGGGAAGATTGGCGTCGATCAGGAACAGCGAGACGCCGTCCTTGTCTCGCTGGCCGCCCCCGGTGCGTGCGGTGACGAGCAGATGCGTCGCCCAAGGCGCAGCATAGACGACACCCTTGTGCCCGTTGAGCACGTAGCCGGCGCCATCCTTCTTCGCCGTCGTGCGCAGGTTCGCGAGGTCGTAGCGGCCTTGCGGTTCGGCATAGGCGAAGGCGACGATCACGTTGCCGGAAATGATCTCGGGAATGAAGGCGTCAGCCTGCGCGCCGCCAACGGCTTTTAGCGCGCCACCGGCGATGACGATGGTCGGCAGATAGGGCTCGATCCCGATGACCTTGCCCAGTTCTTCCATCACGATCGCATTTTCGAGCGCGCCGCCACCAAGGCCGCCATGCTCTTCGGCGAAGGCCGCACCAAGCATGCCCAGTTCCTGAGCGAGCGCCGTCCAGATTGCCGGATCGCGGCCGCTGTCGCTGTTGATGAACTTCTGGCGCGTTTCGAAATCATAAGTGTCGGCCAGAAAGCGCGACAGCGTGTCGCGGATCATGTCCTGCGTTTCTGTGTAGGTGAAATCCATTCTTCTTGTCCTCATCGTCGCCCCGGCCGAGGCGGGGGTCGGCGGCGATCAAAGCCGCCCATATCATCCCTGGAGTTTCGGCGGCCCCCGTCGTCGCGGGGGCTGCGCCTGTATCAGAGACCCAAAACCATCTTGGCGATGATGTTGCGTTGGATCTCGTTCGATCCCCCGTAAATCGTCGTCTTGCGCATGTTGAAATAGGTTGGCGCAGCGCGATGGGCGTAATCAGGACCAATCGGATGTTCGTTGTCGCCTTCGCCGAAACCGCGGAAATAGGGCGCGCCATAATGGCCCACCGCTTCCAGGGTCAGTTCGGTCAGACGCTGCTGGATTTCCGATCCCTTGATCTTCAGCAGGCTCGATTCCGGTCCCGGGCCCTTGCCCGCATTCGGTCCGGCGAGACTGCGCAACTCGGTGAACTCAAGCGCGGTCAAGTCGATCTCGAGCTCGGCAATCTTGCGCTTGAAGAAGGGGTTCGCCAGCAGCGGCGTGTCACCGTCGACTTCGGTACGGGCGATCTGCTTGACGCGCTCGACGCCACGCTTCGATGCCGCGACGCCCGCAATGCCGGTGCGTTCGTGCGCGAGCAGGAACTTGGCACAGGTCCAGCCCTTGTTCTCTTCATAGACGCGCTGCGACTGCGGAACGCGGACGTCCTCCAGCCACACCTCGTTGACCTCATGCTCGCCGCCCAGCGTGATGATCGGGCGCACGGTGATGCCGGGCGACTTCATGTCGATCAGAAGGAAGCTGATGCCTTCCTGCTGTTTCGCATCCTTGTCGGTCCGGACGAGGAAGAAGCCCCAATCGGCGTGTTGCGCCATCGTGGTCCAGGTTTTCTGACCGTTGACGATATAGTCGTCACCGTCGGGAACCGCCGTGGTACGGAGCGATGCAAGATCGGAGCCCGATCCCGGTTCGGAATATCCCTGACACCACCAATCCTCACCCGACAGGATGCGCGGCAGGAAATAGGCTTTCTGCTCCGGCGTGCCGAAAGTGTAGATGACGGGGCCGACCATTGCGAGGCCGAAGGGCATCAGGCGGACGCAGTCGGCGCGCGCGGTCTCTTCAGAGAAGATGAAACGCTGCGTCGGGGTCCAGCCGGTGCCGCCATATTCGACCGGCCACGCCGGCGCGACCCAGCCCTTCTTGTAGAGAACCTTGTGCCAGGCGAGGAAGTCTTCTTTGGACATTTCTTCGCCTTCGTCCTGTTTGTCGCGCAGTTCGGGCGGGTAGTTTTCGGCGATGAAATCGCGCACTTCCTTTTGGAAGGCGAGATCTTCGGGGCTGAATTCCATGTCCATTATGATTCTCCCACAGGGCTATGGCGCCCTTTATATAAGGCGCTCACGTTTACGTAAAGGTAAGTTGCGAGCCGCAACCCTTTCGCGGAGGATTGCGGCCCAACAACGCCTTGTCCAGTGGGAAGCGACAAGCGCCGGAAATCGCGCGCGCCTTTGCCGGCGGCACGCACGATTTCGATTGGCAGCGAGATGAGATGAGCAAGCGGGCCGCCGCCGCACGCGTGGCGGCATGGCGACGGCCCAAAGGTCGATATCGGCCTATTCGGCGGGCGCGTCGGCCTGCAGCTTGTCCTGCGTGCGCAGGTCGAAATCGGAAGCGTCGTGGCGTTCGTGGAGCTGGCTGGCGGGATCGCCCATCACCCGATTGACCATACGGCCGCGCTTGACGGCAGGACGCGCGGCGAGCTGATCGGTCCAGCGCTGGACGTTCTTATATTCCTGCACCTGCAAGAACTCGCCCGCCTCGTAAACCAACCCCTTCACAAGCGCGCCGTACCAGGGCCAGATCGCCATGTCGGCAATCGTGTAATCGGTGCCCGCGATGAACTCGCTCTCGCCAAGGCGCCGGTCGAGCACGTCGAGCTGGCGCTTCACCTCCATCGCGTAGCGGTTGATGGGATATTCCTGCTTGAAGGGGGCGTAGGCGTAAAAATGCCCGAAGCCGCCGCCGAGGAAGGGCGCGCTGCCCATCTGCCACATCAGCCACGACAGCGTTTCGGCGCGGGCCGCTGGTTCGGTGGGCAGGAAGGCGCCGAATTTTTCCGCCAGATGGATCATGATCGCGCCGGATTCGAAGACGCGGATCGGCGTGTCGCCGCTGCGGTCGACCAGCGCGGGAATCTTGCTGTTCGGATTGGCGTGGACGAAGCCGCTGGAAAACTGGTCGCCGTCGGCGATCTTGATCAGCCATGCGTCATATTCGGCGCCCTGGTGCCCCGCCGCCAGCAGTTCCTCCAGCAACACCGTCACCTTCACGCCGTTTGGGGTGCCGAGCGAATAGAGCTGGAGCGGATGCTTGCCGACCGGCAGATCCTTGTCATGCGTCGGGCCGGCGATCGGGCGGTTGATGTTCGCAAAGCGCCCGCCGCTTTCCTTGTCCCAAGTCCAGATCTTCGGCGGCACATATTCGGTCTGATCGCTCATCTGCGGCTCCTGGGCTAATTTCTATACTGACCGGTATCTAATGCGCCGCCAGGGTGACGTCCAGAGGGCTGCGCTCAAATAATATTTTGCGCGCGCAAAGCTGAAATGGCGGTGGCGTCATAGCCCAGCTCGGCGAGGATCGCCGCGCTATGCTCGCCCACCTGCGGCGCCCGGTCAGGCGCGGCCTTGGCGCTTCGCGACAGGTCGATCGGCGCGCGGATCACCGGGATCGCGGCCGCGGCGCCCGGATAGGCGGTCGGTTCGACAAGTCCCATCGCGGCGACTTGCGGCTGTGCCAGCGCCTCGCTCGACCGCAGAACCGGCGCTGCGGGGACGCGCGCGGCCCCAAGCTCGGCGATCGCTTCCGCATTCGTCCGGCCGATGCACCACTGCTGCATGATCACGCTGAGTTCTTCGCCATTGTCGCCGCGCGATATGTCGCTGGCGTAGAGTGGATCGTCGATCAGCTCCGGCCGTCCGACCAGGACCGCCCAGCGCGCGAAGATGCCGCTGCCGACGATCTGGGTGACGACCCAGCCGTCGCGCGTCCGAAAGATGTCGGTCGGACCCGAGCTGAAGCTGCGGTTGCCGATCGGCTGGCGCTGGATGCCGTTCAGCGCGTGGTCGATCGTCAGCGAATTGGTCATCGCAAGCGCGGTGCCAAGCAGCGAGCCGGAGACTTTTTGCCCCTTCCCCGTCACCTCGCGCTCGCGAAGCGCCACCATGACGCCAAAGGCCGTGTGCAATGCGGTTCCGAAATCGACGTAATTGACTTGGGCGCGATAGGGCTGATCGGGCGTGCCGGTCAGATGCACCGAACCCGACATCGCCTGCCCCACGGCGTCGAAGCCCACATTTTTCGAGAGCGGACCGTCGCTGCCGAACGCCGAAGCCGTCGCCAGGATGATGCGCGGATTGATGGCCGCAAGACTGTCGTAGTCGAGCCCCAGCTTTGCCAGCGCGTCGTGTGGCAGGTTTGCGACCACGACGTCGGCGGTTTCGACCAGTCGGCGGACGATCTCGCGCCCCTCGGGACTGCCCGGCTTTAGTGTCAGCGACCGCTTCGCGCGGTTCATCTGCATGAACATCGCACCCGATCCGTCGTCGGCGACGGGAACGGTATAACGGTCGTCGTTGCCGCCCGGCGCCTCGATGCGAATGACGTCGGCGCCATAATCGGCGAGCAGCGCCGCGCAATAGGGGCCGGCGATGTAGCGGCCGAAATCAAGGACGCGGATTCCCTTCAAAGGCACGTGTCTCTCCCTCATTTTTCGTTCGCGCTACCAGCCGCTTGTCGACCCCGCCAGTGCCTTCATCGAAAGCCGTCGCTTGCATGTCGGCGCCCAGACCATATGGTCGGCAGATAATTTCAACAGGGGATAATTTCATGGCGCGCTTTGCTCTCGCCCTCGTGGCGACCTTGGCTTGTTCGACTTCCGCATTCGCGCAGCAGGCGGCGGCCCCCGCCGCCGATGCGAAGCCGGAAAAATGGGACGTCAATGCGCCGCCGGGAATGACGACGCACAAGGTGCCCATCGCGGTCGACGAGGGCAGCTGGATGAATGTCGACGTCTCGCCCGACGGCCGCACGATCGCGTTCGACCTGCTTGGTGACATCTATACGATGCCGATCGAGGGCGGCACGCCCACGCGCATTGCCGAAGGGCTTGCCTATGAACATCAGCCGCGCTTCTCGCCCGACGGCAAGCGCATCGCCTTCGTTTCGGATCGCGGCGGCGGCGACAATATCTGGTTGATGAGCCGCGACGGCAGCGACAAGCGCCAGCTCAGCAAGGAAGAGTTCCGCTTGCTCAACCAGCCGAGCTGGAGCCCGGACGGCCAGTTCATCGTTGCAAAGAAGCATTTCACGACGGGCCGCTCGCTCGGCACCGGCGAAGTGTGGATGTATCATGTCTCGGGCGGCGCAGGCGTACCGCTGGTCAAGAAGCCGAACGAGCGCCATCAGAAGGAACTGGGCGAACCGACCTTCGCGCCCGACGGCAAGGGCGTCTATTACACCCGCAACGTCACGCCGGGACCGATTTTCGAATATGCGCAGGACAGCAACACCGACCTGTTCCACATCGAACGTTATGACCTGAACGACGGCGACGTCACGACCGTCGCGGCGGGTCCGGGCGGCGCGGTGCGCCCCTCGCCCTCCCCCGACGGCAAGAAGCTGGCCTATGTCCGCCGCGAAGGCACGCAGTCGAAGCTTTATGTAAAGGACCTCACCTCGGGCGCGGAGAAAAAGGTCTACGACGCACTCGATCAGGACGTGCAGGAGACCTGGGCGGTCACGGGCGTCTATCCGAACATGAGCTGGACGCCGGATAGCAAGGACGTCGTCTTCTGGGCGGGCGGCAAGCTGCGCCGGGTCGCGGCGACCGGTGGCGACGCGCGGATCATTCCGTTCAGCGTCAGCGACGACCGCGTGATCATCGACGCCACGCATCCCACGGTCGACGTCGCGCCCGACCGCTTCGATACCAAGATGCCGCGCTGGGCCGAAGTGTCGCCGGATGGCCGAACCGTCGTTTACGAAACGCTCGGCAAGCTTTGGGTGAAGCCCGCGACCGGAGGCGCCGCGCGCCGCCTGACGGCCGCGAAGGACGATGCGTTCGAACTGTGGCCAAGCTGGTCGCGCGACGGAAAGCAGATCGTTTTCGTCCGCTGGACCGATAGCGGCCTGGGCGAGGTCCATGTCGTCGGCAGCGGCGGTGGTGCGTCGAAGAAACTGACCACCGTACCGGGCCATTATGCCGAGCCGCGCTTTTCGCCCGATGGCCGGATCATCGCGTTCGAAAAGCGCGCGGGTGGCGGCCTGCGTTCGGAACGCTGGGGAGAAAATCCCGGCATCTATCGCATCGCCGCAACGGGCGGCGCGCCCGAACGGGTGAGTGACAATGGCGGCAAGCCGCAGTTCGGGGCCGCGAGCGACCGCATCTTCATGATCGCTTCCGCCGACGGCAAGAACCAGTTGATCAGCACCGACCTCCACGGCCAGGACAAGCGCGTCCATGCCAGCGGCGAGCTGGTAAGCGATTATGAGGTGTCGCCCGACGGCCGCACGCTTGCCTTCCGCCAGAATTACGATGCCTATGTCACCCCGCTGATGCCGGGCGGTCAGGACGTGTCGCTCTCCACCTCCGGCGGCGCGATGCCGGTGACCCGCGCCAGCGACAGCGGCGCCGACTATATGCACTGGTCGGACGGCGGAAAGCGCCTGCATTGGACGCGCGGCGCGACGCTGTTCAGCGCCGACCTCGGCAGCTTTTTCGCAAGCGCGCCGGCGGGCGAGGACAAGCCCGCCAAGTTCGTGCCGCCGACGAACGGCGTTTCGCTGTCGATGGCCCAGCCGTCCGCCAAGCATAAGGGCACCGTCGTCATTACCGGCGCAAAGATCGTCACGATGGCGAGCGCCGATGGCGGCATTATCGAAAATGGCGCGATCGTCATCGAAGGCGATCGCATCACCGCGGTGGGGCCGGCCGGCGCGATTACCGTTGCCGCCGGCGCGGTTACGGTCGACGCCGCGGGCAAGACGATCGTTCCCGGCTTCGTCGACGCCCATGCGCATGGTCCGCACGGCGACGACGAATTGGTGCCGCAACAGAACTGGTCGGAAATCGTGAATCTCGCGATGGGAACGACGACCAGTCACAACCCCTCGTCACGCGCCTCCGAGATATTCGTCTCGTCGGAAATGCAGCGTGCCGGGCTGATCCTCGCGCCGCGGATCTTTTCGACCGGCGAGATCATCTATGGCGCCAAGGCGGCCGGCGTCTATGCCGAGATCAACAGCTATGAGGATGCGCTGGCCCACGTCCGCCGCCTGAAGGCGCAGGGCGCGCACAGCGTGAAGAACTATAACCAGCCGCGGCGCGAGCAGCGGCAGATGGTCGTGAAAGCCGCGCAGGCCGAGGGTATGGAGGTCGTGCCGGAGGGCGGGTCGCTCTACACCATGGACCTGACGCTGATTCAGGACGGCAACTCGACCGTCGAGCACAACATCCCGCTTCACACCTTCTACAAGGATGTGGTCCAGCTTTGGGGGCAGACGAAGACCGATTATACGCCGACGCTGGTCGTGACCTATGGCGGGCCGGCGGGCGATCCCTATTGGCGGGCGCATACGAACGTCTGGGAACAGCCGATCCTGTCGCGTCACGCGCCGCCCGCCGAACTGGCGGCGAACAACAAGCGCCGCGTGATCGCGCCCGAAAGCGACTATGTCGACGATGATTCGGCGCGCGAGGCCAAGAAGATCGCGGATACCGGCCGCATGGTCTCGATCGGCGCGCACGGCCAGCAGGCGGGCCTGGGCGCGCATTGGGAAATCTGGTCGTTCGTGCGCGGCGGCTGGAGCAATATCGACGCCCTGCGCGCCGCGACGATCATGCCGGCGACCTCGCTCGGTTACGCAAAGGATGTCGGTTCGATCGAATCCGGAAAGCTGGCCGATCTGCTGATCCTCGATGCCGACCCGACGCAGGACATCCGCAATACGGAGAAAATCCATCGCGTGATGCTGGGCGGACGGCTTTACGATCCGCTGACGATGAACGAGGTTCAGACGGGCGATCGCAAGCGCCAGCCCTATTGGTGGGAGGCCGATCGCCCCTGATTGCCGACCAATTCCGGCGGCGGATCGCGAAAATGTGACGAGAGGGTTGCAAGTCTCGCGAGCCGCCGCTAGGGGGCACTCCTCTCAGCGAGGAGAGTTGGCTGAGTGGTCGAAAGCGTCGCACTCGAAATGCGAAGTGCCGGCAACGGTACCGAGGGTTCGAATCCCTCACTCTCCTCCATTTTCTTATTCCACACATCATCGACCATCGGAAAAAGACCTAGGGAAACCTAGGCTTTTTCGATGATTCGGATCCCCATGCATCCCCACGTGTCCAGACCCGTCCGTTTGTCATTGTGGTAAGAAACGTGGGAAAAAATCGGCATGAAAAGGCTATCGGTCAGCGCCGTCAAAGCGGCTACTCGTCCCGGTCGATTCTCCGATGGAGATGGGCTGTATCTTGTCGTGCAGCCGGGCGGCAGCAAAAGCTGGGTATGCCGCGTTCAAAAGGCCGGCAACCGCCGCGACTTCGGTTTAGGTAGCGCCTCAAAGGTCAGCCTGTCAGATGCTCGAGCACGGGCGCATGAAATCCGCGTTCAGGTCGAGATGGGCCTGGACCCGCTCTTTGAGCGTCGGAAGGAAAAAGGCACTCCGACATTTCGCGACGCGGCCGCGAAGGTTCTCTCTGTCAACCGGAAGGCATGGAAGAACGAGAAGAGCGAAGCTCAATGGACGTACAGCTTGGAAACATATGTCTTCCCGCATATCGGCAATGTGAAAGTCAACGAAATCACCGGCCCCATGATCCGGGGCATGCTCGCAATGATTTGGTTGTCCAAACCTGAAACTGCTCGCCGCGTCCGGCAACGTGTCGGCACAATTCTCGACTGGGCCTATGCCTCGGGTTATCGGGAGAACGAAGCGCCGATGCGAGCGATCACCAAGGGATTGCCCCGCCAACCCAAGCGCGAGGGACATTTCGCGGCGATGCCTTATGACAAGGTTCCGGGTTTCATTCCCAGCCTCCGAGAAAGGGAGTCATTCAGCCGCCTCGCCCTTGAATTTGCAATTTTGACAGCCGCTCGCTCGGGTGAGGTTCGCGGCGCAACCTGGAGCGAGGTTGATCTCGATCTAGGCCTTTGGACCATCCCGAAGGAGCGCATGAAGGCAAACAGGGAGCATGTTGTACCGCTTTGCCAACGCGCCAGCCTGATCATTGAACGCTGTGCGGATCTTCGCCTTTGCGATTGCCCGATCATATTCCCTGGCAGTCGGGGCAATCAGCCGTTGTCCGATATGACACTTTCCAAGCTACTCAAGGAAATGAAGCAGCCCTACACGGTGCACGGATTCAGATCGTCGTTCCGGGATTGGGTGAGCGAAGAGACAAACCATCCGAGTGACGTCGCGGAAGCGGCGCTGGCACATGTCGTTGCGAACAAGACTGAAGCCGCCTATCGGCGCGGCAATCTGCTTGAAAAGCGCAAACTGATGATGCTGGAGTGGGCCGAATTTTGCGAAGGACACCGTGCATGAAGCCGACAGATGCATTGCCTATAGGGATATATAATTTCAAGTATAGAATAAGTATAGAATCGACTTAAAATAGAATAGAATTTATGTTGGATCTGGAAAAATAATGGAGGAGACGGAGGGTTTCGAACCACATCCATATCTCATTGATTTATCGGTCTAAATCCTAGGCCTGAATCAGGGCTTTCCCACAGCCTTTACCCCTGACCGACGCCAACCTATCCAACGCAAATGCGCGCAAGAATGTCCTATCAAGGCATTGATATATAATAATTAATTATGATCTTTGGAGAGGCGCGCGCCTGTCGACCATCTCTGCGACTTACGTTTAATCGTCACCGGCGGAAGGCGCGCCGACACCCAACCTCTGCCCCGTACCGCAATATGGCCAAAATTGAATTCGATCGGAATGGATCCATATATTGAAATACCAGACCTTTCTTTGTGGAAAAATTGCTGTAGGGGGCTCGCCCCACTTCATATTCCAGAAAGAATGATAGAAATTCATGACGTTGAAGAGCGAGATCTGTTCGGCCAGAACCTCTTCTGCCACACCAGAAAATCAAATTGCGCAACCGGGCAAGCGCGGACGCAAGCCAAAACCTCTCGTCGAGTTCCCAGACGCGATCACGCCTGACTGGACCGACGTAGGCTCCTTTCACGATGCCATCGCCTTGCATCTTACGCGACACGGGGATTCGATTGGCCATCTCCACAAAGCTCTTGCCCGCGTCGGAGCTAAAATCGACCGCTCGACCCTGATCCAATGGGCGGCAGGAAGGAAGCTCCCGTCCTCAGTACGAAGCATCGCGATCCTCGCAAAGATTGAGGAGCGATACCGCCTCCCGGCGGGCTATTTCAAAGCAAAGCTGCCCGCCAGCCCGCGAGCACGCAGTGGCCACGATCAACTGAGGCACGTGCTGCCTTCAGAACGCCGGAAACTGGCTTGGCACCTTCCGGATGACTTCGACAGCCGCCCTGCCCGCGAGCGCGAAGAAATTCTGCAATGGGTAAGATCGGTTATCATCTCTGGAACGACAGATTACCGGCGCTATCAAGCACGGACGGCAAAGCACCGGTTTGCCATTCGCTTCCCGTCTCTGACACATCGACGGCGACTGCGCGGACCGGATGTTCGCGACGATGACGAAGGCCGGCCCTCGGACGACGGAGATGCGGAACTTGCCGTGGCTCAGGCCGATGCGCCGGCGCCGTTGGAAGCCGAGATGGCGGACCTCATCCGGTTCAAGACAGCGACGCTGACCGACATTGGGTTCCAGAGAAATGGTGTCTGGAATGAGGCTACGGCCTTCCAGAAGATAGAGCATGTTGGGCTATTGTTCGGAGCGCTTGCCGCTTCGCCGCGCAGTGTCGTGAAGGGGCGTGGCGTTCCGCATGACAAGCTAGCGATGGGTCTTCTAGTCTTTCCCGCCATTCTCGACTGGTACGTACAATGGCGCGAGCGACGCCGCGGCTTTTACACGGTGTGGGAGGTCAACATGCTGCAGCTCGCGCTTGCGCTATGTCGCGCGGAAACCGGCTGGCTGCGCCAGTCCCCTCATCTCGCCAATCGCGTGCAACCCGTTGCCGGGCTGGTAACAAAGGCAGACATCGAAGAAACGCGATCCGACTGGAATGGCGCTTGCGACCGACTCTACAGGCACGGACTTTCCCGCGTGAAGGAGATTGAGCGGGTCGCGCGAGTGCACCGAGATCCGTTCGAACCGATCATTCGCGTCCTTGAAGCCGACAGCCCGGTTGGCGAATACCGTAAAATCACGGAAGAGATCCTCCGCCTTATGCCGGACAGAGTACGATATCCACGGGCAGCGGCCGAGGCCGTGCGATCGTTCCTGATGCTGCGCCTCGGCCTCCATCTTGGCATAAGGCAAAAGAACCTTCGCGAGTTACTTCTTTGCCCAAAGGGTCGACTGCCGACACCTGAACGCCATCTTGAAACGCGGAAGCGTGGTGAGCTTCGGTGGAGCCCGCGCGAACATGGATGGGAGGTCCTGATACCGGCGTCGGCGTTCAAAAACGCCAACTCGTCCTTCTTCGGTAACAAACCCTTTCGACTGATATTACCCGATCTCGGAGATCTTTACGTCCATATCGACGCGTACATAGAGCGGCATCGGCGTACGCTCCTTCGTCGAGCCGCCGATCCCGGAACATTTTTCGTCAAAACCGTGAAGACGAAAAGTCGTGACGCCTCCTATGATCAAACGACCTTCTATGAGGCTTGGCGCCTGATCATTCAGAGATATGGCATCCGAAATCCATATACCGGACGAGGCGCAATCGAGGGGCTACTGCCACATGGTCCGCATAATGTGCGGGATGTTCTTGCAACCCATATCCTGAAACAAACCGGCTCCTATGAGCAGGCTAGCTACGCGATCCAGGATACTCCGGATACGGTCGCGGCGCATTATGGGCGTTTCCTGCCACAGGACAAAGCCGCATTGGCAGCGCAAATCTTAAACAAGGTATGGGATGCGGCCTGATCTAGAACTGCAGTTGAGACCCTGCTGGCCGATTATTGACCGCATTCTGTCCAGTACCATATAAGGTAGATGGATTTGCGCGCTGCTGCTAACGCGTCCTTCCATGGCCATTCCCGATTATCAGACACTGATGTTGCCTGTCCTTGCGGTCGCTGCGGAAGGCGAGATCCGCGTTCCGCTCGCCGCCGGAAAGATCGCCGATGCCTTAGGTCTGACTGAGGAAGAGCGTGAGGAAATTTTGCCTAGCGGAAAGCAAAGGGTGCTGCATAATCGCATCCATTGGGCAAAATTCTATATGATGAAGGCTGGGCTTATCAGCTTTCCAAAACGCGGAGTTTTTGTCGCCACCGACGCGGGAACAGCACTTCTCGCCAAGCAGCCAACAATCATCGACGTTGATCTGCTCAAATCCTACCCGGCCTTTGTCGAATTTTATGGCGCGGCATCGTCGGGAGCTTCAGCTAGCGAAACGCCGGCCGCACTCGCTGCAACCGAATCCTCCATCACTCCTGAAGAACAAATCGACGCGGCGCATTCGGTCCTCAACTCTGCTTTGAAAATAGATTTGCTGGCACGAATCCTGGAGCAAACTCCGGCTTTCTTTGAACGTGTGATCGTCGATTTGCTGGTGGCAATGGGCTACGGCGGCTCACACGAGAATGCGGCTATGCGCTTAGGCAAGAGCGGGGACGGGGGTATCGACGGCATTGTCGATGAAGATCGCCTCGGCCTCGACCGCATTTACCTCCAGGCCAAGCGCTACGCCAATCACGTTTCTGTCGGGCGTCCTGAAATCCAAGGCTTCGTGGGCAGTCTTGTGGGCTTGGGAGCATCAAAAGGCGTGTTTGTAACTACCTCCACCTTCAGCAGCCCGGCCGTCGATTTTGCCCGTGGACTCCAGCAGCGGGTAATCTTGATAGATGGCGCACGCCTTACTGAGTTGATGGTGGAATTTAGTGTCGGAGTCAGGACCAGCCGCGTTGTTGAAGTCAAGCGCCTGGACGAAGATTTCTTTAGCGAGGATGACTAGCGCTGGCGGCGGCGGAGATGGAGCGCAGCTATATTAGCGACCTTGGAAGAGTTACGTGGAACCCGTCTGTCGCTGCGCTCGGTCGGATCGCGGACGCGCTCGGGATTGAGTCGCACCAGCTGCTTTTTGAAAGCCTGAAGGCTTTAGCTAATCGTAAGCGGTGTTCTCAGCCCACGTCGGTCCAGGGCATGAGATTTCCGACGTTGTTTGCAGGGTGACCATTTGCCAGTTTGCTGAGCGTCTGGGTCAGCCAGTCGTGCGGGTTAATGCCGCTGATCTTGCAGTTTTCGATGAGCGTGG
>JAFKLT010000120.1 GCA_017309275.1 Sphingomonadales bacterium | reverse complement strand
GGCGCGATTATTTCCCCGCCGGCTGCGCCGGCTCCTCGCGGCCGCTTCGCTCTCAAATAATCGCGCCGCCGGACTCCTCCGCTGCGCTGCGGCCCTGCGGGTTCGCGGATCGCCTCATGCGCCAGTCCTTGGTCCGCCCATGTCGCAGGGATGGTCCCGCGGCACATATAAGGAGACGACCAATGGCAGCTATCGGCTTTGTGAACGGCACCATCGAAGGAGGCTTCGTGGGCCAGTTGAAAACTCTCACGATCCGCGCGGCGATCGAGATCCGCACCAACCGCTCCAAGAGCGGCGACGTCCAGCCCGACTACCGGGTTTATTCCGAAGGCGTCGAGATCGGCGCGGGCTGGGTCCGCACCGGCGAAGCATCGGGCAAGCCCTATGTGTCGCTGACCCTCGCGGCCCCTGAGTTCGGGCCGCGCCGGATTTATGCCAACCTCGGCCGCGCTGCTGGCCAGGACGGCGAAGACGGCTACGCGCTGATCTGGAACCCCGCCGATTGAGACGGACTTCCACCCCGCGCCGCTTCGGCGGCGCGGGGCTTTGCCATGCTTGACCCTAAGCCGCTTCGCGCTTGAGATCGGCGATCGTGAACGCGTGCGGGTTGCGCAGCCACATTTCGACTTCGCCCGCGCGCCAGCCGCAGCAGCGTTCGGCGAGCTTATGCTGTGTCGGGAAGGTCCCGGCAGCGATCTTGCGGTAGAGGGTCGCGCGGCTGAGGCCGGTCAAATCGAGGACTTCGTTGAGCCGCATGAGGCGGAGGGGAGATTGTAATGCCATGCTGTTCTACTCCATCTGTTGAACGATTTTGCGTCGACACGAGATAAAGAAAGCATGAGAGGCGCTAACGTCAACACCTTAGAAAACCGCCATTTTCGGCGTAGTCTTCTGGCGTAGGGCCGCCGGTATCCGTCGGCGTCCATGGAGGTCTGCGGGCGGCCTTGGCGCATCCGCATTTATTTTTCTCACAGCGTCCCACCGATGTCGCGGCCGAGAGCGAATGAGGCCGTCGAGGACGGCCGCGCCCGCCAATGACGCGCCGTAACCGGCGCGGCGTCTGCCCGATTCGCTATGGGGGAGGGCGCCGCTGGCGCGCATGCGGTCGCCGCTGCGCGGCGGCGTTGGTCTGTCCCGGCAGGTCGGGGGCAGGGTGGGCGTCACTCGCCTCTAGCCCCGCCCGGCCGGGCCGCAACCCGCGTACCGCGGGTTCTCCACTTCGTTGCGATCCTGCGGATGCAGCCCGTCCGATGATGCGGGTCTGCCGGCTCCCTCCTGCCGCCCACCCCGCCCCCTTCCGGGCCGGGGTGCGGTGGCTGGAAGGAGAAAGGATATGCGTGCAGAAAGGATAGAGCGGGCGAGCCTATATTCGGAGGTGACGAACCGGATCATCGCCGAGCTTGAAGAAGGACGGCTGCCTTGGGTGCAGCCGTGGGACAGCGCGGCGTGCGGCTGCACGATGCCGCAGAATGCAGGGACGGGCCGCAAATATAGCGGGATCAATGTCCTGATCCTGTGGGCCGAGGTCGTCGCCAAGGGCTATGCCTCGCAGCGCTGGCTGACCTACCGGCAGGCCGAGGCGGCAGGCGGCAACGTCCGGCGCGGCGAGAAGGGAACGGTCATCTGTTATGCGGACCGCTTTACGCCGAAGGCCGAGCAGGAACAGGCGCGCAGCGAGGATCGCGAAGCGCGGCAGGTTGCGTTCCTGAAACGCTTTACCGTCTTCAACATCGACCAGTGCGAGGGATTACCCGAAGACTATCTCGCGCCGATGGTCAGCCCCGACCCGGTGCTCACGATTGCCGAGGCCGACTCGCTGATCGCGGCGACCGGCGCGCGGGTCAATATCGGCGGGAGCGAAGCCTTTTACAGCCCTAGCCATGACTTTGTGCAGGTGCCGTCGCAGGCGGCGTTTCCTGAACCCATCAACTGGTATCGCACTGCGCTGCACGAGCTGGGCCATTGGACCGGCCACGGCAGCAGGCTCGACCGGGACCAGAAGGGAGGTTTCGGTTCCGAGGCATACGCCAAAGAAGAGCTTGTCGCGGAGATGGCGGCGGCGTTCACCTGCGCTTCGCTCGGAAGCGCGCCGACCGTGCGGCATTCGGATTACATCGCATCGTGGCTGTCGGTGCTGCGCGATGACGAGAAGGCGATTTTTCGCGCCGCCAGTCAGGCAAGCAAGGCGAGCGACTATCTGCTCGCCTTCGCGGGAGCCGAGCAATGAGCGCCCCCATGTCGCGCGAAGAGCGGCTGCGCCTCTGGCGCGCCGAGCGCGTCGTGGACCAGATGCACGGCATGGACCGCATGGTGTTTCTGGCGATCCGCGTCGATGAAATGACCTATCCGCAAATTGCAGAACGGTTCGACATCAGCGTCGCCGACGTCGAAAATCACTTCGCAGCGAGCCTGCGTATCATGATGAAAGCCATGGATGAAAAGGATCCATGATGGTGGCGTTTCCGGCTGTGGTGACCATGCTTGCGCCGGATGGCGCTTGCCATCCGGCGCA
>JAFKLT010000082.1 GCA_017309275.1 Sphingomonadales bacterium | reverse complement strand
CCGCTATCGCGCACGTCCGCTTTTGGGCAGCATCTCGCTATCCTAGCATCAGCGCAAAACTGCTTTCCCCATAGCTCAGCCCATGATCACCGCGGTTCGGGCACCGAAGACTTTCTGACGCCTGACGGCGTCCGAAACTCTCAACGTTTGCGGACTGGCGGCTTTTGGAATGCGTGTCGCGATAGCAGACACGATCACTCTGGAGCGGGCGCGCCCGCCAAAGCCTGTCCCACGATGAGGTGACACCCCAGCCCTACAGCTGCATTCGACCGGGATCTGACATTTCTTCCTCGTCACCCCGGACTTGATCCGGGGTCCAAGCTTCGGCCGCTGTTATGGATCCCGGATCAAGTCCGGGATGACGAAGGCGTAGGAAGCCGGCCCAGTTTGCGACCGATTGCGGCCATTTAATCCTCCCTGTGCCGTGGGCATGGGGAAAGGCCTTTCCTACAATATCCAGCTATGTCAGCACCGATCCCGGCTCTTTCATTCAGTGAACAAACGCGATCCGCCGGTCTTCTAACGACCGTGCGCGCCCACCACGTCGCGTGGTCCAGATCGGGGAGCCCACAGGGCTGAACTTTCCTGAACTTTGGAAGGGAGTAAAGTCCGCTTCCCACCCCGTTTTGGTCGTTCACGGCGGCGCTCGTCAGTATGGCTGCAGTTGGCCGATAGTGGAATGCCCGCTCTTAAGCGTCGAGAATAAGAAACGGACGCCGTTTCACAGGTGGCCGCGCTATATTGACGGCATGGATTGAGCCGCAAAGCCCCAACCCTTTAGGTCGGGATTTGTGGCGCGTTTCAACAGGTCGGCCAGGTCCTTGACCGTCCAAGCGCCGGCGCTCTTCACATCGGCGAGCGCGTCCCAGCCGATCGGGACCGCGACGGGCGCGCCTTCGCGTGCGCGCACTGACCAAGGCATTATCGCGGTGCTGCCGCGCTGGTTGCGGAGCCAGTCGATGAAGATCTTTCCCTTGCGCTTTGCCTTGCTCATCGTTGCGACATAACGGTCGGGCTCGGCGAGGCTCAGGGCCTCGGCAAAGCGTTTCGCAAAATCCTTGTGCGCTTCCCAGCTGTGTCCAGGATCGAGCGGTACGACGACATGCACCCCCTTCCCGCCCGACAGCATCGCGAAGCTGACGAGGCCGATGTCGGCGAGCTGTCGGCGGATGTCGAACGCCGCCTTTTTCACGTCGGCGAAGGCGAGGCCTTCGTCGGGGTCGAGGTCGAAGACCATGCGGTCGGGCTTCTCCAGTGCGTCGATATGGCTGCCCCAGCCGTGGAATTCGATAGTCCCCATCTGGACGCAGGCGAGGATACCATCGGCATCCTCGACATAGATATAATCCTCATGCCCGCCGTCCTTCTCGCGGATCGGCACATGGAATACATGCTCACCGAACGAGCCCGAGTCATGCTTCTGGAAGAAGCATTGCTTGCCGCGACCTTGCGGACAACGGACGAGGCTGATCGCGCGGCGCGCGGTGTGCGGGAGCATCACCGGGGCAATGGCGGCGTAATAGTCGGCGAGATAGCCTTTGGTCACCTTGGTTTCGGGGAAGATGATGCGGTCGCGGCTGCTGATGACGACAACGCTTTCCGGTTCCGGGACGGGCTGTTTGACTTCGGGTGTCACATCCTTTGCCTCCTTGTCGCTCCGCAGACCGAGGAAGCTTGCGTGGCGCACCGATCCGCTCGCGGTGAATTCGGCGAAGGCGATCTCGGCAACGAGATCGGGTTTGAGCCAGTGCACCTTCCGCGCGATGGCGGGGTCGACGTCGAGTGGTGCTGTCTTGCGCTCGCGGCTCGCGAATCTCTTCGCGAGGTCGGTCATCGTGTCAGCGTCGAAGCCCGTGCCGACATTGCCCTTGTAGACAAGCGTGTCGCCCTCGCGTTGCGCGAGGAGAAGCGAAGCGAACGGGCGCGCCTTGGCCGACGAGGGGTTCCAGCCGACGATCACGAACTCCTGTCGCCGCGTGCATTTGACCTTCACCCAGTTTTTGCTGCGGCGACCGACGTAAGACGCGTCGGCGCGTTTCGAGATGATGCCCTCCTGCCCTGCGCCGCACATCGCGTCGTAGAGCTTCTCCCCGGCGCCGATGACATGGTCGGCGACCGCGATCGGCGGCCGGGCGTCGCGGAGTAGCGCTTCGAGGCGCTCCTTGCGTTCGAGATTGCCGAGTTTGACGAGCGATTTGCCGTCCTGTTCGAGCAGGTCGAAGGCGAAAAGATGGAGCGCGGTGGCTTCGTCCTGCGCGCCGTGGCCGCGTTTGAGGACGGCCTGCAGCGAGGAGAAGTCGGGATTGCCATCCTTGCCATAAGCGACGATCTCGCCGTCGATCAGGCACGGCGGCAGGTCGAGCGCGGCGATATGGCGGACGAGCGGCGCGAATTTGTCGGTCCAGTCGAGGCCGTTTCTTGTGTAAACGCGGACGTCGCTGCCCGATGCCGCTATTTCGGCACGATAGCCGTCATATTTGATCTCGTGGAACCAGCCGTTGCCCGACGGGACCGCATCGACGAGCGTCGCGAGCTGGAGCGGGCGGAATTTGGGCGACTTGGCATTGGACTTCGGCTTTGCGACCTTGCGGTTGTGCGCAGCGGCGGCCGCCATCTTCCTCGCGAAGGCTTCGCCTTTGGCGCCCTTCAGGGACTGTTCGCCGCCTTCGTCTCCGGCGATCTCGGCCATCGTGCGGCCAGTGAGCACGCTCGTGAGCTGTCGCCCGACCAGGTCATCGGTGCCGCCGGCGTAAGTATCGTCCACTTTCCTGAGCAGCCAGTTCTCGCGCTTTTCACCGGGGCGCGGTTTCATGCGGACGAGCAGCCATTCGCCCTTCATCCGTGCCCCGTCGAGGGTGAAGTGGAGATAGCCCTCGTCGATGTCTTTCGCGCTCTTGCCTTCGATCGGTGCCCAAGTGCCGCGATCCCAGAGCATCACGCTGCCGCCGCCATATTCGCCCCTGGGGATCACGCCCTCGAAATCGGCGTAGCTCATCGGATGATCTTCGGTGCGCACCGCGAGCCGCTTGTCGGCGGGATCGGCGCTCGGCCCCTTGGTGACCGCCCAGCTTTTGAGCACGCCGTCGACCTCGAGGCGGAAATCGTAATGGAGGCGTGTCGCGTCGTGCTTCTGGACGATGAAGCGGTTGCTCCCCTCCTTATTTTTTGGGCCCTTTTCGACCTTGCCCGCGGGTTCGGGAGTCAGCTTGAAATCGCGCTTGGCGTTATACTGCGCGAGGGGGTTGGCGCGGGCCATGTCAGGCGCGCTTTCGCGCCGCCGGTTTCTTCGCCGGCGGCTTCTTCGCCTCGGCGGCGGGCGCCTTCCTTTTGCCGTCTACCGACGCCTTGAGCGCCGCCATCAGGTCGATGACATTCGAGCCGCCTTTCGCAGGACCCGGCTCCTCAACGTCCTCAAGTACACGCTTGCCCTTGGCCTTCGCTTTCTTGGCGATCACGCGCTTCAGCGCGTCGACATAATGATTATGGTAGTCCGAGGCGTCGAATTTGCCGCTCTTCTTGCCGATCAGCGTTTCGGCGAGGTCGAGCAGGTCGGCATCGGGCTTTGTATTGCCGACGTCGCGGAAATAATTCGCCGCCTTGTTCACCTCGTCGGCATAGCGCAGCACTTCGAGTACGAGTCCCTTGCCGCAGGGGCGGAGGCCGACGAGCTGCTCCTGCCCGCGCACCGACAATTGGCCGAGCCCGACCTTCTTCGTGCGCTTCAGCGCTTCGCGGAGGACGATATAGGCTTCCTCGGCAAGCTCGTCGGCGGGGACGACATAATAGGGCTTGGCATAATAGAGGATGTCGATGTCGCCTGCGTCGACAAACTGGAGCAGTTCGAGAGTGCGCTTGCTGTCGAGCTTGACCGCCTCGATCTCCTCCTCGTCGAGCAGGACATAATTGCCTTTCGAGGTCTCATAGCCTTTGACGATGTCGTCGGTGTCGATTGCACCTATGCCGGGCACGACCTTCTCATATTTGACCGGCTTGCCGCTCGGCTCGTGGATCTGGCGAAAGCTTATCGCGGCGCCCGATTTGGTCGCGGCATAGATTTCGACCGGGATCGACACCAGTGCGAGACGGATATGTCCCTTCCAATAGGCGCGTGCAGCCATCGCAAGCCTCCTTTTCCTGAAAGGAAATGCTTGGGCCGCACCGGCGTTCCCATCCGAGAAGACTCTCCCAGCAATGCTCTTTTGCAACCACGATCGAAACGGAGAGTTTTTATGCAGGGGTTACAAAGGGAAGAAAGACATGAAGAACCTGACCCTTACCGCATCCGTTACGGGAGCCTTGCTGCTCCTGCCACTCACTGCCACTGCGCAAACTGAAACAGCTCAGACGAAAAAGAGTCAGGAAGATCGCGTTGGCGCGATCCTGGGAACGCTCTTTGGTGATCGCTTTGGCGGTTCGGCGTCGATCGAGCAGCAATGGGCCCTTGGCCGCAAACCGCTCGCCACGCAGCGCACGCAATTCCATACCCGCATCGACAGCGACGTACGGTCGGGCGCACTGACCAGCGCCAACGGAGCCCGCATAAAGGCGGAATATGACGAGCTGGTGCAGCTCGAAACGCGCTATGGTGCCGACAACCGCTTCACCACTGCAGAACGTACCGAACTAAGCGACCGCTACGGCGCTCTCACACAAGTGCTCAGCGAAGGCGGATATGCCGACGCGGACGTGTCAAACCAGCTAGACGTCGCCAATGGTCGCAGCGATTTCGAAAAGCGTGTCAATGCGCGCGTTTCAGCGCGCGCGATCAGTCGCGCCGAAGGTACGCGCCTGAAGAGCGACTATGCGGCTCTGGTCCAAATGGAGGCGACTTACGCGCGCGACGGGATCAGCGCCCGCGAACGCGACGACCTCGATGCCCGCCTTGATGCGCTGGACGCCCGCGTCGGCGATACGGCGTATGGCGGCGGCTCACCGGTAATCGACAATCGGACACGACTGACAAACATCGAGAATGCATTGCGCTCAAGCGGGCTTGCATCGGCCGCCCAGGCACAGGTGCGCGTGGAAGCGGGAGATCTCGCACGGCTCGATGCCGCCTACGCGCGCACGACACCGACAAGCGAGGATCGCGCCTATCTTGAGCGCCGCATCGCCGACCTCGAAACGCGCGCCCGCGTCCGCCGCTGAGCGGGACGTCGATCGGGGCCCGACGATGTCTCGGCCCCGATCGCTTCCTCCACGGCCAAAAAGGAACAAGCTCTTGGCGAAAGGACCGAAGGCGGGAAAGATTGGCGAGACCCCGACCGAGAAAGCGGGGAAACGCAAAGCAGCCGCAAAACTGAAGAAGCAAGTTGGCTCCGGCAAGACGATCGCGTCGCCGCCATCCGACCGCGAAAGCGATCTGGACCGGGCACCGAAATGGCAGCCTCGCTTCCCGGGATCGGAGCGATTGCAAGGCAAGGCCGCGATCGTGACAGGAGGCGACAGCGGCATCGGCCGCGCGGTGTCGGCGCTGTTCGCACGCGAAGGAGCGGATGTCGTGATCGTCTATCACAGCAACAAGGATGACGCCGCGGAGACGGCGAAAATCGTCGAGACCGAAGGCAGTCGCGCGATCGTCGTCAAGGCCGACGTCGGCAACCCACGAGCGGCTGAGAAGATCGTCAACGCAGCGATGAAGGCATTCGGCCGGCTCGACATTCTCGTCAACAACGCTGGCGAGCAGCACCCGGCGGACGACATTCGCGATATCGCGCGCCGCCAGCTCGAGCGAACCTTTCAGACAAATATTTTCGGAATGTTCTACCTCGTCCAAGCCGCGCTACCACACCTCAAGCAGGGCGCAGCGATCGTCAACTGCACCAGCGTGACCATGTACCAGGGAAGCGCGGGGTTGCTCGATTATAGCGCCACCAAAGGCGCCATTACGGCGTTCACCCGCTCGCTGAGCGAGAATCTGGTGGAAAAGGGTATCCGCGTGAATGCCGTCGCCCCCGGTCCCATCTGGACCCCGCTCAATCCCCGCGGCGGCGCGCCGGTCGACAAGGTAAAGACCTTCGGCGAAAGCACCCCGATGAAGCGCCCGGGCGAACCCAACGAAGTCGCGTCATGTTTCCTCTTTCTCGCGTGCGACGACAGCAGTTACATGTCGGGACAGGTCCTGCACCCGAACGGCGGCACGATCGTCAACGGCTAGGCTTTCATTGCGGAGCGGGTTGCTCTTCGCCAAAGGGCCGGCCGCGTGGCCGGGCCCATTGCCTGTTTATGTTGTGCAGGATGTGAAGCTCGGCAGCGGCCGCAGTCCAAACATGCGCCCGCCTGTAGTCTCGCTGCTTGCGCGCCGAGGCCGCCATCGCGAGAGCGTGTGCCTCGGCGCCTTCGCCGTAGAGATCCTCCGCTTCGACAAGCGCGGCCCAAGTTTCGCTGGTCAACAAGGCTGGTGCCTCCATCCTCGGCAAACCCCGAGCATCCCTAGCTGAAAGCCTGCTCGGACGACTTAATCCATGTTGGATCGTCACCGCGAATTCGCGGCCATAAGGACCGCGACACATTCGTTGTTCGTATACGGAACCCAGCGGATATCCCGATGTTCTCTCTGTATGCGTCATCACAACGCCTTGATCGGATACGGCAGAAGTCATGCCCATGTTGGTGCGCTGGATGGGTGACGATCCTTCCATGACAAAAGAGGATCGCCTCGGGATCTTCATTCGCAAGCTCCTGAGCCACAGCCCGTTATCCGCCGACGACCAGCAGGCGATCCGCGACCTTCCCTTCAGTATCCGCCGCCTCGAAGCGAACGAGCATATCCTGCGCGAAGGCGAGAAGGCGACGGTCTGTCCGGTTCTGCTGCAAGGCTATGCCTATCGTCAGAAGACGTCAGCCGATGGTGGACGCCAGATCGTTGCCCTCAAAATCCCCGGCGACGCGCTCGATTTCCAATCGCTCTATGTCGAAACGGCCGATCATAGCCTGCAAGCGCTGACTCCGGTCGAACTGGCAGTTTTCTCGATCAAGGATTTCGAAAAACTGGTAGCCCCGCGACCGAACCTCGCGCGGGCGGTACTCGTGGACATCCTGATCGAAGCCTCGATCGGTCGCGAGTGGCTCCTCAACATCGGTCGCCGCAACGCGTTGGCCAGGCTCGCCCATCTTCTTTGCGAGATTTTCTACCGCGTACAGCAGATCGCGCAGGAGGATGTCAGCGGGTTCGAATTGCCGTTGACGCAGGAGCAGCTGGCAGACTTGCTCGGGCTTACGCCCGTCCACATCAACCGGACGATCAAATTGCTGGAGGATGCTGGCGCTGTACGACGCATTTCCCGGCGCCTGACGATCGGAGATCTTGGAATTCTGCGGCAAATGGCCGATTTTTCGGACCTTTATCTGCATCGAAACACCGTCTCGGCGGTTTAGTCTGGTGGAGACAGGAGATCATCGGACATGCCACGCTATTTTTTTCATGTCTGCGATGGCGCGCAGGACATCGACGATCAGGGTCATGAACTGCCCGACGACGATGCGGCACGGCACGAAGCGGTCCGATATGGCGGCGGACTTATTCATGACGATCCTTCGCTGCTGCTGAAAGACCAGGAGCTTCGGATCAATGTCACCAACAACGACGGCCAGCTACGTTTCGCGGTGGTGATGATCTCCGTCGATGCCGATTGGCGCCCTGCCGGCACCGCCAGGCATCAGAAACCGGCGAGCGGCGTGTAATCAAGGTGATGACAGGATTTCCGACATGACGCCTCGCTGGCCTTCCGCATTATGGGTCGTGCGTCACGGCCAGAGTGCGGGCAATGTTGCGCGCGATGCCGCAGACGCGGCGGGCGACTTCCGCATTGCACTCGACCACCGCGACGTTGACGTTCCCTTGTCGAGGCTGGGGGAAGAACAATCGCGCGCGCTCGGCGAGTGGTTTGCCGAAGGCGAAGAAAACGGCCGCCCCGAAATCATGCTCGCCTCCCCCTATCTCCGGTCAATCCAGACAGCGGAGATATTCCGCAAAGCCGGAGGGTGCGATGCTGACGAGAAAATCTGCGTGGACGAGCGGCTTCGCGAAAAGGAATTCGGAATATTGGACGGGCTCACGCATCGCGGGATCGAGGCGACGCATCCCGAGCAAGCCGAGTTCAGGAAATTGCTCGGGAAATTCTACCATCGCCCGCCGGGGGGCGAAAGCTGGTGCGATGTCATCCTGCGCCTGAGGTCGCTCCTCGACACCGTTTCGCTGCATTATGGCGGTCGCCGCGTCATGATCGTCGCGCACCAAGTCGTGGTGCTCTGCCTGCGCACGATCATCGAGAATCTGGGGGAGAAGGAGATATTGGCGATCGACCGGGAGGGTGACGTGGCAAATTGCGCAATCACCGAATATCGCTTCGACCCCGCGAAAGGGCGCGACGGCAATCTCGTCCTCTCCCGCTACAATGTCACCCCGCCAATGACCGGAGAGGTCCCGGTAACGCGCGAACCTGACGCGATGGTCGCCGCCCGTGGCTGAACCCGTCCCGCTCAACACTGCCTGGCTGAAGGCCAATCCCCTCCCCGATCATCACGACAATGTCGATAAAAACGGCCGCGGCCGCGTTCTCGTCGTCGGTGGGTCGCGCCGCGTACCCGGAGGCATGCTGCTCACTGCCGAGGCAGCTTTCCGGGCCGGCGCCGGCAAGGTTACGATTGCGACGATCGCCTCGGCAGCCATCCCGATCGGCATCGCCTTTCCGGCCTGCGCCGTCCTGGCTCTCCCGGAAACCGAAACGGGCGAGATTGCGCCCGATAGCGCCGGTCTGATCCTGAACGAAATGGCCAATCACGATGCCATCGTCTTCGGGCCAGCGATGGTCGATGAAACGGGCGTCCGCACACTTCTCGCCGATCTTCTTCCAAAGCTGCCGGACGACATGTTCCTGCTGCTCGACGCCTTCGCGCTCCGCGCTGCAGCCGACCATGTCGATGCGATCCGCGAACGCGGAGCGCATATCGTGCTGACGCCGCACGAGGGCGAGCTTGCCGCCATGCTTGGTCTTACCCGCGAGACCGTAGCCGCCGATCCTTTGGCGGCCTTGACGGAGGCGGCCTCCACCTTTGGTTGCGCCGTGATGGTCAAGGGTTCGACCAGCCATCTCATGGCCGGCGACACATGCCTAGCCTATGCGGGCGGTGGGTTCGGTCTCGCGGTCAGCGGGTCGGGGGATGTTCTTGCGGGGCTGATCGCAGGCCTTGGTGCGCGAGGCCTTGCTCCGCTCGACGCCGCCGCTTGGGGTATATGGCTTCATGGGGAAGCAGGTCGCCGCCTGTCGGAAACAATGGGGCCGCTCGGCTATCTTGCGCGCGAGCTTGCCCCGCTGGTGCCGGGCCTGATGCGCGGGGTCGCCTGAGAAACGAAAGGCTCCGCCTGGTGGGGCGGAGCCTTTCAGGCCTCTGCTGCGGGAGCCACGAGCGAGAGTCCCCCTGACACTCGCACGTGGGTCGCGAACGAACGATTGCCCGTCCCGTCGCTAAACATGTGACCGCTCTTCCGAAACAACCTGGGTTAAGTTGCTAAGCCATAAAAAGCCGGGCCACGACGGATCGCAGCCCGGCCAAAAGCGCGCAGCGATGCGCGTCTTTTGTTTAGCGGTTCTGACGATTCTTATCTTCGTTGCCGGCCTGCTGACGATCGTCAGCATCCTGGCCCGGCTGGCGACGCTTCGCGTCATCCTGCTGTTCCTGCTGGCGATCCTGGCCGGGGTTCTTGTTCGGCTGATTGCCCTGCTGGTTGGGGTTCTGCGACATCGGGACATCCTCTTCTTCGATTGCGCCTGCGGGGGGAGCAGACCTCCGCGAGACGCGCCGCCAACGACGATTGTTCCCCGTAAAACCGCCGTCTTGATCCATGTTATGACGATTCCGGAAAATCGGCATCGCAGGCTCCGCGACGGCAACTTCGGCTGGCTCAGCCGGTTGATCCCGTGCAACCAAGATGGAGAAATATCATGAGCGTCAAAGGCAAGATCAAGGAAGCCGCCGGCTATGCGAAGGAAGAAGCCTATGAGAATGGCGACTCCCCCGAAAGCCAGCGCAAGGCCCAAGAAGGCCGGGACCTTCGCAACGAAGGCCGTATCGAAGACGGCAAGGCACCGAAGACCGGCAAGCCGGGCACCGGCAACTGATCCTTTCCCCCGCGAAGCGCCCCCTACGCTTCGGACCTAGGCCCGCTCCGGCGGGCCTTTTTATTTATCGTGGCAACCAAAGAAAGGCGTCGAGGAAAGCGCCTTGTGGAATATGTCCGGCACCCCGTTTGGACGGACCAGATATCACCGCCGCGCGTCAGGCAAGATCGCCGGCGCGCAATGGCAGGCTGATCATGGCGCGGGTGCCGACATCCGCCGCGGGCACCGGGCCATAATGAACTTCGGCGCGATGCGTACGGCCGAGAGCCTCGATCAGCCGGGTACCGAGGCCGGTCCCCTTGATTGCTCCATTTGCTGGAAGTCCCACCCCGTCGTCCTCGACCGCCAGTTCGAGAACGCCTTTCCCGCCCAAGCGGAGGGCGACGCGGATGACCCCGCCATGCTCTTCGCCATAGGCATATTTGCAGGCGTTGCTCACCCACTCGTTGGTAATCATCCCGAGCGCGACGGCCTTGTCGGTACAGAGGCGCACCGGATCGGCCGAGACTTCGATCACGCGATGCGCGTCTCCATTCGACCAGCTCGCAGCAAGGTCAGCGGCAAGTCCTGCCAGATATTCATCCATCGCGACATATTCGACATCGTCTGTCGTGTAGAGCCGCCGGTTGACCTGAGCGATCGTCGCGATACGCGCCTGCGTCTTTTCAAGCGTTTCTCGCGCGGCGCTGTCGCCCAGGGTTTTCGCCTGCAGGGCGATAAAGGACATCACCATCTGAAGATTGTTCGCGACGCGGTGATTGACCTCCTTCAGCAGCGCCTCGAGCCGCAAATTGCTCGCGCGCAGTTCCTCTTCTGCCCGCCGTCGCTCGCGGCGCAGTTCGGCCCGGTCCAGAACCTGTTCGAAGCTGTTCGCGAGAAGGTCGAAGAAATCCTCGCCGACCGATTTCACGACATAGTCGTCGGCCCCGGACTTCAGCGCGGCGACCGCGATGCGGCTTTCCTCGGAACCCGTGACGTAGACAATTGGCGGACAATCGGGAAGCGCACGCAGCGCCTCCAGCGTCGCGAGACCGTCCTGCCCGGGCATATAATGGTCAACCGCAATCAGGTCGTGCCCGCCCTCCTTCGTCATCGCGATGCCTTCCGCGCCGCTGGCCGCGAGGCTTACCTCGAAGCCTTTGCGGGCAAGCGAACGCGACACGAGGCGGCGAATGCCGTCATCATCGTCGATATAGAGAATATGGGGCAAGCAGACCTCAGGCAGGATCGGGATCGGGGACCTGGATCACCGACAGGAAGAGACCAAGCTGCCGGATGGCATCGGCGAAATTCTCATAATTCACCGGCTTGGTGATATAGACGTTGCAGCCAAGGTCGTAGCAGCGCTGGATCTCGATCTTGTCATCGGTCGTGGTCAGCACCACGACGGGAGTCCGGCGGAGCGGGCTGCCATCGCCCTTGATCTTCGCCAATATATCGGTGCCGCTCATGTCGGGCAGGTTGAGATCGAGCAGGATCAGCGCCGGGCCGTTACGGACAGGACCGTGATCGCTGTCGTACAGGAACGACAGCGCCGAAGTGCCGTCGAGGAAATGATGGATCGTGTTCGAGATACCGGCGCGCCGGATATTCTTCTCGATGAGGCGCGCATGCCCCTCGTCGTCCTCGATCATCACGATATTGACTGGCAGTTGGTCAGGCATCCTCTTCTCCGCTTTGCCATTCGATGGGCAGGATCAGCCGGAAGGTGGACCCCGCACCCAATTCGGACTGGACTTCGATAAAGCCGCCGAGGCGATATGCGAGCGCCCGGGCGTGAGCAAGCCCGATCCCCTCGCCCGGCTGATCCTGCGCGCCCGAACGGCGAAACAAATCGAAAATCCGCTCGTGATCGCGCGGCTCGATGCCGCGGCCATTGTCGGCGACTGAAACCCAGGCGCGTCCGAGGTCGCTGCCGCCGGTTACCTCGATCACGCCCGTCCGTCCCGGCTCCAGATATTTGAGCGCATTCTCGACAAGATTGGACAGGATCTGCTCGACGGCGACGCGGTCGTTGACCACTACAGGCAAAGCATCGACGCGGAGGCTTGTGCCCGTCTCGTCGATGCGGTGCCGAAGGCTTCCAACGATGCCCTGCACCACCTCGCCGAGATCAAGCGTCTCCGGTGCGAGCGTCCTGCGTCCCTGACGCGACAGGTTCAGGATCGCATTGATGAGCCGGTCCATTTTCTGGGTCGACGAGCGGATGAAGCCGATCGCTTCCGGAAGATCCTCCTCGATCGCGAGCCGCGTCGTCGCGTCAGGCGCCGCCCACCCGTCTGCGTCGCTCTTGCTCACATAGCCCGCGATCGACTGACGGGCCGTTTCGAGCTCGGCGGTGAAGCCCATGACGTTGACGAGCGGCGAGCGAAGGTCGTGGCTGACGATATAGGCAAAGCGCTGGATTTCGGCATTTGCGCGCTTGAGTTCGCCGGTTCGCGCATCAACGATCTGCTCGAGCCCTTCGTTGAGGTAGCGAAGCTCGGCACGGGATGTGCGAAGCTCGGCGAGGTTCCGTCGCACCAGCCAGAGCGTGACACCCGCAACGACGAGAATCAGGAAGCCGGTCGCAACGAGCATGGCTCCGAAGAGACGCTGCATCGTCCGTTGCTGCGCCTCGCGGGTGCGCAGCAATCCCACTTCTTCCGCGATCATTGCTTCGACGACGCTGCGCATCTCGCGGATGCACAGCACGGCGGGGTCGATCATGAAGCCGGAGATCATTTCGGCACGCGCCGCACCGGAGAGTTGCTGAGCCTTCTCGCGATAAGCCCCATACTCGCCGAGAAGCGTACGAAGACGCGCCACGCGCGCGCGTTGTTCGGGATTGTCGGCGACGCGCTGCGAAAGCTCTTGAAGGCGCGTCCGCGCTGCGGTTTCGGTTTGGTCGATGATACGCAAAAATTCCGGGTTAGCCGTCAGCAAGAATCCGCGTCGCGCGGTTTCGAGCCGCTCAGCCGCACTTGCGAACCCTCCAAGGCTCGCCTCGACAGAAAGCGTGTGCGCAACAAGCGCCGAGCTCTCCTCATTCTGACGCTGCACCCAGAAAGTGGCGACGGCCGCCGCAAGAAGCGCCGCAAAGCCGAGCGCCAGCAGTCCGATGATCAGCCTGCTTGCCCGCGCATCGCGCCCAAGCGCGCCTATCCGCGTCGATTCCATACCCCCTCTTTCCGGTCATTCCGCCAACGGCCCAAAGCCGTTGATGGCGGCAGCATCCCGCCGCCGCAAGCCCCTGCCCCGACATGGTCGAAGCGATAGGCGCGCATCCTTTTGCGGCAGCTGCTCGTTTGAGCAAGAACCTAAGTTAAGAGGATCATGGTTTGAAAATCATTCCTTGTTTGATCGCCGCGACCTTTCTTGCCGGTTGCAACGCCTCTTCCGATAACAAGAGCAGCGACGAGGCGAAGGGTAAGGGAGTATCCACATCGGCCCGAGCCGACGCACTCGATTTCGTCGATGCCAAGGTGACAGATAGCAGCATTTCCGAGACGCCGGCGCTTCGCGCGAAGGTCATACTCGATCACCTCGGTTTTTCGCCCGGGGTCATCGATGGTACCGAAGGCCCTTCCTATTCGGCCGCGCTTCGTGGTTTCCAGGTCGCGAATGGCCTGCCCGATACGGGAAAACTCGACAGCGCGACGCTTGCGAAGCTGGACCAGTGGAAGAGCGTTCCGGCCACGCGCGTCGTCATCATCCCCGACGCCTTCGCCGCGGGGCCGTTCGTTCCCGATTTTCCGAAGGACGCAGCCGATCAGGCCAAGCTCTCCGCGCTCGGCTACCGCAATATCATGGAAGCTCTGTCCGAACGATTCCATACGACGCCCGAATTCATCGTCGCGCTGAATTCGGCCAATACCCCGGTTGGCGCGGGCAAGCCTATCCGGGTTCCCAATATTCCGAACCCCGCTCGCCTGACCGCCGACCGGGATGAGCGCGGCTGGGGCGCCACGCTCCAGCAGCTCGGTATCGCTCCCGACCAACCCAAGGCGGAAAAGGTGATCGTCGACAAATCCGAGGGCGTCCTCAAGGTCTATGGCGCGAACGAGAAGCTCATCGCGCAATTCCCCGCCACCATGGGGAGCAGCAAGGACCCGCTGCCGATCGGCGACTGGAAGATACAGGGCGTCAGCCGCAATCCTGATTTCCACTACAATCCCCGGCTATTCTGGGACGTCAGCGACAACAAGGACAGTCAGCTCCTGAAGCCCGGTCCGAACAGTCCGGTCGGCGTCGTCTGGCTCGACCTCAACAAGCCGCACTATGGCATCCACGGAACAAGCGAACCCGCAACGATCGGCCATGCCGAAAGCCATGGCTGTATCCGCCTCACGAACTGGGACGCGGCGCGCCTCGCGCAAATGGTGAAGCCCGGCACGCCAGCCAAGCTTCAGCCCTGATCCTCCATGAGTGTGATAACCCTAGATCTGCTCTGGCCCATCCTCGGCGCGATCATCGCCGGAGCGGTCATCGGCGCCGAGCGGGAGTATCGCGCGAGTCCGGCGGGCCTTCGCACGCACATTCTCGTCGCACTTTCCTGCTGCCTGTTGATGCTATCTGCCGTGCACCAGATGGCCTGGCTGAACGATGCGCCGATCGAGGTGATCCGCATCGATCCGGTTCGCATGGCACACGGCATATTGACGGGGATCGGATTTTTGTGCGGCGGCGTCATATTCCGCGAGGGTTTGAATGTCCGTGGACTGACGACGGCTGCATCCCTCTGGACCACGGCAACGCTCGGCATGCTTTTCGGCATCGGCTTTTATGAGCTCGCTATCTTCGGTGGCCTTGCCGCCCTGATCGTTCTGGCAGCCGTTGCCATTACCGAGCGTCATGCGCCGCAGCGGCGTATCGCGCGCATCAAGATCGATTTCCGGAGGGACGCGCCCGTCGCGCTTTCCGCCTTTATCCGGATGATCGAGAGCCATGGCTTGTCCGTCATCACCGTAGATCAACGGGCGGCAAGCGCCGTCCAAGGGTTCGGGGCGATTGTCGATGGCTACGACGAGGCGAAGGCGGAAACAATCGGCGCGACATGGATCGCCGATGCTTCGGTCGCAGCCTTCGAAATCCGGCCTCAGCAGGCATGACCCCTGCGTCATCGACCGTCCACCGCGACCTCCGAACCGGACGCCCGCTCTGGCTGGATCGACGCCGCCCTCCCCTTGTCATCGGGCGCCTGCCGCCCAAGCTCGAATGCGATGTGGCGATTATCGGCGCGGGCATTTCGGGCGCACTGATTGCCGAGACGCTGAGCGAAGCGGGCCTTGATATCGTCATACTCGACCGGCGAGGTCCCGCGGCTGGCTCTACGGCGGCATCGACGGCCATGCTGCAGTATGAACTCGACATGCCGCTGTCCTTGATGGCGGAGCATATCGGCCAAGATCGTGCCGAACGCATCTGGCGCCGATCCTACCTCGCGGTCGAGGCACTGCGGGCGCGTACCGAACGGCTCGGACTCGACGTCGATGCTGCCACGCGCGGATCGATCTATCTCGACGGAAATGTCCTCGACCGGGCGGGCCTCGAACGGGAAGCCGAGGCACGCAGGCGTGCAGGTTTCGAGGTCGAGTTGATCGGGCCGGCCGAACTCCGGCGGCGAACCGGAATCGCCCGACGCCATGCGCTGCTCGGTTTCGGCAATTATACCGCCGACCCGCGCCGCATGGCAGCAGCCTATCTCGGGATCGCCGCGCGGCGAAGGGCGAAGATCTATGCGCCTGCGGATGCAGGCGAGATCGATCCGTCGAACAGCGGCGTCACGGTCCGGACAACGACAGGCTGCGAGATTCAGGCTGCTCATGTCGTCTTTGCGACCGGCTATGAGATGCCGAAAGGTGTCCCCGCCAAGGGCAACAGCATCATGTCGACCTGGTCGATCGCGACGCGGCCGCAGCCCCGCAACATCTGGCCCGGCGCCGCACTGATCTGGGAAGCGTCCGATCCCTATCTCTATATCCGCACGACGCCGGACGGCGTCGTCATCTGCGGCGGGGAGGATGAGGATTATGCCGACGCCGCGACGCGCGACGCCCAAATAGGCACGAAATGCGCAACGCTGTCGCGAAAACTCGGGGCACTGCTTCCTCATATCGACCCGACGCCGGCTTATGCCTGGGCAGGAAGCTTCGGCAACAGCCCGCTCGGAACACCGACGATCGGGCGGATTCCGGGAATGAAAAATTGTTACGCCGCGATGGGCTATGGCGGCAACGGGATCACCTTCTCGATGATGGCGGCCCAAATATTACGCGGTCTCATCCTCGGCACCGGCGATCCCGACGCCGACCTCTTCAGCTTTCATCGCCGCTTCTGACCCCCGGCTCGGACCTTGCGGCCTGCCCTTGGCAACTCCAGGCGGCGTCGCACGTTTGAAGGCAAAGCCAATTCGGGAGATATGATATGGCCTATGATGCCACACGGCAGCCGCCAAGCAGCTCGCATTTCGGAAAATTGTTGGGTGTTGCGGCCATCGGCGCCCTGCTCTGGTTCACCCGGAGATTGAAACCTTCGGCGAGCAAGGACGAGAGCCACTCCGCAGCGTTCCGCGATGGAGAAACCCACAAGGAAAACTTCGATCAGACGCGATCAGCGGGACCTGAAGCGATGCGCGATACTCCGCGCAGAGAGTGGACGCCCGTCGATCAGGCGGGAGATGAATCCTTCCCCGCCAGCGATCCGCCCTCCTACTGAGCTTTCGCCGGCGTGCACTGCCTCTCTTTCCGGCACTGGATCGCCGCAACGCTGATTGCTCTGCCATTGGCTGCCTGCGATGCGCTTCCCAAGGACCCGAATGGAACGCTGGACGCGATAGAGGCGCGCGGCGACATAAGGGTCGCCGTAACAGCGCCGCTGCCGGCAGAGGCGCTTGGTCTCCTCGACCGACTTCAAAGGCGAACCCACGCCATACCGCGCCTCCAGACGGGCGAGCTTGAACCCATGCTCGCCCGCCTCGACGACGACGGTGTCGACCTTGTGATCGCACCGTTTCGCAAAGGCACTCTGCTTGAGACGTCTGCGGCCCTCTCCCCACCTCTCGCGACCTCCGGTCACGGCGAAAAGGCGATCGAATGGCGCGCCGCGATGAAGAATGGCGAGAACCGCTGGATCAGCCTCGTCGAGGCAAGCGCACGCGACGCAGGCGCGCGGCGATGATCAGCGCTGCGGCCGCGCGAACGCATGCCGACGAGCTACCGCCCGCGCTACGCGAAACGTTGAAGCGCGCGGAACGGCTCGAGTGGTGGAATATCGCCTGGACGATATCGATCATCGTGGTGATGGGCCTCGTGCTCGGCCAAAGCCAGACGATGAAGACCGCCTGGATCGAGGATACGCTTGGTCTTGTCCCGCCAATCGCCTTTCTCGTCGCCGCACGCATGGAACGGACGGGCCAGCGCTCGAGAAAATTCCCCTTCGGATTCGAGCGGGTGAACGGCCTAGGCTTCTTTCTTGCTTCCGTTGCGCTCGCCGGAACCGGCGCGCTCCTGCTCTGGGACTCGGCAATGACGCTGATCAAGGCCGAGCATGCGACGGTTGGATCCGTGCGCATCCTGGGCCGCGATATCTGGCTCGGCTGGCTCATGATCGCGGCGCAGGTCTATGCCATGATCCCTCCGATGATCATCGGCCGGAAGGAATTGCCGCTCGCCGAAAAACTGTCCGACAAGCTTCTCCACACCGACGCGCTGATGAACAAGGCCAACTGGATGACCGGGGCGGCAGGCATCGCAGGCATAGTCGGGCTCGGACTCGGCTGGTGGTGGGCGGATTCGGTCGCCGCCGCCTTCATCTCGTTCGACATATTGCATGACGGCCTGACGGCCATCCGGTCCTCCACCGCCGAACTCGTCGATGGTGCGCCGCGGGCGCTGGCGAGCGCAAAGCTGTCCGACGATGCCGAAGAGGTGCGCAAACTGCTCGAACAACGCTACCCCGGCGCGACGATCCGGCTTCGCGAGACCGGCCGCCTCATTCGCGCCGAGGTTCATGGCGTGCATCCACCACGCGACTATGACGGACCGGAGGGCCATTGGCCCGGAGAGCCCGAAAGAAACTGGCGCCTTGCTCAGGTCAGCTTCGTGCCCGACGCGAAGGGCAAGTGACCGCGAATGGCGATGGCGACAAACTCCCGGACTTCCTTTTCAGGAAAGACAAGGACCGCTCTCGCAGCTGCCGCAATCTTGCTCTTCGCCCTCTTTGTCGGTGCGGCTGCCTTCCCGGTGGCAATCTTGAAGGGAATAGCCGAACGACGCCTCTCGGCCGAATTCGATGCACCAGTCACGATAGGCTCCCTGTCGCGAACAAGCGCCTTTTCCTTCACCCCCGAGATCGTGGTGCGGGACCTGCGGATCGTACAGCCTGCATGGGCCGGCAAAGGGGACTTTCTGAAAGTGGCGCGCGCCAGCGCACGGCTCTCGATCTTCGACCTCCTCGCCGGCGACCCCGATCCGCAGTCGATCAGCGTCACGGGCCTCGATATCGCTCTTGTTCGTGACGCCGAGGGCAACAGCAACTGGGCGGGGCGTGCCGGCAAGCCGACGCAGGCAGGCAAAGGCGCACCGTCGCTGAGTCGCTTGGTGGTCGACAAGGGCCGATTCACGCTTCGCGATGCGAAGCGGCGGCTCGATATCGCCGGCACGATCACAGCCGATGGCGCCCCGGGTCTTGCCATCGATGCCGCTGGCACCTTCGACGGAGCGCCCGCTCTCCTCAAGGCGCGTGGCAAGGCTCTCGCAGCGGAGCAGGAGAATGACCCCTGGCCGTTTTCGGTCAGCCTCACCTCCGACGTTCTCGACGTGACCGCAACCGGCACAACCGCCGGTCCGCTAAACTTTCGCGACATGAAGTTGAAAATGGCAGCGAGAGGCACGAGCCTCAAGAAGCTCGATTATGTGATTGAGGCCGGGCTGTTCGGCACGCAGGATATCGATCTTTCCGGCTCGGTCCGTCACGTCGGCGAGGACTGGTTCATCGACACGCTGAACGGCACGATCGGCCGTTCGCGGATCAACGCCAAGGCGACGGTGCTCAAACGGGATGGCCGCACCAAGATCGACGCGACGATCGATGCGCCGCAATTCGACTTTGACGATCTCGCCGATGATGCCGGACTAGCCGCGGCGCGCGCGAATGAAGCCCGCATCGGCAAGCGCGTCATTCCCGATACGCGGATCGATCTCAGCCGGATGGGGCCGACCGACGGGATCATCCGCTTTTCGATCGCTCAGCTTCTCGTCGAGGGCGGCTCGGTGTTCCGGAGCCTCAAGGGCAATCTCACGCTCGATCACCGCATTCTCAAGCTAGAGAATGCGGTGGCCAAGCTCGACGCGGGACGAATGACCGGCTGGGTCAAGATCGATTCAACGAAACCCATGCCGATTTTCTCGACCGAACTCAGGGTGGAGGGGGCATTGCTCGAGACCTTGGTCGGCCAACCGGAGATGATACGCGGCCCGGTCCAGGGCCTTGTCCGGATCACGGGACGCGGCACGACGATCCGCCAAGCTTTCAGCAACGGATCGGGCAAGATCGCCTTTACGGCCAGCCGCGGCTCGATAAACCGCGCCGCGGCCTTCGTGCTTGGCCAAGACCTCGGTGGTGCGATCGGTCAGAAGCTCGGCAATGAGGACGCGATGACGCCGCTCACCTGCGCGATCCTCGCCTTCGATGCAAAAAATGGGATCCTTCGCCCCTCGCCTTTTATGATCGCTACCGCCATATCGCGCGGCAGCGGACGCGGGCAGATCAACCTCGATGGCGAGACGGTCGCGCTGACAGTTGCCGGTGCGTCGAAAGACAAACCCGTCCTGAAGCTGGTCGACCCGCTGCGTATCGGCGGTACGTTCTCGAACCCCTCGATCAGCGTCGACAGCCAGCCGGCGACGGGCAACGGCTCGGGCAAAGGGATCATCGGTTCGATCGGCCGCTCGATCGGCAGCGCGCTGGGACTGCGAAAGAACGAAGGCAATAAGGCCAGCGTTCCGCCCCCATCATCGGTGAACTGCAAGGAACTGACGCAGGCAGCCCTGCTTTAGTCCGGACCGCGCGCGAGCGCGGCCCGGTGGAAAGCGTTCAATCCTTATTGTTTTGAAGCTCGGCGATAATACTCCGCGGGTGCCTAAGCCGTTCCCTGCGTTGTAAAAAATTCGCGTACTGCTATCGCGACGACTGGCGACGTCTTGTGCGTGCCTGCACTCAGCGCTTATTCAATGCCCCCACAAGACCTATAGCTAGTTTTCGTTGAGATGCCGGTGCGTCATAGGCTAGTTGCATAACGCTGACGGATATATCTCTTCGGGCGATAGCAGCCTCATCGCCGCGTTCTGTCGCTGCCGGTTGCTTGTCCGAAATGGAGAAGTACAAACCCGGCATGGGTTTCTGCCCGGCCGTCGCCTTACCCATGGTGGCCGGCAGGTCGGCAACGAAGCGCGCATCATAGTCGCTGAACGTGCCAATGCGCGCGGATTTCCAGTGCGCACCGGCTGGTTGATCGGGGAAGTTGACGTTCAGACCGGCTCCGGGGGGGAGCAACGGCCCTTTTGTTGCCCGCGCATCGAGCAGTTCGACAAGCTCGACCGAGCGTTTCGCGATCTCTCCCGATAACGGGTTGATGAGGTCATCCCTGCTCGCGCTATTCATGCCCGCGCTCAGCGCGATTGCCGGAATACCGCGCATCATCGCATATTGGACATTGCTGACCGTGCCCGAACTGACGACGATAGGACCGGCATTCCGGCCGATATTCGGACCTGACAACACCAGATCGGGCGCTTTTTTCCACCGCGCAGGCGCGAGAACGTCGAGGCCATAGAGCATTGCCATCACCGGCGTACCGTCAACATAGAAGAAGTCGTCACCAAGCCCGGAGCGAGTCATGGGACCCGCACCGGGATCGCCGGCCTTTGCTGCGCTATTGGCGCAATCCTCCCGCAGCGGAGCGATGGGCTGCATGATCCGCACCGCGCCGCCCAGCCCGCTCCCCTGCTGGCAGGGAACAGCAACGATGACATCATGCCCTTCCGCCTTCAGAGCATCGTACAGCGCCTTTACATTGGCCGTGAGGCCATCGTCATTGGCTATGACGATGTTGCGGGCCGATGCAGGATTTGCCGGCGCGAGCAGAGCGAATGCCGCTAGCAGCTTCAGGCGGAAGGACATGATATTCTCCTGATCGTCAGAACCTGAAGCGCGCTTCCAGGCCATAGGTGCGCGGGTCGTTGTATCGCGTCGTCGTGTTGCGGCTGGCGACGCGGAAATCGAAATAATTATAGGTCGTGTTGGTCAGATTTTTCGCCCAGAGCGCGACGTCGAGCGTACCGCCGCCGACATCGATGTCGCCGAGGGTAAGCCGCCCGTTGACGAGGAACGCGCTCTCCGCCTTGTAGTTGACCGTGCTGTTGGCGAAATAATTGCCCGCTGTGTTCGCGTCGAAATGCAGCCGCAGTTCACCGAACGAGAAGCGCGGGAAGGTATAGTCGGCGGTCAGCGTCACCGCATGTTTTGGCGTGAAGGCCGAACTCACTTCCTCGATCACGCCCGAGAAGATATTCCGGACGGGTGTCGCAGGCGCGTCGGTATAGACATAGTTGACACCGAACAGCAGGTCCCGGACCGGCGCGAGGGTCAGATCGACCTCGACACCCTTCAACCGGCGTTTTTCAGGCGCATTCACCGTTTCAGTGTTCGAGACGAACGCCGGATTGATGAAATCGACCTGCTGGTTCGACAGTCGGCTGGTGTAGGCCGCAATGTTGAGCCGGGCGCGCCGGTCGAACAGATCAGCCTTGAGACCGGCTTCCCATGCGACGAGTTCTTCCTCACCGAACGGACGCAGGATTGACGACCGCGTGTTGGCGCCGCCGGCGCGATAGGCGCGACTGACCTTCACATAGGCGTTGATGTCCTTGCTGAAATCATAGGCGATCGTCGCCATCGGATCGAACCGACTCGAGTTGAAGACGAAATCAAGGTTCGGGTCGACGCCGCGGATGGCGGTGAGATAGCCATCCTTGTGATCGTCGGTATAGCGCGCGCCGACTGTCACATGCAGCCCGAGCAGCGCCATCGGCGACCAGGTGACCTGCCCGAACAACGCCTTCGACTTCACATTCACCCGCGCTGCCCGATCGGGCGTGTTCCCGACGCCGGAATCGGGCAGGATTTGCGGAAGCAGGACGATGCCGGTGTTTGTCGCATTCAACCGGGCAGAAGAGTAAACCGTCGCCTCGTCCGCGCCATTCTCGTTGAAATAATATCCGCCGAAGACATATTTGAAGTCTCCTGCCTCGCCGACGAACTGCAGTTCCTGACTGAACTGGTTCTGATCGACCAGTGCATAGCTCAGTCGTCCGAACGGGCGGTTCGGCCCCCAGGCGGTGACGCCGCCGGTATCCTGATCCCATTGCACCGACTTGAGATCGCGCCAGGCGGTGATCGAGCGGATCGTCAGATTTTCGGCGACATCCCAGTCGGCAATCAGCGAATGACCCCGCGCGCGTTGCGGATTGCGAAGGACCGGCACCCCGATACGCGCGGTCCGCACTCGCCCCTCGCGCAAGGTAATGAAACTAGGACGCAGCGCCGCCGCCTGGTCTGTCGCCGTGATATCGCTGTAGTTGCTCGTCGATTTGTCGTGCGACTGGTCGTAGGAATAGAGGATCGACAGATTGTCCGCCGGTTCCCAGAGCGCCGTCGCCTTGAAGCCATATTTGCGGATTTCCGAATAGTCGTGAAAATCGGGGTTCGGGTTGAGCACCAGCCCCCCGCGGTCGCTGTAGAGCCCGTCGAGCTTGATCGCGATCCCGGCGATCCGCGGCAGGTTCACATGCGCCGCAAGTGTCCGGCTGTCGTAATTGCCAATGCCGGCCTTCACGTCGATACCCAACTCTCCCGTCGGACGCTTGGTGACGACGCTTACCGCACCGCCGATCGTATTGCGGCCGAATAGCGTACCTTGCGGGCCGCGAAGGACTTCGATCCGTTCGATGTCGGATAGTTCCATCCCGAGCCCCGAGACGCGGCCGACGTAAACACTGTCGATATAGATGCCGACGGTTGGATCACGCGTGACCTGCGTCGCATCGACGGGGACAAGCCCGCGCATGCCTATCGAGACTGCTGAAGCGCGCCCGAGGAACGGCGAGATGCGGAGCGACGGGATTCCCCCGGTGAACAGGTCGCTGAGCGAGTTGACGCCCTTCTGCTCGAGCGCGTCCGATCCGAACGCCACCATCGAGATCGGCGTATCCTGAAGATTCTCCTCGCGCTTCTGCGCGGTCACGACGATTTCGGCGATGCCGCCTTCATCACGTGCCGGCGGCGTCTCCGTCACTTCCTGCGCCAGCGCGGCCGAACTCGCCGTAGCCAGTAGCAAGCCGGTCGCGGCGCGGATCATAGTGCGTCCGTTCATCCTGTATCCCCTTACCTTGCCCGCACATGCGGGCTGCTTTCCTCTCGGTGCGTCGGGAATAAGGCGGTGGGGAATGCGATGGTCCCAGTGCGCTTGAAAGCGGCCTCAGGTCTCTCGCTCCCGCCCTCTCCCGGCGTTGCCATGATCGTCTGAGTACCGGCGGGTCTTCCCGTCCGAATCAGGCAGTCCGTTCGAGTTGGCGGCAAAATTGTTCCGGGTCAATCTATATTGTCTCTATATATAACTCATTGTCTCATTATATGAGACATTAAATCGGTTAGAGCCGGGATGATTTGGGTGTAGCTGTATCGCCGCCGCGCGGCTGACCGCGGCAAGGAGGTTCGATGGATCAGGGGAAGCAGGACGGCGAAGCGAAGCTGGCAACGGACGATGCCGATCTCAGGGGACCATCGCGCCCCGTCGGCCTTGCACTTCGCCTCGTGGAACGGGTTGCCGAATGGCAGCCGATTGGCGCGAGCGACCTCGCCCGCCGCCTCGCGCTACCCAAGGCCACGGTCCACCGCCTCTTGCTTGCGCTGGAGACTTTCGGCTGGCTCGAACGCGACGGCGGCAGCCGCCCGCTATGGTCGGTGTCTATGCGGCCGATCGCTGTCGGGGGGCGCGCGATCGAGTGGAAGAGCGGCCTCAGGATAGCGGCGTTGTCGGTGATGGATGCGCTTCGGCATCAAACGGGGGAATCCATCCATCTCGGCCTCGTGGACGGAGAGAATATTGTGCTGATCGAGCGCATCGACGGCGTGAACAGCGTGAATATATTCCTGCCGGTCGGGACGAGCTGGGATCTCAGCTGGTCGAGCAGCGGCAAGTCGGTACTCGCGCATCTGCCCGAAGGGGAACTGGAAAGCTTCCTTGAGACACCGCGCTACCGGCGAAAATCGGAAACCGACATCATCCCGGTGACCGAACTGCGCGACGAGCTCACGCTGATACGTGACCGCGGCTTCGCGATATCGGTGGGGGTTCCGCCGGCGGCGAGCAGCAGCATTGGCGCGGCCATATTCGACAAGCGCGGCCGGCCCTTTGCAGGCCTCTCGATTACCGGCGCATCCGATCGCCTCCGCGAAGAACAACTCCTCGCGCTCGCGCCACAGCTCGTTGCCGCCGCCCGCCGAATTTCGATTGGTATGAGCATGGATTGATTGGCCGATTTCTGTCAGGTCGCTTTTGGACGTAGACACTAGAAGCGGACATTGTTTGCGCACCAGCTGGCTGCACGAAGAAATCGCTCGTTTCACTGAAATAATTGAAATCTCCGCCGCTCGGTTGCGGGGTTATGACTCCGTTCGACTCGTTTGACATCAATACTTGGTCGGCGCGGCCCCGACCGACATATTTTCCGCCGGGACTGAGGACTAGCGGGGCTGTCAGAGTCTGACCATCGATTACCGTACCGCGATCCTTAAGCTCCGTCTGGACGCTGACGCCGCGATCCGTTCCAACCATCTCCCCGCCAGAGAGGGAAGCCAGTTTCAATTGACTGACCGGACGATCATAGGGATCATCATCGAAAATCGTGCTGCCGCCGTCGGTGGCCTTAACCCGGACGTCACCGGCAAAGCTGTGGAACAGGGATGGGATCGGGTTGCCCGAGGCTACGGCTAGTGGGTTCGCAATCGGGCTTGTCAGCGCCTCGTCGCTGAACAGCAACAGAGGTGTGAAGGTTCCCGCCTCGTAGACGGTGATCGTTGTGTTGCTGGAAACCGGGCTCCCGTTAAGGATCCGATGCGGGATTCCGGTAATCTGCCCCATGATCTTTGCTCCTGATTTGGCGAGAACAAAGTTAGAACATTCAACCTCCTACAATGCATCCTATATCGTTTGGTAAACATCCTATTTCGTCACGGCGACCTCGGAGATCATGTCCTGATGAGTTTCGGCGCGCCGCCCTTTTCTACATCGGCAAAAGCAGGTCGCCGGTCCAAAGAATGGATAGTTCCTCCGCAATCATCTTCCACTGTGTCACACCAGTGGCATAGTATTCGCATGCCAACGTGCCAATCCGTTCGGCGATCCACACCGCAGCCTGATCGCCACACTTATTCTCGAACGCCCACAATTCACATTCGGGTGTCATCGTGAGCGCAGATATCGCAGGGTCAAATCGAGCGATAAGGCTCACGCCGGCTTTCCATCAACGGCTAACGAGCGAAGTTGGTCGGTTAGAGACTAGTCGCCGTCGGGCGCAAAGCAGCCATCGAAGCATGTCCCGAGAGCAAGTGAGTTGAGTCAGGCGCGCCAATCCGGCGCTTGCCTGAATGATGCTCACGATGACGTCGAAAGCCCCACCATTTCGCTTTGCGCACGCTCAAGGCCGCACGACTCCTCAGCCTGTCACCGCGGATGATGGAGAAGCACCGGCTCTATGGAACCGACCCGCTGTATCGAAAACTTGTCGGTCGCGTCGTCTAGGTGCGATATCCGAAAGACCGTCTACCACAGTCCACTCCTTGGCGCCTCGTCGCCTGCGCGCTGGGCCGTAATAATCGAGCAGATATTCTGTGACGGCTATGTCGGTACATACGACCCGACCATCGATGATAAATTTTCGCTCCATCGTGGCAACAGGGTAGAATTTATGCCGTCATTGTCGATCTATGGCAGCAGACGGTGAATAGCCGCGGGAAGCGCACAGGCGTAAAGAAGAGGAGGGCAGAGTAACGAATAGGCGTCATTCGGAGTAAAAATCGGATGGTTGGTTGAGCTCGATAATCGCGAGACTCCCTCCTCCTCCGGCGTGATCATGCTGAAACCCGCGTCGGTTGCGGCCCGGTAAACGCCGTAGCCCACCCGAATGAGCAATCCTTCGTTGCACATTATAGGAGGATATTGTCGGGGGATGCCGATCGCTTCCAAATCCTTTGTCCGGACCGTTCCGCGCTGTTTCGCCAACTCGATCGCACGACGCAGCGCAGCCGCTGAGCCTACAAAGCCCATGAGCAAAGAGCATGGTTCTGGCCGATTTCGGAAGGGAGAGAGATGCTCGCCCTAAAGCCGCCAACCGCTGTGATTACAGGTTCAGGAACGTCCGCGAATTGCCGCTGAGGATCTTCGCCTTTTGCGCGCCCGACAGCCCGTCATGCTCGCGTACCAGGGCTCCGATGTCCTGCTCGCCGAGCGGGAAAGGATGGTCGGAGCCGAGCAGGATGCGGTCCTCGCCCATCACCTCGACGAGCAGGGTAAGCGCGCGCGGATCGAACACCGCCGAATCGACGAAAAAGCGATCGACATAGGTCGACGGCGGGTTGGGACAGTCGACGCGGACGATGTCGCGATATTTCCAGGCATTTTCGACCCTGCCGAGCAGGAAGGCGAAGCTGCCGCCGCCGTGGCCGAAGCAGATGCGCAGATTGCGCGGCAAGCGCTCGAAGGCGCCCGAAAGGATCAGCGACAGGATCGAAAGCTGCGTCTCCGCCGGCATCGCGACGAGCCAGGGGAGCATATATTTGGGCATGCGCTCGCGCGCCATCATGTCCCAAGGGTGGACCAGCACCGCCGCTCCAACTTCCGCGCAATGCGTCAGGAAGGTCAATATGCCTTCGTCGTCGAGATTGCGGAGACCCATATGGTTGCCGATCTGGACGCCCAGATGACCGCTTTCCATCGCGCGGCTGACCTCGCGGCACGACAGGTCGATATCCTGCAGCGGCACCTGCGCCAGCGCCATCATTCGGTCGGGAGCGTGGGAGCAGAAGTCGAGCGCAGCGTCGTTGAACCGCTGCGCGCATTCGAGCGCCTGCTGCGCCGGACGGCTGTAACCGAACATGATCGGCGTCGCGCAGATGATCTGCAGGTCGATCCCCTGCTCGTCGAGCGCCTCGACGCGGCGCGCCGGGTTCCATAGAATGTCATCGACCGGGCGGAACGTCTTCGCGCCCTGCATGATGAAGCCCCTGCCCTCACCGTCGTCGCGAAGCCAGGGCAATCCCTCGGCCTCTGCACGCGCGCGATAGGCGGCGTCCATCATAGGGAAGAAGTGGCTGTGCATATCGATCACGGCCGCCTGTTTCGCGCCATCGTCAGTCATGATTGTAGCCGCACCCCTATCCCATCGCTCTTCCCGCCGACCGCCGATGCGCGCGGGCTATGAGGCTGAGTAACGAGGGCTAGCTATCAACAATAATCCCGAGACTTGCCCTTGATATTACAAAAAGGCTATACCCGTTCCAAACAGGGAGGGAGACGCATCATGCCTAAATTTCACGAGAACTTCCTGCTCAGCCGGCTGAAGCTGCGTCAGCTTCGCCTGCTCACCGCGATCGCCGACGAAGGCACGGTTCTGAAGGGATCGCAGGCGTTGAACATCGCGCAACCGGCAGCGACGAAGAGCATCAAGGAGCTGGAAGATGCGCTGGGCGTCCAACTGTTCGAACGCTCCTCGCGTGGCGTGACGCCCACCGATTTCGGCCATGTTATGATCAAGCATGCCAAGCTGATCCTCGCGCAACTTCGCCATGCGGGCGAGGAATTGCAGTCGCTGGAGGAAGGCCTGTCGGGCCGCGTCCATGTCGGCACCCTGCTTGCGGCGTCGACCTCGCTGCTGCCGCGCGCGCTTGCACGGCTGCGCGAACGGCGCCCGGGGATTGCGGTGACGGTTGCCGAAGGGACGATCGACCGGCTCATGCCGGGGTTGCGCACCGGCGACATCGACGTCGTGCTGGGCCGCCTCCCGGAATATCGCGAGCGCGAGGGCCTTAAACAGGAAGTGCTCTATCTCGACACCGTGTCGATCATGGTCCGCGAGGGGCATCCGCTGGCGACGCGCGCCTCGCTCACGCTTGCCGATCTTGTCGACCAGGCCTGGGTGATGCCGCCGACGCAAACATCGCTCCGCCGGCAGATCGACCAGGCCTTTCGCCACGAGGATCTGGAGCCGCCGCTCGACGTGATCGAATCGGTGTCGATCCTGACCAACCATGCGCTTCTGGTCAGCACCGACATGCTCGCCGCGATGCCGCACCAAGTCGGCCTGAGCCAAGCGGGACTGACCGCACTGCCGGTGACGCTGGAAGGTGCGGGCTCACGGATCGGCGCGACGATGCATGCCAATGTCGAACTGTCGGCCGCCGCCGCCTATTTCATGACCGTCGTCCACGAGGTCGCCGCCGAAATCCGCGACGAGCTGGGACAGGATCAGAGCGGGCTGGCCGAACCCCGGGCCACGCGCCGCCAGACGAAATAGGCGATAACGATCGCGACCAGCCAGGGTACGCCGGCGAACACCGCGACCTGCCAGTCGGCATCGAGCGCCATCGTGACGGTAATCGCACCGAGCAGGACCAGGCCCAGTATCTGCGCATAAGGGAAGAAGGGCATCCGCACCGGCAGGTCGGCCGTCCGATGCTTTCTGCGAAAGCGCAGATGGCTGATCAGGATCGCGCTCCAGACAAGCAGGCCGCCGAACAGCACGATGCCGAATAGGTAATTATAGGCGAGCGGGGTCAGGATCGACAGCGACGCCGCGGCAAGGATGCCGACGCCGGTGACGATCGTCGCGCGCATCGGAACATGCTGCGCGTTGAGTTCGCCCAGCTTTCGCGGCGCATAGCCGCCCCGCGCGAGCGAGAAGAGCATCCGCGCGCCCAGGTAGATGCTGGTGTTCATCGCCGACAGCGCCGCCGACGCGACGACAAAGTTCATGATGCCCGCCGCATAGGGAATCCCCGCGCTTGCGAACATCTTTACGAAGGGGCTTTCGGTGACGACCTTTGCGCCCGACTGCGTCCAGGGCAGGAAGGCGATGATGATGAATAGCGCCAGAATGTAAAAGAGGAACAGCCGCGCCGCCATCGTCCGGAGCGCCGCCGGGATCGCCGTCTTCGGATCCTTTGCCTCGCTGGCGGTGCCGACGACGAACTCGATCCCCATGAAGGAAAAGAGCGCCATCAGCACGGCAAGCCAGACGCCCGAAAAGCCGTTGGGCAGAAAACCGCCGGCAAGCCCGGTCACATTATGGAGCCCGACCGGATCACCCACGATCCCGAAAATGCGGCTGAGACCGACGATGATGAAGGCGACGATCGCGGATACCTTGATCACGGTCAGCCAATATTCGACCGAGCCGAAATTATGCACCGCGCGGGTGTTGACCCAGACGACCGTCAGCGCGCTGCCGAGCGCCCACATCCAAACCGGCGTGCCCGGAAACCACCAGCCCATATAGATGCCGACGGCCACCGCCTCGCTGCCGATCAGCAGGACCTGCTGGATCCAATAGGTATAGCGGACGACGAAGCCCGCCAGCGGGCCGAGATAGATTTCGGCATAGGTACCGAACGATCCCGCGGTCGGGTGGACGACAGCCATTTCGGACAGGCTGAACACCATGATCACCGCGATCAGCGCGGCGATCATATAGCTGACGAGCACGCCGGGACCGGCATAACCGATCGCGATGCCCGATCCCATGAACAGGCCGGTACCGATCGCGCCGCCCAGGCCGATCATGATGATCTGGGCCTTGCTCAGCCCGCGTTCGAGACCCGCTTCGCGGTCCAGGTAGGCCTGTTCTTCCATTATCGTCCCCCTTGCCGCGCGTTCATGTGACCGCGTCGCGTACCTGATGTTCGGGCAATTTCCAGACGCCACCGTCCATGATCGCGACAAGGCGGTCGACCGCGTCCCACACGTCGACATAACCGACATAGAGCGGCGTGAAACCGAAGCGCACCGTGTCGGGCGCGCGGAAGTCGCCGATCACGCCCGCCGCGATCAGCGCGCGCATGATCGGATAGCCGTCGGGATGCGCGAAGGACACCTGGCTACCGCGTGCGCGGGCGTCTCGGGGCGAGGCGAGCGTAAAGCCATGCCCCGCGCAGCGATCCTCGACCAGGCGGATGAAAAGATCGGTGAGCGCCATCGATTTGTCCCGGATCATCTCCATGTCGGCCGACAGATGGAGGTCGAGACCGGTCTCGACGAGCGTCATCGACAGGATCGGCTGAGTGCCGATCAGGAACTGGCGAATGTCGTGTTGCGGACGATATCCGGGCTCGAAGGCAAAGGGCGCCGCATGGCCCCACCAGCCGGTGACGGGCTGAAGCGCCTGCCCCTGATGGCGCTTCGCCGCGAACAGGAACGCGGGCGAACCCGGGCCGCCGTTAAGATACTTATAGGTACAGCCGACCGCGAAGTCGGCGTTGCAGCCGTTCAGGTCGACGGGCATCGCGCCCGCGCTGTGGCAAAGGTCCCAGATCGCGAGCGCGCCCGATTTCTGCGCACGCGCCGTGATCGCAGCCATGTCGTGGATATGGCCCGTCTTGTAGTGGACGTGGGTGATGGCAACGGCGATCGTCTGTTCGTCGATCGCCTCCGCAATCTCGTCCTTCTCGCAGAGCCGCACCTTCACGCGCCCGCCGGTCGCGGCGGCGACACCCTGTGCAATATAGTTGTTCGTCGGAAAGTTGCTGCCCTCAAGGATCAGCACGCTGCGGTCCGGGCGCAGCGCGACCGCGGCCGACAGCACCTTGAAGAGATTCTGGCTGGTGGAATCGCATATGACGACCTCGCCCGGCGCGGCGCCGATCAGCGGCGCCAGCTTGTCGCCCAGCCGCACGGGCAGGTCGAACCAGCCCGCGCTATTCCAACTCTTGATCAGGTCGGCGCCCCACTCGCGCGTAACGACGTAGTGAGCGCGCGCGCTCGCATCCTTCGGCATCGCACCCAGTGAGTTGCCGTCCAGATAAAGCATCCCCTCGGGCAGATCGAAGCGGTCCCGCAGCGGTGCCAGCGGATCGGCGCGGTCCATCGCCTCGCAGGCCGCGCGGTCGATCGATTCTGTCATTTCGGCATTAGGCGTCATGGAAGCATATTACCTTTGTCTGCGACATTTCGCGTGCGGCAAAGCGCACGCCCTCGCGGCCCATATTGCCCCGTCCCGCGCCGCCGAACGGCATGGCATCGAGGCGATAGTCCGTCGAATCATTGATCATCACGCCGGCCGCGCGGAGCCGCCCGGCGACCCAGCGTGCGGTGCGGAGCGATTCGGTGAAGACCGCCGCGTGGATCGAATAATCGGCGCGGTTGGCGGCGTCGATCGCCTGGTCCAGATCGGCGAAACGGAACAAGCTCGCGATCGGTCCGAACGCTTCGTGACACGCCACGCATGCGTCATCGGGAACGTCGGTCAGCAAGGTCGGTCGCACGAGTGCCCCTGCCCGCTCGCCGCCCGCCAACAGCTTTGCCCCGCGTCCGACCGCATCGACGGTCCAGGCCATGATACGCTCTGCATCCCCTGCCGCCACCATCGGCCCGACGTCGGTGCCGGGATCCATCGGGTCGCCGACGCGCAGCGCCTCGGTCGCGGCGACCAGCGCCTGGCGAAATGCGTCGAATATCGCGTCATGAACATAGATGCGCTGAACCCCGATGCAATTCTGCCCCGCCGCACCGAAGGCGCCCGATACGCAGGCCGCGGCAGCCTTTTCGACATCGGCATCGTCCATCACGATCACCGGTCCGTTGCCGCCGAGTTCCATCGCCAGCCGCTTGATCCCTGCGGTACGGCAGATCGCCTCGCCGACCCGCGCGCCGCCCGTAAAGCTGACCATCGCGACATCCGCGTGGCTCGTCAGCGCGTCGCCGAAGTCGCTGCCGCGCCCGGTCAATAGGCACAGCGCCTCTTCGGGAAGGCCCGCCGCGAGCAACAGCCGGGCGAGCATGATTGCGACGAGCGGCGCCTGTTCGGCCGGTTTCAACACCACGGCGTTGCCCGCGGCAAAAGCCGGTCCCAGCTTGTGGCAGACGAGGTTGAGCGGATCGTTGAACGGCGTGATCGCGGCGATCACACCTACAGGCTCATAGACATAA
>JAFKLT010000111.1 GCA_017309275.1 Sphingomonadales bacterium | reverse complement strand
TCGCGCCGCCGGACTTTCGCGGGGCGCCGCGCCGGTCCAGGTCAACTCGCCCGTCGCCGGGGATGATCTTCGACTCGATCGGGATGACAATCAGCAGCACTGAGGTAGTGACGCCATGGAAGCACGGTGGCCAAGCGAAAGACACGGCCCCGTTCTCCAAAGACAGGTCATTACAGACGGATCATCGCAGGCGTTGCGCGATTATGGTTCCTCCGGCGTCGTAGCGCAGATTGGGCAACCCACCGAGGCACCGGGAAATGCAACGATCCGCCGCGCCATCGCTCCGTTTTGGCGGAACTGTACAATCCTGCCCGACCGGGAATGGCCATAGGCATTGCAACACGATCTTTCGTCAGACGCTCCCTGATTGCGACCCAAGGGGACCGTTCGGTGGTGGGGGGCGATATTCTGCAACGCAGACCATCGTTTAAGGCGGCGCGATTTATCGCGCCGCCTTTTTTCCTTGCCGAGTCCGCGCGCCGTCGCCGCTTGCGGCGGCGGCGCGCCAAAAATGAAAGCGCCGCGCTGGCCCGAAGGGGCAGCGCGTCCATTACCGGTGCGAGGAAAAATAGGCGGGCGACCAAAAGCCGCCCGCCCTGTTATTATGCCGCCAATGGCGGTTCGTCGGTTTCCGGTCCGCTGCTGTCCTCGGTGAGAGGTACAATGCTCGCGGAGAGATCGAAAGCCACACGCGCCGCAGCCTTCACGCTGCCGACACCGCCGCGCGACGTGTAGGCTGACGGCGGGAACGCCATCCACTGCGGAACCCACGGCTCGGATTTGGCGCGGCCGTTCTCGCCCGCAAGGCAGTCGGAGATGATCGCCTTCAGCGCCTTACCCTTCTCACCGGCGTTTGCTGCCGCGACCTCCGCGCCCGCAACCTCGCCAACGATAGCGAGCAGCACTTCGCGGTCGCGAAGCTGGTCGAAGAACGCCGCGTCTGCCTGCCAGTGCCGGTGCATGTCGGTGCCGATATGTAGCCCGATCATTTCCACGGCCTCGCTGCCCGCTTGCAGCGTCTCTCCCATGACGATGGCAATAATCTCCATCACCACCGGATCGGGCAATTCCAGAAGCCGCGCGAACAGCGGGGCAAAAGGGGGCCGGTGATAGCCCTTGCCGGTCACGGTCGGGGCGTCTTCATCGAAGCCAAGCACGGCGAGCACCACGCGGCGCTTCGTGTCGAAAGCGGTTTCGGCGGAGCAGGTCTCGACGCTCTCGGCAATTTCTTCTTTCGGAGCGCGCTGCGCCTCGACATCGACCCGCCACAGGTCTGCGCCCGCAATGACGTGCGCGGCCATCGCGCGGAGTGCGACACCGGTATGGGCAAGCAGGTCGGCGCGCACCGCCGCATGGCGATGAAGATCGATATAGGCATTGAGCGGACCCGACACCTCGGGACGGCTCGGCTTCTCGATGACCGCCCCCTCCTCGCTGCTCCCACCGCTCCCAAGCCGCTTCGCTTCCTTGGTGGTGACAAAGCCTTCGTGGAAGCTGACCTCGCCGCTCTCGCGAACTTCAACATAGACGCGGCCGCCCTTGCGCTTGCCAGCATGGGCATGATCCCATGACCGGAACCACTGCCCGCGCTCCATGATGATCACGTCGGACCATCCAGCCTCAAGATAGTCGGCCTTGCGCACCTCGATGGCGCCCATCTGCGCGGCCCAGAATGCATCGCTGTCGGCAAAGAAGCGATCCTCGCCAAACAGGTCGGCAACAATGCCGCCCTTGAACGCCTCGACGTCGAACAGGGCATGCGTAACCGCGATGGCCGTGCCGCCAAACAGCCACGCCTTGAGTTGATGGCCGGTCGGGCAATAGGCGCTCTCGTCATCGAATAGCGCCAGCCAAGCCTTCTGCTGGCTTTTCGATGCAAGGGTCAGGTGGCGGACCGTGTTCACGTCGATCTGACCGCCGCGATAGAGGGTGCGGATGCGCGGCAACAGATTGCCGAGCGCAAGGATCCGCTTCACCGCACTCGGCTCAAACCCGAACGTGTTGGCGACCTCGTCGACGCTGCGCCCTGTTTTGACCAGCGCAACGAACGCTTCCCATTGGCTCACCTCGTCGGGCCGGACCCGCGCGAGATTTTCAAGCATCGACGCTTCGAGCGCATTGGCATCATCCCCCTCGTCGAGGATCGCGCACGGGATCGGCTTCATAGCGCCGCCCTCGCGCGCCACAGCGTTGACGGCGGTAAAGCGCCGACGCCCCGCAACGATCTCGAATTGGCCTTCTGCACAGTTGGGACGAACGAGCAGCGGAACCAGCACACCCCGCGCGCGAATGCTCGGGAGCAGGTCGGACACATCGGGGTCTTTGCCCTTCCCGCGCATGTTGGTCGCCGCAATCGACAGATGGTCCACGTCGATAAAATCGAGTTTCATGACTTCTTCCTTTCCTTCCACCACACCCGGCCCCGGACGGCGGGGCGGGCGGCGAGGAAAGGCGACGGGACCGCGCCCAAGGACGGTGCGCACCCGAAGGGCCGCAACGCAGTGGAGGAGCCGGGGCGAAGACCCGGC
>JAFKLT010000081.1 GCA_017309275.1 Sphingomonadales bacterium | reverse complement strand
CCACGCTCATCGAAAACTGCAAGATCAGCGGCATTAACCCGCACGACTGGCTGACCCAGACGCTCAGCAAACTGGCAAATGGTCACCCTGCAAACAACGTCGGAAATCTCATGCCCTGGACCGACGTGGGCTGAGAACACCGCTTACGGTCATTCCATACGGGGAACCAGAAAATGACTGGCTGCGTCTGGACCAAATCTACGCGCAGCGCGGCGCCGTTCTGGCCCCGATCGCCAACCGCAACTTCTTCGGTATCATCGAAGTATACGATCCAGAGGGCGAACAGTTCGAAGAGCATACGTCGCGCGAGGGCCTAATCGAAAAGGAGGCATTTCTCGAACTGACTGGTCTTGCAACTGCGGTGATAGTGACGGCCGTCAATCGTATTGCCGAGGACCGGGGGCGCAAGCAAAGCGCCGGGGGATCGACTCAGCGCAAGGCCGACGAGAATCTGGAAAAACTGCGCGACGCGGCGCGCGCTGCCCGTGAAGCCGAAGAGGAACGAGCGCGGGAGGCAGTGGAAAAGGGTACGAATGAGCCGCCTGCCGGCAATGCCAGCCCCGATCCTCATCCGAAGCCGGCAGGCGGCGAAAGCTCCGCGGCGCTCATAGAGGAATCGATCGATCTGATCGAGAAACAGCGGGCGGAACTTGCCGACGAAGCGGCGCTGCTTCGCCTCCTTGCGACGCTTGGCCTGACCACGTCGGAATTCAGCCATGAAACAGGGATGACATTCGAAGCTGTACGAATGGACTTCCAGTCAGTCTTCGAAATAGCGCTTAGCGCACGACTGGGCGACAACGCCTTTGCAACACAGGCAGAGCGCGCAAAATCGATGCTGGCGCGCCTCGACGCGCTGACCGCCTATCTCAATGAGCTAGCCTCCGCACGATCGGTGCGTCAGTTGGCGCCCGTCAGCGTTAGTAAGGCGCTTGGCGAATTCGAGACCGGCGTGTCAAAGCTCGCGGAAAAGGCCGGAATCGGCTTGATGATCGATGTGCCTGCCTACGATCCACTTTACACGAGGCCAATGCACGCGGCCGAGATCGCTTCCATCCTCCTCAATTGCTTCTCCAATTCGCTGAAAGCGCTGCGCCGAGTCGACAGTGAGCGGCTCATCCGTGTTGAGGCGGCGGCTGGTGAGGATCGCGACATCGTCATTCGCTTCAGCGATTCCGGAGACGGAATCCCGGACGAGCATAAGGAGAAGGTGTTCGATCTTTTCTTTACAACACGAACCGCGGCTCCTGCGACTGCCAGCAATGCCGAGCAGTTTTCGGGAACCGGCCTCGGCCTTTGGATCGTTCATCAGATAATTTCCAAGGCCGGTGGCGATATCGAGGTGGTTGACCCGCCAGCAGGCTTTTCAACGTGCCTCGAAGTTCGGCTGCCCGCGGAGGAAGAGGACGAGGAATGAACGACAATTGGCGTCTGATCGACGACAGTCCCGAAGAGGCAGCCGCCTTTGCCAACGGCCTCAGCAAAGGCGATGCGCTGAAGATCATGCCGATGGGCGCGCAGGAAGCCGCTGCTGCGATCAGCGCCGGCACATTCGCGCCATCAGGGGTGCTGATGGATGTCGATCTTTCCAACGAGGCGGGTAGCCAGCAGTCCGGGCCGGGTATGGCGCAGGACATCCGGGTGGCGCAGCAGAAGCGAGCAGTTCCTGGATTCCCGATCGTGCGCTTTTCTCTCCGCGACAAGGTACTTGAGAATATCGGACATGATTCCAGCAGCGACGATATCTTCGATCTGAAGATCGAGAAAGATGGCCTAAGCACGCCCGAAGCCCGGACGGCGGCGCAGGCGAAACTCATCGGCGTGCGCGAGCTTTACGACGCGCTGAGCGTTGAGGGAGCGGAGTTGCTCCAGATCCTCGGTCTAACAGACGAGCAATGGTGCCAATGGGGAAGCACCAGCTTCCAATCGGACTTCGACATTGGTGATCGGGTTCATCTGAAAGCGGGTCCGCTCGTTCGAATGATGGCGCATCCCGGTTTGCTGATTGACGAAGAGATGCTCGCGGTGCGCCTGGGGGTCGATCACTTAAATTCGAAGGGTTGGGAGAAATTGGCGGGCGAACTCGAACCCTATGCCTATCGAGGCGTCGCCGGCGGCTGCTTCATACGCTAGTGGGCGCGGGGCATCGAGGATTGGTGGCAGGAAGTGATCGGCGCCGATACGCCGCTAGCCGGAAGCACGATCGCTCAGCGGTTGGAGCTTCTTTCGCCGATCATCGCCGACCTCGTGCCGCTTCAGATGCCAAAGGGTAGCCTTGGCGAACGGCCTTGGCGATACTGCCTGCTCACCAAGGAATCGCAGCAGCAGTTAATCCCGGTCGATCCCGCGCGCGCGGTAAAGGTGAAGCCCCGCAGTAGCATGCCCACGTGGCTCGACCCACTATATGCCGCCTTGAGCATTGCACTCCAGAACCGTGAAGATCCGAGACTGGACAAGGAAGATTTGCGGCGGCTCCAGATTTACATACGCGAGGGCTGAATGGTTTTTTCGCTGCCGGATGAGCTTGAACGGCTGAGCGCAGTTCTCCGGCGGGAGCCGGCCACCAACGCGACCGCGGACGCGCTCGATACAAATATGGGCCGGTTCCGTAGTCAGTGGATCAACAACCGCCAGATGAGGGGAAGCCAGCTACCCCTTCCCGTCCCGAGAAATCAGGGCCTTCACCCGAACGGCTGCGAGCTTCAGGCATCGTATCTTGATTTTCAATTCGAGTGGAAAGAGGAAGAAGGAGCTCCTTGGCGAGCTGAATACCAGGTTCGGGTCGAGGGCTATCTCGACGCGGACGGCGCGCTGTTCGAACTTCAGGATCATTGGCGTCTCGACACCGACATGTATGCTCCCTGCAGGCGCGTGGCCGCCGACGGCAACGCCAACCCTTCCAAGGAGCCGCACCCGCTGTTTCACTTTCAGCGAGGGGGGCACGCCCAGGATGCATTTGCAGCAGTCGACTTTCTACCGGCGAACCCGTGCACCGTTTCCGGGGTATGGAAAGGGCTAATGCAGAGTCCCGGGCCACGAATTCCGGTAGTTCCGCTCGATCCAATATTGGCGATCGATTTCTGCCTCAGTCAGAACGACGGAACGATCTGGCGACGCCTCCGCAACTTCCCCGAATACCTTGATTTGATCGAAAGCGCTCAGTCGCGCCTTTGGTTGCCCTTTTTTGCCCAACTACAGGATCAGAAGTTCCGGCGAACATGGTTTGGCCCGTCAATGCTGGTCTAGCCACGACTCCCGTGCAACAGCCGCGAAATGGCCGCTTTTGGGCTATGATAAGCGTTGGTCGCAATGGCCGACATCAGGCGCGAAGCCGCCGTCCGTGAGTGATCGTGGTTCAGCAATTCATCAATGCATCTGGGCAGGCCGACAGAATTTGGTGGTGAAATTTCAAAGGTAGACTTTGAGACCGCAAACCATCGCTGAATGCACCATTTTGCGCGAACGTTGGCGGTTGCTCGGTGCTTTCCAAGGGCATTGCACGTCGGCAAATTTCTCGATTTTATTTATTTATTTCAGATGTTTATTGTCAATTCTATTCGAATTCTGGCATATGCGTTTTCGCCGCCGGTAGTACGCTGAAGCGCGAGATTAACGCCGATTCCACTCTAACGCACTACGATCTAAACACTTTCTATTATCGCGCCGTGATTGCTTGGTGATTGCTAGGGCAAGCGGGCGATTTAATCGATCGGTGTTGCGGTCGCGATGTCGCGCCACATCTCGCTGCGGCCAATTCAGACGGAATAATCCTCCATCGCCAACTCTCAAAAACTCTTAGGCAACCCAAGCGCGTGCGTCGCGACATGGCTCAGGATCAAATTGGTGCTGATCGGCGCGACCTGATACAAGCGCGTTTCGCGAAACTTGCGCTCGACGTCATATTCCTCGGCGAATCCGAAGCCGCCATGGGTCTGGATGCACATGTCGGCGGCGTGCCAGCTCGCTTCCGACGCCAGCAATTTTGCCATGTTCGCCTCGGTACCACCCAAATGCCCTTTATCGAACAGGACGGCGGCCTTCCGGACCATCTCGGACGCCGCCTCTATCTCGACATGTGCACGAGCGATCGGAAACTGGATGCTCTGGTTCGCGCCGATCGCGCGGCCGAAGACATTGCGTTCGCGGGCATAGGCCGACGCTCTGTCAACAAAGAACCGGCCGTCGCCGATGCATTCGGCGGCTATCAGAATCCTTTCGGCGTTCATCCCAGACAAGATGTATCTGAAACCCTGACCTTCTTCGCCCAGCAGATTTTCCGCAGGAACCCGCAAATCATCGAAAAAGAGTTCGGTCGTGGCATGATTCAGCATCGTACGGATCGGGCGTATCGTCAGTCCGTTTCCGACGGCTTCGCGCATATCGACCACCAAGACGCTCATACCATCGGATGGCTTGTTGCAGTCCTCTCGGGGAACCGTGCGACACAGCAAGACCATGAGATCGGAATGCTCGGCCCGGCTGATCCAGATTTTCTGGCCGTTCACCACATAATGATCGCCATCGCGCCTGGCGAAGGTGCGGATGCGGGTCGTATCGGTTCCTGCGGTCGGCTCGGTTACGCCGAAAGCCTGCAAGCGCAGTTCACCAGATGCCACCTTCGGCAGATACGCCTGCTTTTGCTCTTCCGAACCATATTTGAGCACGGTTCCCATGGTGTACATCTGCGCGTGGCATGCCCCGCCGTTGCAACCCGATCGCTGAATCTCTTCGAGAATGGCCGTCGCAGCCTCGAGGCCGAGACCCGAACCACCATAGTTTTCCGGGATGAGCACCGAGAGGAATCCACCTTCGGTAAGAGCCCGAACGAATTCTCCGGGATATGCGCGATCACGGTCGAGCTTCTGCCAATACTCGCCCGGAAATTCCTGACATAATCGCCGGACGGATGCCCTAATCTCTGGAAATGATGGATCATTCCATTGCGTCATGAGCACCTCTCGCAATCATCGCGGTTTGAATGGGAAGGCGGTGACGGGCGTCCGCCGCGATTTCTGTCACGGCAAGAGCCGGCCTGGGCGACTTCCCCCAGCTCATCCGCAAAAGGCCCGGAAGCGCTTGGAACGCTTTACGACCGGCAGATCGACTGACCCGCAAATAGCGCCGGCGCTTCGTGCGCGTGAACGTTCGAAGCGCCGGCAAGTTTGCCGATGGTGCATCGGGAGAGGAGCCGAGCGTTGCACCACCGATCTCTCATCACATCGCCGAGATGCCACCATCGATCTTCAACTCCGAGGCAGTGACGAAACGGCTTTCGTCGGAGGCGAGATATAGGACGGCTTGCGCTACCTCCTCGGCCTCGCCCAGACGTCCGACCGGCACTTGCTTCTCGAGCTTGGCGAAGACGGTCGCTTCGTCTTTCTCACCCACGAGTTCCTGAAGGATCGATGTCTTGATGAAGGTGGGGTGCACCGAATTGCAACGGACGTCCCAGCCACGCCGGGCGCAGTGCAGAGCTATCGATTTCGACAAAAGCCAGACCGCCGCTTTCGTGGCGTTATAATTTGCGAAAGTAGGTGAGGCGATCAATCCGGCGATGGATGACAGGTTAACGATCGAGGCGGGCTGCCTCTCCCGAAGCATCGGGATAGCGTGTTTGCATCCCAGGAAAACGCTATCGACATTCACGCTGAAACCCAGGCGCCACTCGTCTAGATCGAAGTCTTCGACCGAGCCGGTCAATGCAATGCCCGCATTGTTAACCAGGACCGAAAGCCCGCCCATCGCATCCTGTGCAAATCGCAGAGCAGTGATCCAATCCTGTTCGCACGTCACGTCGAGCCCGGTCGCGAAAGCAGCACCCTCGCCGAATTCGGCGATTATCTGTTCCGCGCACGCCTTGGCAGCTTCCGCATTCTTGTCGGTCAGCAGGACCTGCGCCCCTTCCGCTGCAAGCAATCGTGCCGCTGCCGCGCCAATGCCCTGACCCGCGCCGGTGACCAGCGCCTTCTTGCCTTTGACCCTACCGCTCATCGCGTCAAAACCTGAACAGATATCGTCAAAGCAAATTCTCCCAGAGGGATGATTTGAACGGCCATGTACCGCCTTCCCCGCTTCACATGCGGAGTAATGGGGTTTTGCCGAAAGGGGTACGGCTTGGCCCGGTCGCTGCTGACAGCCTTTGTCACCAAAGGAGATGGCTTACGGCGCGTCGGCTGAGTTCGCGTGGTAGGGCAAGCCGCGTCCGCAGCGAGGGAATGAACTTTGGGATCGCAGATTGGTCAGATCTAAGCTCTTGGTTTCATACGGGATATGCCCGGGCGCCCGAGCGAGAGATCCTTCTCAACCCTCCGACAAAAAGGGAACGAAATGACAAACAGGCAATGGATTTACGCGAAGCCGATCGAAGGAAAATTGGCTACGGACAATTTCAAAATGCGCCAGACGCCAGTGCCAACGATCAGGCAAGGGCAGACCCTGGTAAGAAACAAAGTCATTTCGCTCGACCCTGCAAACAGGACCTATTTCAAATATCAGGGTTATCGCCCGAAATTGCATGTCGGAGAGGCGATGCACGGCTTCGGTGTCGGCGAAGTGGTCGAAACCAGAGATTATCGATTCAAAGTGGGAGACATCGTCCACGGCGATATGGAATGGGCCGACTACTCGATCATCAATAGCTATGACCGGGCCGAGTTTTTTTACAAATGCACGCCCGGATATTCGGAGGAAGATTTGGTCGGCGCCTTGGGAATTCCAGGCCTGACCGCCCTCTTTGGATTGGAAAAGCTGGGCCCGTTGCGAGCCGGCCAAACCGTGGTGGTAGCCGGTGCGACAGGCGCCTGTGGTACGATTTTGGGGCAGCTCGCCAAAATCGCCGGCTGCCGTGTCATCGGCTTTGGCGGAGGGATCGAGAAGTGCCGGTGGCTTGTCGACGAGTTGGGATTCGATGATGCGGTCGACTACAAGGGCGAAGATGTCGCGGCAGATCTGGCTTCGAAATGCCCCGATGGCGTGGATTTCTTTTCCGATGCGACCGGCGGCATCGTGACGACAGCAACGCTGCCCGTCATGAACAAAAACGCGCCATGGTATCACTTCGGCGAGATTACGACCTATGACGATCCAGCCAATAATCGCGGCATTTTGACGGGCAACGGCCTCACGCCGGAACTCGAAACATTATGTGATCGCCAAAATCTGAAACCACGCTTTTTGCTCGTATTCGATTATTATTGTGAACGAATCCGGGCCGAAAAAACCTTAGCATCCTATATGAAAGAGGGACGTCTAAAGGCCCCTAAAACCGTTCTGGAAGGGCTGGAAAATCTGCCATCTGCGCTGGTTGACGGGACCTTCGGTTCCAATCGCATCGGGAAGCTCAGCGTACGGATATCATAAGAATTGGGGTCAGGCATGCCTGACCCCAATTCAAAAATTTCTTCGGCACGCCGCCGAAGCGGTATTACCCATGCCAGGTCATCGGCAATACCGCTGGCGCGCCGTTCCCCAGCTTGTAATCGGCATAGCGGTCTCGCAAGTCCTTCTTACTGATCTTGCCGGTGGCCGTATGCGGAATCTCATCGATGAACTCGACGGCATCGGGCAGCCACCACTTGGCCACCTTGTCGGCCAGAAATGCATTCACGTCCTCAGCGGAAATATCTTCGCCTTCTTTCTTGACCACGAACAGCACCGGCCGCTCGTCCCATTTGGGGTGATAAATGCCGACCGCCGCGGCTTCCGCGATCGCAGGATGGCCGACTGCAGCATTCTCGAGCTCCACGGAGCTGATCCATTCTCCACCTGACTTGATGACGTCCTTGGTCCGATCGGTCAGTTGCAACGTCCCGTCGGGGTGAATGATGCCGACGTCGCCGGTGTCGAACCAACCATCCTCAGTGATCGCATCCACTTGGGCCTTGAAGTAGCGTTTGATGACCCAGGGACCGCGAATCTGCAGTGCGCCGGGCGTCTTTCCATCGCGCGGCAAAAGCGTTTGCATGTCGTCGAGATCGACGGTGCGCAGTTCGGCGCCGAAGATCGGGCGCCCCTGCATCGCTGTCTTGTCCACCTTCTCATCAAAGCTGAGCCGGTCCCAGTCCGAACTCGGCCCGCCGACAGTGCCGATAGGCGACGTTTCGGTCATACCCCACGCATGCTGCACGCGCGTTCCGTTCCTCATCAGCCGCTCGATCATGAAGCGCGGACAAGCCGAGCCACCGATCGTCGCCGTCTTCAAAGGCGGAAGGTCTATTCCTTCCTGATCGCAATATTGGAAATGCGCCAGCCACACGGTCGGCACACCCGCGCTGTCGGTCACCCCCTCCCGCAACATCAACTCGTGCAATACTGCGGGATCGTTGACGGCAGAAAAGACGAATTTGATGCCGGCCATCGCCCCGGCATAAGGCAATCCCCAACTGGCTGCGTGGAACATCGGGACTACCGGCAACATCACATTGCCGGGGTTGAAATTGAACGAGGAGGGCTGAAGCCCCGCCATCGCATGTAACAGGGTCGAACGGTGTTCGTACTGGACGCCCTTGGGATTTCCCGTCGTGCCGCTGGTGTAGCAGATCATGCATGGATCGGTTTCACTGCCCATGACCCACTCAAAGTCGCCGTCCTGCTCGCCGATCCAGTCCTCGAAAGATTGAGAATATTCTCCGGAGTCATAGCAGATATAGTGCTCGACCGTCGTCCAGCGGTCCTTCATCCTGTCGACGATGGGCTGAAACGCGGCATCGTAACAAAGGACTTTGTCCTCGGCATGATTGACGATGTATTCGAGCTGGTCGTCGAACAGGCGCGGGTTCACCGTGTGAAGCACGCCGCCCATGCCGGCAACGCCGTACCAGCTAACCAGATGTCGCGAGTGGTTCATCGCCAGGCTAGCGACCCGTTCTCCCTTTTCCACACCCAGCGCCAGCAGGGCCTGGGCCATCTTCAATGCGTCGCGCCGAATGCCGGCCCAGTTCGTCCGTGTTTCGCTACCATCGGCCCAGCGAGACACGATCTCCCTGCCCCCCGCCTCCCGCGCGGCGTGGTCTATCACATGCGTAATTCGCATGCTCCAATCCTGCATTGCTCCCAGCATCAATAATTCTCCTGATTATTCAGATATTTAAATCTTCTTCATTTCGATTTGGAAAAGCCATCCGGTGTCTTTTGGACGAACGAGGTCGCTTGGCCCGTGGGTGCCGTTCGTTTTGCTAGGGCTGAGAAGGAGGCAGGCGAACGACCAGTCCATCCAGTTCCGGCACGACCTCGATCTGGCATGACAATCTCGAATTCTCAGCGGGATCGCTAGCGCACTCCAGCATCGCCTCCTCAACCTCCGAAGCCACGCCAACTTTGTGAAGCCAGTCATTCTCGACCTGGACCCGGCAGGTTCCGCAGGCACAGGCTCCGCCACAATCGCCGCCGATCCCCGGCACGCCATCATTGACGGCCGCTTCCATCACCGAAATTCCAGGAGATGCATGGACGGTATGCCTTTCACCGGAATGTTCGATGAAAATAATTCTTGGCAACGCCGGCCTCCTTTCCCTTTTAATTAAGTAAAATGACTTTTTACACAGTATCCAGACAGCTCTTGGCATATGCCTCGCGTTCGCAATCGACCATCTCTTCCCAAGCCTTGAACAGATCGCTGTCCGACTGATGATATCTCTTCTTTTTCGGAGGAAATATAAGTTGCCGGTTGTCGAGACTTGGTATTTCGCGACGGACGCGCTCGACCTCCGCCGGATTAATCTCGGCCAGGGCATAGCCGTCACCATCCTCGATCTCGGCCACGATCTGGCCCCACGGATCGACGATCATCGAATGGCCATAAGAGGCACGATGCTTGCTGTGCCATCCATGCTGAGCGGGAGCGATGACGTAGCATTGAGCTTCAATTGCCCGCGCCCGCAACAGGGCATGCCAGTGTAACGCGCCCGTGGTAGCGGTGAAAGCGGAAGGGACGGCCACGGCGATAGCGCCCTGATCCACCAGATTTTGGTAGAGCGCCGGGAAACGAAGATCGTAGCAAACCGTCAGACCGAGCGTGCCGAACAAGGTGTCCGTCGTTACCACCTGATTTCCAGGGGCTGTTTGCCTTGACTCGCGAAGGCTAGGCCCGTTCTCGATATCGACGTCGAAAAGGTGGATCTTGCGATAAGTCGCCCGCACCTCCCCCTTTTGGTCCAGATATACGCTTGTATTGTAACAACGCTCAGGATCGCTAGGCATGACTTCATGGAAGCCACCCAGAAGCAGCTCGCATCCAAGCTCGGCGGCAAGTGACCGGCACCGGTCGAGGATCGGTCCTCCGTCCGGCAGCGGTTCGAGAATCTCGCGTTTGCCCTCATGCCGGCCAAGATAGGCGAACGCTTCCGGCCAACAGATGACCTGAGCGCCGTCCGCCCGGGCACGCCGGCTCAAGTCGGCGAGCTTGTCGAGATTGGATGCCACGTCGGTGTTCGCGTTGTGCTGTACGACGGCGACACATGTTGCCTGAGTCATGGTAGATCGATTCCAACGGCCATTATTGGCGATTTGGTGCGGTTGATTGCTGGCTCCGCACGGACGGATTAAACGATCGGGGGATTGTCGATCATGCATATCGACACCCCGTTTCACCGCCGGAGTAATGGGGTTTTTCCGAAAGGTGTATGGCCGGCCCGAACGCTGCTGACAGCCCTTGTCATCAAGAGAGGCGGCGTACGGCGCATCGACCGAATTCGCGTGCTAGCTTTTGCACCAATGCATCGGCAGGCCCGCGCGATCCGTGTCCCGCTCGCCTTTCCCGCGTGCATCCCGAATGAAGACACACCACGGCAGGGATCCCGTTATGACCGACATTCACTACCAAGACGCCCATGTTGTTGCGGCTCGCCTGCACGCAGGAGAGCTCTCGTCCGTGGAATTGACGCAGGCGATGCTGAACCGGATCGAATTGCTGGATCATCTCCATGCCTATGTAACCGTGTCGGTAGACCATGCGCTCGCGCAGGCTGCAAAAGCCGACGAAGAAATCGCATCCGGCAAAATCAGATCACCGCTGCACGGTATTCCAGTCTCGGCAAAGGATCTGCTGGCGACCAGAAACATCGTCACCACCAACGGCATGGCCGTCTATGCGGCCCACAAGCCGGATCACGACGCTACGGTTATTTCCAGGCTGGCCGAAGCCGGTACCGTCCTGCTGGGTAAGGTGAAGCTGACCGAGGGCGCGTTCACCCATCACCACCCGGCCTATGACGTGCCGGTCAATCCTTTCGACGAAAGCTTTTATGCGGGTGTGTCCTCGTCGGGTTCCGGTGTGGCTACTGCTGCCGGACTTTGCTTTGCCAGTCTTGGAACGGACACCGGCGGGAGCATCCGCTTCCCCTCCGCGTCCAACGGCATCGTGGGGCTGAAACCGACCTGGGGCCGCGTCAGCCGCCATGGCGCCTTCCCCCTCGCCTACTCCCTCGACCATATCGGACCGATGACGCGTTCGGTGACGGACGCGGCGCTGATGCTACGTATCATTGCCGGTCACGACCCCCTCGACCCGACGTCGAGTTCGATGCCCGTCGATGACTATGTCGCTTCGATCGGTCTGGATCTGACGGGAATCCGAATTGGCATCGACCGGGACTATATCGAAAATGATACGGACCCCGAGCAGGTTGATGCAGTCGAGAAGGTAATGGAGCTACTGGGCTCGCTGGGATGCACCTTTCAGGATGTGCCCCTTCTCAAAATGTCCGCTTCCCATAATTGGATGGTTACGACGGCCATCGAGGCGGCTCACGCCCACCGGAATATCTACCCTGACCGTGCCGACGAATATGGACCTATTTCGGAGTTGCTCGAATACGCCAAATCCGTTTCCGCAGAAGATTATATGCAGGCAGAGATGTCGAGGCGGATGATCCGTGCGCAGCTGGACAGATGCTTTCAAAGCGTCGACGTGCTGCTGCTGCCGTCGGTGCCGAATTACGCCGGCCCGAAGGAAGAGCCGGTATCTTTCGAGCAGATCGTATCGACACTCGAGACATCCATCAGATTCACGGCTCCCTATGACTATTCGGGCAGCCCGACCCTATCGGTGCCTTGGCATCCCGGCAGCAAAGGCCTGCCGACCAGTGTGCAGTTGATCGGGCGCGACTATGAGGAATCGCTTCTCTGCAGACTTGGACATGCGATCGAACAGGCGCGCGGAGCACTCACAAATCCGATGATTTAGACCGGCTTCCATCGCAACACGCCCGGCGAAACAGTGGCTTGACCTCGTTGGTCGACCGATGCCGAGCGTTGCTCGTCCATATCGCGAAGGGACCAAAGCCATCGTTCGGATAGCCATTTTCGCGTCGATTGCCCGTTTCGAAATGCTGGTGACAATATCTGGCAGGAAGCATCCTTCGCGCAGTTCATCGCGATCGATGCGAGTGATAGCGTCGCCCAGAAATCTCCGTCCACGCAAAGACAAATATGGAACGGGCGGAAGCCCTTCAAAGCGCGTCGGCTAGAATGGGAATATGGAAACATGAGCAACGATGAAGGGTCGATCTCCACCGAGGTACGGGACCATCTGTATCTGATAGGATTGAACCGGCCGGAAAAATATAACGGCTACACTCCCACGATGGCGAGGCAGCTGGCGGAAGCCATGACCCGGCTGGATATGGATAGCGAACTCCGGGTTGGCGTTCTCTTCGCTCATGGAAAGCATTTCACTGCAGGACTGGATATGCCCAAATGGGTAGAAAGCATGACCAAGAGCGCGGAAGAAGAAACCCCCACCAATGAACTGGTAGATGTTGCCGGCCTCGGCCGCGCCTGCCGCAAACCCATCGTCACTGCTGTGAAGGGCATTACTTACACCATTGGCATCGAACTCGCGATTGCAGGCGATATCGTAATTGCCGCCGATAATGCTCGTTTTTCCCAACTGGAACCCAAGCGAGGCATTCATGCGACAGCCGGAGCCACCATACGCTTCGTTCAACGATGCGGTTGGGGCAATGCGATGTACCATCTGCTGACATCCGATGAATTCGATGCAGCGGAAGCGTATCGCATAGGCCTGGTTCAGGAAGTCGTGCCGCTGGGCGATGAACTCGACCGTGCGATCCAAGTTGCTGAACAGATCGCAAAATGCGCTCCCCTCGCAGTGCAGGAGACCAAAGCGTCATCCCGTCGCTTTGTCGTAAACGGTTTCGATGCTGCGGTATCCGAAATGGACAAAATCCAGGCGATGCTCGCCGCAACCGAAGACGCCGAAGAGGGCGTGAAATCATTCGTCGAGCGACGGGCCGCGGAATTCAAAGGGCGGTAGTTTCGTTCCATATTTGGCATTCGCAGAAAATACCCACGAAGTTTTCTGAGCCCAAATCATGCGAACAACGCGCCTCATCGGCAGCGTCACATCCGGATAAAGGAAGATTAGATGTTGAACTACAAGCTGCTGATCGACGGCGACATGGTGGATGGCGATGATACGATGGGAGTCATCAATCCCGCTACAGAGGAAGCTTTCGCCACGTGCGCGCGCGCGTCGGAGAGGCAACTGGATGAGGCCGTGGCCGCAGCGACAGCCGCGCTCCCAGCCTGGAGTGCGAAACCGATCGACGATCGCCGCAAGGTTCTGATTGCCATCGCCGACGCTATCCAAGAGAATAGCGAGGACCTCGCCCGCCTTCTGGTGCAGGAGCAGGGAAAACCGCTCAAGGATGCAAGAGGCGAGATTTTCGGGGCTCAAGCCTTCTTCCGTCACTTTGCGGGCATGGACCTGGCGCCGAAGATTTTGGCGGACGATACAACTGGGCGAGTCGAGGTGCGCCGCAAGCCGCTGGGTGTCGTCGGCTGCATCATTCCCTGGAACTTCCCGATCGTCTTGATGGCCTTCAAGGTTCCCCCGGCGCTGTTGGCCGGCAACACCCTGATCGTGAAACCCGCGGCGACTACACCGCTCACCACCCTTAAGTTCGGTGAGATTATCAAGGAGCTGGTGCCGCCGGGCGTGGTCAACATCATTGCCGACAACAATGATCTGGGCGGCGCAATGACGGCTCATCCGGGTATTCGCAAGATCAGCTTCACGGGCTCCACCGAAACCGGAAAGAAGGTCATGGCCGGCGCGGCCGATGCTCTGAAACGCATTTCGCTGGAACTTGGCGGCAATGACGCCTTGATCGTGCTCGACGATGTCGACCCCAAGGCGATGGCACCCAAGATTTACGCCGCGGCCATGCAAAACGCCGGTCAGGTGTGCATTGCGGCCAAACGGATCTATGTGCACGAAAGCATCTACGATCCGATGTGTAACGAGCTCGCGAAGCTCGCCTCCGAGGCCGTAGTCGGCGATGGTCTGGAACAGGGCGTCCAGATGGGACCCGTACAGAACAGGCAGCAGTTCGAGAAGATCCTCGGCTTCATCGACAGCGCCAAGGAAGACGGCAAGATCATCGCCGGCGGCAGCCGCAAGGGCAACAGAGGCTATTTCATCGAGCCCACCATCGTACGCGACATCACCGACGGTTCGAAACTTGTCGACGAAGAACAGTTCGGCCCGGTCATGCCGGTGATCAAATATGCCGATCCCGCCGAAGTCGTCGCTCGCGCCAACGCGTCCATCTACGGCCTCGGCGGCTCCGTTTGGGCAAGCGATGCCGAAAAGGCTTGGCGTGTGGCGGAGCAGATCGAGAGCGGCAGCGTCTGGATCAACAAGCACGGCGACTTGCAGCCCCACATCCCTTTCGGCGGTGCAAAGCTTTCGGGTGTGGGCGCAGAACTCGGAGAGGAAGGCCTGAACGAATTCACTCAGCTCCAGGTGCTGAGCATGGCGAGAACCGACCGCCCGACACGTTAACGGCCGCAACGCTGCGTCACGGGCAGCGCGATGAATCATTTCGAACGAACCTCGACCACGCGGGCGAGGTTCGTTCGATAGTTACGCCAGCATGAGGTGAAGCAACTGGCGCGCCCTCTTATAGGGCTGCGCGCCCGGCCGTAACCATGCCGGCTAGCCGTCCGCATATGATCGTTTCCGCCTCGTCGACGATGCGGTGGACGAGTTCCTTGACGCTGGGCACGTCGTGGATGAGGCCGGCAACCATGCCGCACGACCAAACGCCCGCATCCATGTCTCCTTCTTTCATGATGCGCGGATAGACGCCCGCCACCTCGGGAAGGATGTCCTCGAACTTGAGGTTGGCGCCAAGTGTGCGCTCCTTCTCCAGCAGGCGCTCGACGCCGGCATTGTTCAATACGCGTTCGGTGTTCCTCAAGGGGCGCATGACGAGCCGGGTGTCGAGCTCGGTCGCTGCCACGATCGCCTGCTTGACGTTGTCGTGCACGGGCGCCTCTTTCGTCGCGATGAAACGGGTGCCCATGTTGATGCCGTCGGCCCCGAGGCTGAGCGCTGCAGCCAAGCTGCGTCCGTCGGCCATGCCGCCCGAAGCCACGAAAGGAATTTTCAGTTCATCGGCGGCGCGCGGCAGCAGGATGAAGTTGGGCACGTCGTCCTCGCCCGGATGGCCGCCGCATTCGAAGCCGTCGACGGAGACGGCATCGCAGCCGATCGCTTCGGCTTTCAGGGAATGGCGCACGCTCGTGCATTTGTGGATGACCTTGATCCCGGCTTCCTTGAGCACCGGCAGCCATTGGGACGGGTTGTTGCCCGCGGTCTCCACTACCTTGATACCGCCTTCGATAATCGCCCGTACATATCCCGGGTAGTCGGGGGGTGTGACGGAAGGGAGGAAGGTAAGGTTGACGCCGAACACGCGGCCGGGATCGGTCATCTCGCGGCAGCGAGCAATTTCGCGGGCGAGATCGTCGGGTGTGCGCTGCGTCAGCGCGGTGATAAGACCAAGTCCACCGGCGTTCGCCACCGCCGAGGCCAGCTCGGCAAAGCCCACATAATGCATCCCGCCCTGAACGATCGGATGCTCGATACCGAAAAGCTCGGTGATACGCGTTCTCATGCTCAAATTCCCCGTGAAAAGCTTGTTTCGCAATAGGTTGAAGCAATTTCAGATAATTACACCGGATCCCATCAATGACTGAATCCGCTGTTCGTTGATCGCGAAGGCGTCGAGCACTTCCTTCGTATTCTCGCCATGAGCGGGGCTTGGGCGGGATGGAGCAAGGCGCTCCCCGGCGAAGCGCGCCGGGAATTTGACGACCCGCATCTTCCCCATCAACGGGTGATCGATTGTTCCGATCGTATCATTTGCGGCAAGCTGGTCGTGCGCCAGGACTTCATCTCTGCTGAGGCAGCGGGCACAAGGTATATCGGCTTCCTCCAGCCTCTGGATGACCTCGTCCGACGTATATTGAAGATAGGCTTCGCTCAGTAACGAGAAAAATTCCTCGAAATTGGCTGATCGTTTTTCGTTACTGTTGAACCGCTCGTCTTCCAGCAAATGTTGCACACCGACGGCGGTCAAGGATCGCATCAGCATGTCCGGCGTGCCGGGGGCCGAAACCACCCCGCCATCTTTCGTGGGCATGAGCCTGAAGACGAGATCGATCGTCAACGGCTGCGAGACGAGATCATCGTCCAGCAGCGTATGATTCTGGAAACCATCCGGAAAAACGAAAAAGAGACTGGCATCGAGCATCGACACATCTATGTGTTGCCCTTCCCCGGTCCGTTCGCGGTGAAAGAGCGCCGCCGTGACGGCCTGGCAAGCGGTGTAAGACGTGATCTTGTCGCTGATCAACGTCCGGAAAAAAGCAGGTCTATTGCAATCGCCCTGCGTGACGGTGAGCCCGGCATATGCCTGAATGATAGGATCATAGGCGGGCGCGTTCGCCAAGCCTCCCTTCGTGCCGAAGCCTGAAACTGCCGCATAGATCAGCTTGGGATTGATCGCCCGAAGCGCATCGCTGCCCAGGTTCAACCGATCCATCACACCCGGACGGAAATTATGTATCAGCACGTCGACTTCGGAGATCATTTCGCGGATAAGCGACTGACCTTCTTCGGATTTCACGTTGACGCGTATCGATTGCTTACCGCGATTGCAATTAGCGAACAGCGATGAAATACCGGCATTTTCGGCCCCCATGTAGCGCATGGGATCTCCGCCCTCCAACGGCTCCACCTTGATCACGCGCGCGCCCTGTTCGGCCATCATCATGGCCGCGAAAGAGGCCGTGATCATAGTCGAGAACTCGATTACTGTAATGCCCTCGAGCGGTTTCATTGCGGCTCTCTCCTCAATTATAATGTGGTCATTGTCTCTAATGCGGTGGGTGTCGGCGGCGGCGATCTGGAACCGTCCATCGGCCGCGACGCACCATGCCCCGGACCACCGTTTTGCTTCCGGAAGAGGCCCAGGCGAGTTTGACTGGTCAGGTAAGCATGGTGATCGCAGTCCGCCGCGTGCTCGAAAGACTCCTCTGTCTTTTCGACGCCAATTATTCGGTCGGCCTGGAATGTGCGAAATTCACCGCGCAGCTCGCACCATGCGCCCACCGACCAGACCCCGTACCAGCGCCCCAACAGCAAGGGCCTGATGGTTCGACGGCTCACGACATTTCCATGAGACAAATAGGATAGAACCAGTTTCTCTCCGGCCTCGATGGAAGCGCGAAGCATTTTCAGTTTCTCGGAATTATCCTCCGGCATTGGAACGCCATGAGCTTTGAAGCCGTCGAGGTGAATTTTGGCTTTCAGATTTCTAGGCAGAACCGTTTCGAGCTTGCGTATGGCGTTCTCGCTCGCATTGCCCAGCTCTCGATCCGACCAAGTCCGAACCATCTCCGCGCCCAGCGCAAGAGCTTGCAACTCGTCGTCGGTGAATATGACCGTCGGCAACTGGCGCTCGTCTCGAAGCAGAAAGCCTACACCGGACTGGCCATCGATCGGAACACCGGAATCGACCAAGTCGCTAATATCCCGATAGACCGTCCTGCTCGATACACCCAGTTTTTCCGAGAGATAATGGCCGGTAAGAACCCTTCCCTCGCGCATCAGAAGTATCAGTCGAAAGAGGCGCTCTACGCGTTTCATGAAACGATCAGTTCGGCTTGTAAACTACGTGCACCTGGGTGAAAGCATGAACCGTTTCATCTCCTCCCTCCACTCCATATCCTGATTGTTTCGCCCCCGAGTAGGGCGCATCCATGGATATTGCATTGTGCGCGTTTACCCACGCCGAACCACATTCGAGCTCGGCCGCAATTTTGGCCCCGCGGTCCTCGTCGGCACACCAGACCGAGCCTCCCAGACCATAGGGAGACCGATTTGCGCGAGCCAGACCATCGCTTGCGTCCTTGATGCGAACGATGGGCATGATCGGACCAAATTGCTCTTCATCTACGACCCGCGTTCCATCTTCGATGTCGCGTACGATCGTAGGCTCGACAAAATAGCCCGGTCGATCAGGCGCGTTACCGCCGGCGCATACGACACCGTTCGCTCTGGCATCATCGATCAGTCCCAGCACCCGCTCATATTGCATGCGGTTTTGCAGGGGGCCGAGGTTCGTTTTCGGATCTGCCGGATCGCCGAGAGAAGCCTTCGCCGTAAGTGCAACAAGGGCATCGCAGAATTGATCGTAGATCTGATGCGCAACATAGAATCTTTTGGGCGCCGTGCAGATTTGCCCGCAATTGTACATCGCTCCCAGATACAATTGCTTGGCAACGCCTTCGACGTCCACATCCTCGAGGACGATTGCCGCGTCGCTTCCGCCAAGTTCCATCGTGAGGCGCTTGAGTGAAGGCGCGGCACTTTCCATGATTTTTCGGCCAGTTGTCGTCGAGCCCGTGAATGCCACTTTCGCTATCCCCGGATGCGAAGTCAGCAGCGGCCCCAGCTCATTCTCGTCGGCCAAAACGCTCATGGTGCCGGCGGGAAAGATGTCGACGGCATCGGCGCCCAGTTTTAGCGCGGCGAGCGGCGCGGTCGGGGCAACTTTGAGCACCAGACAATTGCCCGTCGCCAAAGTCTGCATCAACTTCATCACAGGCTGCAGCAAAGGCATGTTCCACGGGGTTATCCCGGCCACGACGCCCAACGGCCGCCGGAAAATCCGTGCAACGCGGCCGTCGGCAAGAGGCATTGCCTCCTCGGGAAAATCGCTCAACGCCGCTAGCGTATCGATCATGTACAGGGCGGTACGAACCTCGATATCCGCCTGCTTTCGCGGCTTCCCCGCTTCCTGGACCAGGATCGACACATACTCCTCGGCCTGGGCCTCGATTCTCCGGGCGAGCTGCCGGAACATCCGGTGCCGATCTTCGGCGGCAGTCGCGCGCCAGGACGGGAACGCAGCCTCGGCAGCCGCGATCGCAGCCTCCAGCATTGCGGCGTCCGCCTTGGGAGCCTGGGCAAAGACCTTTTCGGTCGCAGGATTGATTACGTCAAAGACCTGCCGGCCGTTCTCGAGCGCCCCTGCTACGGACAGTTTCCATTCACCGGACATCAGGCGTACACCTCGAATTCGAACTCTTGGTCTTTCGGGGGTGCTGCCGCCAATTGATGCGCATGGTGAATGATCTGTCGCGCGGCCAAAGGCGGCCTGTCTGCCGGAACATGCTTGTCCCTGGACGGATTGTAGGTCCCCTGCGCACTTTCGAGCAGGACACGGTCCTGCGCGAGAATTTCCAGTTCCTCGTCCCAGATTCGCACCTTGAAATCGCCGGGCCCTTTAGGTGGCCAGGAAAGCGACATATATTCCAATCGGCCCGTGTCTTCGGACAAGGGTATCCAGTTGTAAATCGCCCGCACATTGGCCGAGGTAAGGAACACATAGTTCCTGTAAGGCATCTCGAACGCCGTAATGTTCGATCCCGGATTTTCGATCGTGGGCCTCTGAACGGGAGTGCCGTCGGTCGGCAGAAAATATATCTCGACCTTGTTGCCGTCCTCGACATGGCCTCGCCATGTCGAGAGGAAAAGTTCGGGATTCAGTTCCCGATCGGTCTCGAATGTCGGATATGTGGTCGGGTGCGAGAAGACCGGATGGGCGGTGTCCAACTGGTTTTCGACCGCAGCCGACACATTGCATTTCCAGATTCCTGAAAACTGGATCCAGGTTCCAGGCGCGAAGCCTCGCAATTCCGGCTCATAGGTCGGCGCCTCGCTCTCGCCAGGAATCCAGACCCAGACATAGTGATGCGTTTCGCGAACATGGAAACTTGGTACCTGGAATTTCGACCGCATTTTTCCATCACCAAGCGACGGAATATGTTGGACATTCCCTTGAGCGTCATATTCCCAGCCATGATAGCCGCATGCAATGCAGCCGTTCTCGCTGACCCGTCCGCGAGAAAGCTTGACGCCCCGATGACAGCATCGATCGAGCAGCGCATGCGGCTCCCCGTTCTTGCCGCGAAACACGACAACCTGAAGGTCGCCGAATTGCGCAGCCAGCGGCTTTCGTTCGGCCAGCTTCAATGAGGGACAAGCAATGTACCAGTGGTCTCTTGCGAGCATACCAGAAAGAACCTCCGCTGATGGCAGCAACATATGCTACGCTATATTTTATAGCATGATATAATACAATCTGCAAGAGAGTTGTCCGGAATGGCTTGCCTCGCCATTTCCGTCATCGGTTCACGTCGGCGTGTGGCCGGCAGAAAGGACGGAAAACAGCAGAAGTACTCCGCGAAGAAACGGGAAACCGACATCGTGAAGGAACCGAACCCAACGCAGAGGAAACCGATCTTCGTCGTCAGATATGTCGAGCGCGATCTAGCACGTGTGGACGGCCGAACTCGGCGACCGGGGCGCTTAGGCCACCGATCGGGGCGCGGTGACGGCACCGAGGTTTGCCGCAAGCTAAGTGAGTTGCCCAGCCAGCCTCGCTGGGCAGGCCATCGGCGCCTTCATGTCCGGCATTGCCGCGCGGCCGTGCAGATCGCTCGCGGAAAGACCCGGTGCCTGTATCGGGAAGAGAGCTCGAAGGTCCGATGACAAAACCGGCGCCGGGCGGTGCGGGAGTCGATGCCCTAAGCCGGGGTGAACTTCAGAAGTCCGCGAACCACGTCGGCGACAAATATGTCGTGGTTGCAATCGACGGCAAGGCTGTGCGGCCCCAGCATTTCGCCCGCGCCCTTGCCCAACGCGCCAAAACGATGCGTTTCGCCACTGTCCAGATCGAAGATCGACACCCCCGCCCGCTTCTCTTCCGGGAACCCATTGTCGGCCACGTAAATTCGACGGCCGCGGACACTCACTCCATAGGGTTTTCCGAGCGTATCGGACTTGATCGTCTTGAAATGCACGCCGGCAAAATCGAACATCTGGATTCGAGCATTCTCTCGGTCAGCTACGACGACAGTGGATCCATCAAGAATGTCCAAGGCGTGGGGCAGTCTAAATTCGCCGGTCGCCCCGCCCTGCTGCCCCCAACTTGCCTCCAAACCAAGATCGTCCCCGAACTTCAGCACCCGGGCGTTGCCGTAACCATCGGATACGAAGAATCCGCCATCCTCACATACGGCCACATCTGTCGGCAGGTTGAATCCATCGAGCGCATCCGTGGGAGATCGGGGGTTGCCAAGCGACCACTCGACCGCACCTTGCCACGTCAGCTTGAGCACCTGATGGAGTCCGACATCGGTTACCAGCAGCCCATCCTCGCAAGCCGTGACACTGTGCGGCATGACGAACAGCCCCGCTCCGAATGATTTTTCCATTTGACCATTCGGCGACCAGCATCGCAGCACATCGGTCGCAATCCGTTGCTCGGCATCGCGATCCCCCCAGGCGCGACCACCTCGATCCACTGTCCACAAATATCCGGAACGGTCGAAAGTGACGTCGGATATCCCCAATGAGAATTCTCCAAAGCCATATGCCGCCCAATCCAAATCCGCCCTGTACATGAGCCCTCCCATTTCCCGGTTGCATCCGATGGCCAAAGGGTGAATTATACCAAGATACAATTCAAGCCATTTTGGACCGGCTATCGCGATGTGGAAAAGGTGGGTTGGTTGACTCGGAATTCTCGCCCAGATACCGAGATCGGGCAGATAGAGAATGCCGCTGTTTGTGCATATTTCTGTATTCTTGTAATAATTTTAGAATAAAAACTCTAATGCAATAAATATTATCCAATATATTTAAATTTAAAATCCGATAACACGAAATGGGTCAAGGAATTATGGATACGAATGGCACGATTGATGGCTATGAACGCCGGAGGCGCAACATTCGTAGTCAAATTCTGGATGCAACGGCCAGCCTGATCAAGACCCGTGGCGACACGGATATGACGGTTCGCGAAGTCGCGAGTTGCGCTGGCGTGAGCCCGGCGACGCCGTTCAATCACTTCAAATCCAAAGAGGGCATTCTCAATGCGCTCGTTGCCAGAAGCATGAGCGACATATACAGTCATGGCGTCGCGGAACCCGAAACCGTCATGGAGGGGTTTCGCGATATCACGGCCTATTACATCTCCAAACAGGACATCTATCAACCTGTTTTCAGGGTGGTACTGCAAGCCATTCCACCACGCAGCCATACCCTGCGGACGGCTCTTGAAGGGATTAAACGACGCATCGAACTGGAAATCCAACGTGGCCAGCTTTCCCCTCATGCCATGCCTTCCGTTCTGGCAGAGCAGCTGGAGACGTTCTGGTTCGGAACCGTCATTTTATGGTCGGGCGGCACGATCTCGTCGGACGAATGGATGATCCGCGTCGAGCTGGGTGTCGAGCTTATGCTAAACGCATTTTATCCGGATGCATTTCGGGCAAAATCAAATCGCAAGCTGGCCAAATTGCAGAAGCAGGTCTCGCCGATTTTGGATTCATTGCCCTCCGGCAGTACCCGCTCAACGACGGATTGATACCAGACCATTCTCACGGCGCCCTTGATCGCGCTTGGTACAGCTCCGGCCAGTTCTGGCGATCGCGCCGAACCAAATCCCCTTGAAGTCAAAGCGGTGCGGCATCGCTCGCTCGCTGTAGCCTCTGAAGCTCTGCCTGAATCTCGCGATGCCTGCTGCGGCTCAAACTGTGATGAGAGTAGAACCAGATAGAGACCACGCCAAAAATTGCGATGCTTGGCCCATAAACCATTCCAAGCGCCGTTATGGTCTCTGCCGGGACGTCGGACGCCGAGCGTATAGCCGAGCCTTTTGGCCAGGATATCAGATCCAGCGCCACTCCCGACGCGAAACTTCCCAAGCCCGTAGTGGCTTTGCCAGAGAATCCCACGGCCCCGAAGAATATGCCTTCATTACGCTCGCCGGTTTCGAGCTGATGTTCGTCGACGATGTCAGCGACCATGGAGTTGAACGGCACGATGATTTGCGCGAGGATCATGCCTTGCAGGAATTTGAACGAGACTAGCACCCACACCAATTCGGTTGATCCGTTCGTGGGGAAACTGTCGAAGAAGCGAAGCATGACCGGGGTTATCTGACACGCGAGCCAGCCGCCGGTGCCCCAAATTATGAGGGGCTTCTTGTCGAACAAGATACCGAGCCTGTGCGTAAACAACACGCCAACCAAGAGCCCTATCGGGCTGGCGATGAAGAAAGGCATGTTCTGCTCGCTCGACAGCCCCCAAAAGAATGAATTCATGTGCAAACTTAGAGAATTATCCACACCGATCATGACGGCAGTGGCCAACAGTCCGAAGAATAATCCGCGGAATGACCGATTGCGTAATGCGGCACGCAAATCCCTTACCATCTGACGAAACAGGCCGGATTGTCGCCAAGCTGGGTGGCTGGATCGCGCCTGGTAGAGCCGGGATGCAAATTTCTGCGTTCCGAGCGAGCTCGTCGTCATCACGAAAAATATCACGAGGGACAGCGTAGCCGCAAAAATTGAGTATTGGATGGGATTGAACAGCCCCCGCCCGTTGCTGGTGTCGGCAAGAAAGACACCAAAACCCAAGCCGACGGCGATCAATGTCCCTAACGTACTGAAAAAGAACCGGTAGCTGACAATGGTGGTGCGTTCATCGAAATCGGACGAGAGTTCGGCGCCCAACGATAGATGCGGCACATGGAACAATGCCATCGCAACGCGGGTGAGCACTGCGAAAAGCGTTAGCCAGGCAAACAGGCCAGCTTCCGGAAGGCTTTGCGGAGGAGAAAAGAGGAGAAATATCGAGATGGCAAAGGGAAGAATGGCCGCATACATGAATGGGTGGCGGCGACCCTTGGGAGATTGCCATCGATCCGAAAGCGAACCCACGAGTGGGTCAGAAACCGCATCGAAAACGAGGGCTATACCTATTGCCAGCCCGGCCAAAGATCCGGATAGTCCAAGGACCTGATTGTAGTAAAAAATCAGAAATACCGAGAAAGCGGCCATCTTGACCCCTTCAGCCCCCTGACCGATCCCGTAAATGATCTTGGTTGTTGTTTTAAGGCGCGATGTATTCATAGCGTCCTCACTCAGTAAGTGCGCTCCATACTCAACTCGAGTACTGTGGCGGGACTAGATTTCGTAGCAACGCCTGTCGCTGCATCCGGCTTTGTCCGGAAAGCAGCGATGATGTCGATCGAGGCAGCGACGTCAGGTTAACGCCTGATATGCAGCCGTGCGCAGATCATTGGCGAGAGGCAACCATGAGCCCAGATATTGAGTCAGGATGACGCCGGTCATACGCTCCTTTGGATCAACCCAAAAAAAGGTCGAAGCTCCGCCGGCCCAGCCAAACTCGCCCACGCCGGACAGGTTCGTCGTTCGCCCCTGGTCGATGAGCAAGCGACCAACCAATCCCCAGCCATATCCCTCCATGACGCCTGGCCAAAGCGGCTGAAGGTGCGCGGGAATACGGTTCGCCGACATCATCTCGATCATCTTGCGAGACAACAGTATCTCGCCATCGGGCGATTTGCCGTCCAGCATCATGGCCGCGAATTTGCGATAGTCGGCGAGCGTCGAGTATAATCCTATCCCGCCACGACGGAATGTCTTCTTATTGACCGGATAGTAGGGGACCACATCGACCGGAACCAGTTCCTGCTTTCCGGGCAAAGTGATCGCTGGCGGATTCAGGAATCCTTCGCGGCCATACATCTTGACCAGCCGCGACTGCTTTTCCTCCGGCACATGATAAGCCGTATCTTTCATGCCCAGGGGCCCGAAGATATGTTCTGCGAGCAGCGTACCGACATCGCTGCCGGTCGCCCTTTCTATCACATGTGCCAACACATCGGTCGAAACGCCGTAGCCATAGTTCTGGCCTGGATGAAAACCCAGGGGTAGCGTTGACAGCCTGCCCATCATCTCGTCGAGACTGTCGTCGTTGTACGAGACCTTCGCTTCTCTGTAATATTGCGCGATGTGGCAACCGTGGATGAATTCATAGGTAAATCCAGCACGATGGGTCAGCAGGTCCTCGACCGTGATCGGCCTTTGGGCCTGTTGAATCTGTCCGTCCGATGTCAGCACGACCATCCGACTGAAGCGTTCGTCAAACTGCGGAAGGATATCTGTAAATCTCAGGCGACCTTGTTCGATCAGTTGCAAGGCCAGAACAGAAATCACCGGCTTGGTCATCGAGTAGATGCGATACAGGGCGCCGTCAGCGATCCCGGTTCCAGCCTCCTGATCCGCCTTGCCGAATTTTCCGGCACTCAATGCGCGGCCGTCAACATCGACAGCCCATTCGATGCTGGAAAAGCTCCCGGAATTTACATAGCGCTCGGCGACCGCAGCAATTCTATCGATACGTTCTGACATCTTTTTTCCTTGCACTGAATATTGCCCCCGATCGCCATGACCGGCACGCCGCAAAAAGCGCCGGACAGCACCTAAATGGACTTGTGAACAACCGTCACACTCAAAACCGTGTGGTTACCTCGAATCCAACCTGACGCGGAGGGCCCCAATATCCGTATCGGCTGCCGATAACGTCTTCGGCAGCCAGAAACTGGTAGTAGGCCTTATCGGTAACATTATTCGCATAGAGACGGACCTGATAGGCATCATCCGGGCTTTTCCAGACGAGGCTTAGGTTCACCAAGGTGAACCCCTTCTGTGAATCTTCTTTCGCGTTGAACTCCCGAAAGAATGTACGAGACCGGCTGCTCAGGCTGACCGCCCCCGTCAAATTGCCCCAACTGTAGTCGTCCGACTTGTAGGAGACCGTGACATTTCCGGAATGTTTCGGCGAACCGTTGAGCAAATTGCCCGACAAATTCTGCAGGCCAGCCGAGGGATTGAGGCCGTCGATGTTCATGAACTCATCGTAGCGAGCATGAATATAGGCGTAGCTCGCACTAACCCGAAAATGGTCACCGGGCGCCAGAACGGTTTCGAGTTCAAGGCCGTCGACTATAGCAGATGACGCGTTTGTAGTCGAAAGAGTGCTGTTAATGATCTGTGAAACCTGAAAGTTCGTATAATCATAGTGGAATGCTGTCGCATTTAATACGAGTGCGCCGTCAAAATGCGTACTCTTGTAGCCAAGCTCGTAAGATTTAACTTCCTCTGGCTCATATGTATTATTACAGCTATAGACATTTACGCCACCAGCTTTGTATCCTTGCGAGTATTTGAAGTACACCATTTGCTTATCAGCAAGTTTGTACTGAACGCCAATACGGGGCGTCGTAGAGCTGAAATCCGGTTCATCCACTGTCGCCGGACATAGAGGGAATGCGACGGCTATCGTAGATGGAGGAGGGGGAGTGAATATATTCGGGAAATTATTGGCAAAGAACGATGAGCTGTATTCCGCGTGCAACTTGTCTTTAGTATATCTGATGCCAGCGATCAGGTCGATCTTGTCGGTTACAGAGTAGGTCAGATCCGCAAAAGCCGCGTAAGTTTTTTGGGAATATTTCGGCTGCAGATAGTCGAGGCCTGAGTCAGGCCCAGCCCCCAAAAGGTTTTCCGTGAATCTGATATGAAACTCGTTCTGGTCGTCTTCGTTCGAGTAGAAGGCGCCAACGACCCAGCTCAAGCTGTCCGTCGAACCTGCGACGGTCAATTCCTGAGAGAAGGTTTTGTTGATATTCCTTCCTGCCAGCGACGAAAGGGAGAGATCGAGGCCGTCCCCGTCGGCCCTCGTCCTGCTTTTATATTTTTGATACGCGGTGATCGATTTGAACGTCGCGAAAGGCAAATCCCATTTGAGCGTCGCGCTCGCGACATCATACAGGAGCCTGTTGCGATTAGGCTCGTTGGCGCCCGTAACCCTGTTCCGGCCGGGATAGAAGGTCGCGGCTGCCAGGATCGGGCTGGCCGCAAGGGCCTCGGGGGTCGGCGTGTTGAGTTGGCTCAGATAATTCCCCGTGTGGTTTATGCTCATCCTCGAAAGATTGACGTCCAGCTCCAGCGTATCCGCCAGGTCAACGGCGATCCGCAAGCGCCCCGCAAGCTGCTCCCTCGCATCGACATCCTCGCCACCGGGCGAGATGTTATCGACAAACCCGTCCCGGCGGTTCTTGTAATCGACAACCAGTCGCGAGCGGATGCGGTCGCCGATGGGGATATTCACGACACCGCTTCCGCTGAATTCATTATATTCGGCATAGCCGGCGGACAATTCGCCCTCGAACGAACCGGTCGGTTCTTGCGTGATATAATTGATCGCGCCGCCTGTCGCATTGCGGCCATACAGAGTGCCTTGAGGCCCGCGGGCGACCTCGATCCGCTTCAGGTCAACTTGCGCAAACCCCATCGCTACCGTTCGCGATTGATTGACGCCATCTACGCTGACGGCAACCGAAGATACGCCTGACTGCCCCTGCGGCGTAGGACCGACACCGCGGATCGTTACGCTGGTTTGCGTCGATTGCTCACCAACGAAAACTCCGGGGACGCTGAATTGCAAGCTGGACGCGGAATCGATCCCCTGCAGTTCCAGTTGCTGTGTCGTAAGAGCCGAAATGGCGCCTGGAACGCTTTGGATGGCCTGCTCGCGACGCTCCGCCGTGACGACGATTTCCTGATTATTTTCCTGAGCATTAGCCGTACCCATGAAAAGCGCCGAACCCGTCGCCGCATACAGAAAAAGACCCGATGAACGGTACATGCCATATCCCCTCAAAAAGACCGATGCTGGTTCGTTCTTGCATCGTGTTAGATCGTGATCTAGATTATACCATGATATATAGCAAGGGCCGAATCAGCGGCGACAGGGAATGCGGAATCCGGCCTGACTGACATCATGTGCCAGCAGGGATGTCGCAATGGGGAGGCATTCGTGGGCATCGACACCGAGCGTCTTTCAACGCCACGCCGCGCGCGGAGTCCCGCCGTGACGATCGTCGATAGAGACAAAGCCGCGACCACGCGGAACACATTCAACAAACCGAGGAGATCTCCGTGGCCCGTCCGTTAGACATTCCTGTAATTGACCTCATGATGGACCTTCCGAATGGACAGGCCGGCATGGGCATGTCCGATGCTCGCAAGTTGATGCGGGACAAAGCTTCGGAGGATTTTTCTCACCACCCCGCACAATATCTTTTCAAAGACGCGCCGGATCGAATGGGCCAGGCCGTCGACCCGGACACGGTCGTCGAGATGATGGACCGGTTCGGTGTCCGGATGGCAATGATTCATGTGGATATTCATCAACCCGAAAACACGCTGACCCTGTTCGAGAAGCACCCCGGTCGCTTCCTTGGCGAGGTGGGCACCGACCCCAATATGAGCATGGATGGGGTACGGCGGCTGGAAGAAATCGTAAAACTCCACCCGAACATCGTGGCCGCTGCGGGAGCGCCTTGCCTGTTGAACCCCCAGGTCCCGATCGACGATAGACGCTGGTATCCGATTTACGCCAAATGTTGCGAACTCGACATACCCATCAACATGCTCGTCGGCGTGCCGGGTCCGCGCGTGCCTTATAAATGCCAGTACCCGGGATTATTGGACGAAGTCGCATGGTTCTTTCCCGAGCTTAAAATAGTCATGCGCCACGGCGGCGACCCGTGGACAGATCTGTGCGTCAAAATGCTGCTCAAATGGCCCAACCTATATTATTCGACCTCCGCTTGGGCACCCAAGCACTACGCAAAAAACATCATCGAATTTGCGAACAAGCGCGGGAAGGAGAAAATCCTCTTCGCGGGCTATTATCCAGCCCTTTCTTACGAGCGAATTTTTCGTGAAATGGACGATGTGTCGCTTTCCGACGAAGCGTGGCCGTACTTTCTGAGCAGGAACGCCCACGCGGTCTACAAGCTGGACGGCCTGTTGGCCGCAGCCCCCGCGTGACCCATGATGAGTTGCCAAGGCAAGCTTGCCATCCCCCGACCCAACCAGGACCATGCCATGAAGCTAATTTGCGACGACTTCCTTGCGGAAGTGAACTATCTCCATACCGTATTCCAAGGGCTTCCAGAGGAAGTCTGGGCCCAGGAAACGGGGTTCATGAAATGGACTCCCTGGGATGTCGTAGCACATCTTCACTTGTTCGATCTGGTCGGCCTGAAATCGGCGGAGGGGCGCGAGGCTTTCGGGCACGAGCGCAATCGCCTGGCGGCGAGCTTTCAGCAGGGAAAGGACCATCAAGCGGTTGCTCGGGAAAATCTTGCGGGTCTCAGTGCTTCCGAACTGATCGATGCCTGGCACGCGACAGCCGTGGAGCTGGCCGCAAAATTCTCCGACCTGGATCCGTCGAGCCGGCTTCCATGGTTCGGGCCGGACATGGGCGCGCGCATGTTCCTGACAGCGCGGTTCATGGAGACCTGGTCCCATGCGCAAGCGATCTTCGACCTTGCCGAAACCACACGCACTCACACTGATCGTGTAAAGCATGTTGCCACCATCGGCATCAAGACGTTCGGCTGGACCTTCGTCAACCGAGGCCTTGAGCTCCCCGGACCTGCTCCACGTGTCGAACTGACGGCGCCTTCGGGCGACGTCTGGACATGGAATGAGGAGAACACGACAGACCATGTATGTGGGGACGCTACCGCGTTCTGTTTCGTCGTTACACAAGTCCGCAATATTGCCGACACGCAACTTGAAGTTGTCGGTCCGGTTGCCAAGAAGTGGATGGCTGTGGCGCAATGCTTTGCCGGAGCGCCGATCGATCCGCCTGCGCCCGGCACCCGACTGCCAAAATTCTAGCAGCGTCCGGCTACCGGCGCCCGATGAGGAGCGTGGACACTTGAACTCATGGCCCCCCGCAATTTCGCGCGGGCGGCTCCAGAGCCTTTGACAACGCTTCTAGCTGCTCGGCCCTGCACCGGCGCCCGTCAATCTTGAGTTTCCGCCTCCATTGCACCTTCCAATGGTCGAACCCCCTTATCGAAAACGACCTTCCGTTTCCGAAACGCCCTTCCCTCCATACAGCGCGGTTCGCGGATTCGGTCCATGCGGAAATGCCGGAAATCATCGCGCTCGGGATCCCAGGCAACCAGATACCAAAGTGGCGGCAAGATCAGCATCGCCTGCGGTTCGACAACACGCATGCTGCGTTCGCCTTTCGCATCTTGATAATGGAACTGCAGATGCAGGCGCTGAAGAAAGGCGGCCTCGAATTCGGGAAGCAGTGCGCGGTCCATCGTACCGATATTGCTTCTGTCGACTTGCGGCGCGAGTTCCCCGACATACAGGCAGTCCAGAAACTGCCGCAAATCGCGGACCTTGTCGGACGGCAATGCCTTCTCGATCTTTGCAAGTCCGGCATCTGCCAGACTTGCAAAAGGGAGGTTTCCCGCCGCGCGCATGGCCGCCACGCCGATCAGAAGAGCAAATACCTCCGTCACCGAAAGGCGAGGCGTCGTCTGAACCGAACCCGGGTCAAGTCGCAATCCCCCGCCACGACCGGGTTCGGAATGAATGACAAAGCCTTGCTCTCGCAACGCGCTGATGTCGCGCAGCAATGTTCTTCGGGATGCACCCACCTGAACCGAAAGCTCGGCAATCGTCGATGATCCGTTCCGTCGCAGGCTTCGGATCACCGCCTCTTGTCGACTATGAACATTCATTTTCGGTGGGCCAACAAACAATGGTGCCAGATTTTGGCACCATTGCAGATTAGATCCCGGATGTCGATGCCCGTGGGCGTTCGGCACGAATCCTCTGATCAACGGGGCAGAAAATGCGTCGCCGTTTTGCGCCGGCGCCCAAGCACAAGAAGGAAAATAAATGTCTGAACCAAATGGCTTTCCTCAACCCACCATGATTTCCGCCAACGGCGTGGATTTGGAGGTCTTCGAAGCCGGAAAGGAAAACTCGGGACACCCGATTGTGCTCTGTCATGGGTGGCCGGGCCATGCCTTTTCGTGGCGACACCAAATGTCGGCGCTTGCCGCCGCTGGCTATCATGTCATCGTTCCAAACCAGCGCGGCTATGGCAATTCTGCGCGGCCGACCGACGTGTTCGAATATGACATCACACATCTCACTGGTGATCTTGCCGCGCTCCTCGATCACTTCGGATACGACGACGCCGTCTTTGTCGGCCATGATTGGGGCGCCAATGTTGTCTGGGGCATGGCGCTGCTGCATCCAAACCGCGTGAGCAAGCTCATCGCACTCGCGCTCCCCTATCAGGAACGAGGTGACATACCTTGGGTGACGCTGATCGAAAGGATCATGGGGGCCGATAACTACATGGTACATTTCAACCGGCAGCCCGGCGTGGCGGATGCTGTGCTGGATGAAAACAGATCGCAGTTCCTGCGAAATCTGTATCGCAAAAACGAACCTCCACAGGCACCCGAACCGGGAATGATAATGATCAACCTGGCGAAGGCGCAGAATGCCGGCGGCGACCCGATCATGACGCCTGCCGAAATGTCCGTCCTCGACGCGGCGTTCGAGGCGTCCGGCTTCACGGGCAGCATCAATTGGTATCGAAACCTCGACCGCAATTGGCGCCTGTTGGCGTCTGCGGACCCGATTGTCCCGCACCGGGCGCTCATGATCTACGGCGATCGCGATGCCATTCCAAAATCTCCCAGCCTGCGCGACTTCGTGCCGAACGTCGACGTTGTCAGCCTGGACGCAGGCCATTGGATTCAGGAAGAAAAGCCAGAGGAGACAACCAGGGAAATTCTGGGCTGGCTAAAGCAGACGTCGCGCTGATTTCAAAAGAGCAAAACTATATTTGCGCCCCCCGGCATCGCCGGAGGGCGCATGAAAGGTTGACGGATGCATGATGGAGGAGCCCTTCTTTTTCGCCACGCAGGATGCGTTCAGCGCTTGGCTCGAAGATCATTCCAGGAGTGCCACCGCGCTATGGGTCGGCTATTTCGTAAAAGGCTCCGGACGTCCAAGCATGTCCTGGCCGGAATCGGTCGATGTTGCCCTTTGCTATGGTTGGATCGACGGGGTCCGAAAATCCATCGATGGACAGAGCTACAAGATCCGCTTTACCCCCCGAAAGTCAGCCAGCGTCTGGAGCGCGGTCAATGTCCAGAAAGTCCAAGCGCTCATTCAGTGCGGCAGGATGCGGCCGGAGGGATTGCGGCTCTTCAACGCCAGAAGCGACAAAGACGGCTATTCGCTGAAGGGCAGAGATATGCTGCTCGACCCGGTGCTCGAAGCCCGAATAAGAGCAAACCCGCCGGCGTGGATATTCTTTTCAACTTTGGCCCCCTCATCCAAGCGAGCCTCGATCTGGTGGGTGATGAGCGCCAAGAAGGAAGAAACAAGGTCGAAACGGATGGGAATTCTGATTGCCTCGTCACAAGATGGGTTGAAGGTTCCGATGTTACGAAAATCGGGGAGACCAACATGATCCGTCTCTTTCGGCGAGCCCCTTTCTTTCAAGTGCCGGCTCAACCGAATTGGCCGTGTGTGGACGGCCCTCCGTTGGCAAGCGGTTTCTGGAACGATGCAGTCTGCTGGTTGGTGCAGCCATGTGTCCGGCCTGTGATGCGGCCTTGTCATGCGCCGCTGGCCATGATGCCTTTCGCGCGGATCGGGTCCCGACCAA
>JAFKLT010000080.1 GCA_017309275.1 Sphingomonadales bacterium | reverse complement strand
TGTCGCCGTCCACGACCTCATCGCGAAAAGCCATCCGGGCCTGCCTGTCATCGCCTTCGGCCATTCCATGGGCGGCCTCATTGCGCTCAACTTCGTGCTCCGGCATTCCGCGCGCATCCACGCCGCCGCAGTGTGGAACGCCAACTTCACCGCCGGCCTGCCCGGTCGCGCCGCACTCGCCATCCTCGCCTGGGAGCGCTTCCGGCTCGGCTCTGATGTCCCGTCACAGCTCTTGCCGCGCTTGACGTTCGGCGCATGGGGCCGCAAGATTGCCGGCCACCGAACCTTGTTCGACTGGCTGTCTCGCGATTCCGCCGAAGTCGACAAATACATCGCCGACCCGCTCTGCGGGTGGCCAGCTTCGGTATCGCTGTGGCGCGACCTGTTCGGCTTCATCTTCGATGGAGCAGACGACGCCAACTTTGCCGCCGTCCGCAAGGCCCTGCCGTTTAATCTCGTCGGCGGTGAGAACGACCCCGCGACCGACGGCGGCAAGGCGGTCGAGCATCTGGCCAAGCGCATGCGCCGGATGGGCTTTTCGAATCTCGTTTCAACCATTTACCCGCAAACACGGCACGAAAGCTTGAACGAGATCAACCGCGATCAGGTCATGGCCGACTTCGCCGCATGGCTGGATGGCGTGCTGAAATAGCGCCTCCGCTGCTGGCCCAGCGCAAGGTCCGTGACATCGCCACTACGGGTTGGTAGAGCACGTCTATCCTCTCGACCAACGGCGCAGAAATCCATGACCGAAGCTCCGCTCAAAGGCGTCCGCGTAATTGAACTTGCCCGCATCCTCGCCGGTCCTTGGGCCGGGCAGTTGCTGGCCGATCTGGGTGCCGACGTCATCAAGGTGGAAAGCCCCGACGGCGACGATACCCGCAAATGGGGGCCGCCCTTCGTCACCGGCAAGGACGGCGAAAACCTCTCCGCCGCCTATTACCATTCCTGCAATCGCGGCAAGCGCTCCATCGTCGTCGACTTCTCGACCCCGGAAGGTGCTGAGACCATCCGCAAGCTCGCCGCCGGCGCCGATGTCTTGATCGAGAACTTCAAGCTCGGCGGCCTCAAGAAATACGGCCTCGACTACGAGAGCCTGAAGGCCGTGAACCCACGCCTCGTCTACTGCTCCATCACCGGCTTCGGCCAGAACGGGCCGTATGCGCCGCGCGCCGGCTACGACTTCATCGTGCAGGGCATGTCCGGCCTGATGTCGATCACCGGTGCCGCCGATGGCGAGCCGCAAAAGGTCGGCGTCGCCGTCACCGACATCTTCACCGGCCTCTATTCCGTCATCGCCATCCAGGCAGCGCTTCGCCATGCCGAGGCGACCGGGCAAGGCCAGCATGTCGACATGGCGCTGTTCGATGCCCAGGTTTCGGTCCTCGCCAACCAGAACCTGAACTATCTCGTCTCAGGCACGCCACCGACGCGGATGGGCAATGCGCATCCCAACATCGCGCCATACGAGGTTTTGCCGGTCAAGGACGGTCACTTCATCCTCGCCACCGGCAACGACAACCAGTTCCGCAAATTCTGCGCCATCATCGGCCGCGAGGATCTGGCCGACGACCCGGCCTTCATCAACAATTCGGCCCGCGTCGCCAACCGCGTCGCCCTGCACGACCACATGGTCGAAGCCCTTGCCGACCGCAAACGCGACGACATTCTCGCGGCGCTGGAAAAAGCGCATGTGCCGGCCAGCCCCATCAACGACATCGGCCAGACCTTCGCCGACCCGCAGGTCGTCGCGCGCGGCATGCGCCTCGATCTCGACGACGGCGACGACAACGCTTTGCCGTCCGTGCGTGCCCCCATCGTTTTGTCTGAGACGCCGCTGACCTACAATCGCCCCTCGCCCCGGCTTGGCGAGCACACCAGAGAAATCCTTGCCGAACTGGAGCAGACGAAATCATGAAAACCGGCGGACAACTGATCGTCGACGCTCTGGAAGCCAACGGCGTCAACCGCGTGTTCTGCGTGCCGGGCGAATCCTATCTCGCCGTCCTCGATGCGCTGCACGATTCGAAGATCGAAACCGTCGTCTGCCGGCAGGAAGGCGGCGCAGCGATGATGGCTGACTGCCACGGCCGCCTCACCGGCAAACCCGGCATCTGCTTCGTCACCCGCGGACCCGGCGCAACCAACGCCTCGCCGGGCATTCATATTGCCCGCCAGGATTCCATCCCGATGATCCTGTTCATCGGCCAAATCGCCCAGAAGGCCCGCGAGCGCGAAGCCTTCCAGGAAGTGGACTACCGCGCCTTCTTCGGCCCTATCGCAAAATGGGCGACGGAGATCGAGGATGCTGCCCGCATCCCCGAAATCCTAACCCGTGCTTTCTCGGTAGCGACCTCCGGCCGCCCCGGCCCGGTCGTCATCGCCTTGCCGGAAGACATGTTGACCAGCCTCGTCGACGCACCTGCAGCGCTGCCTTCGGCTCCGGTCGAGACCCGGCCCGGCGAAGCCGAGCTTGCCCAGTTCGAAACGCTGCTTGCCAAGGCCAAGCGCCCTATCGCCATTCTCGGCGGCACCCGATGGGGCGAACAGGCCGTAGCGGACATGCAAGAAATCGCCCGCAACTGGTCGCTGCCTGTCGGCGTCGAGTTCCGCCGCCAGATGCTGTTCGACCATCTTGACGAGAACTATGCCGGCGATGTCGGCATCGGCATCAACCCGAAGCTCGGCGACTACATCAAGGGCTCCGATCTCGTCCTGCTCGTCGGCGGCCGCTTCGGCGAGATGCCGTCATCGGACTACACGCTGCTCAAGAGCCCGTATCCCGATCAGCAGCTTGTCCACATTCATCCAGATACCAGCGAACTTGGCCGCGTCTATCGTCCGACGCTTGCCATCAATGCCTCGCCCGCAGCCTTTGCCCAAGCCTTCTCGAGCCGCAAGCCGAAGACAGCTCCGGCATGGGCCGAACAGACGAAGCAGCTTCATGCCGACTACCTTAAGTGGTCGACGCCACCGCAAACCGGTCCCGGCGCGGTGCAGATGGGATGGATCGCCACGATCCTGCTCGGCATCGGCGGCTCGCTGCTCGCCGGACTGGTGACCACGCGCGGCCAGGCCGATTTCAATCGCGCGGGCTGCCTTGCCTCGATCATCGGCGGGATCGCGCTGATCTTCGTCGGGCGGCTGCTCGGCATCGGCGGCTGAGCCACGCACGCTTGTTGATCGACGTCAAAGCTTGAGGCGACGAATCGGCGCATGACGGGCTCATCGAAGGAGCCCGATCATGAGCAAGCATATTCCCGCCGCCGCCTTTCAGCGTGTCGATGCGCCTGCACCGCTCGCCGCCATCCTGCCCGACCACAGCGTTCGGGTCGTCCGCAGCTTCGACCTGCCGACCGGGCTGTTTGCCGCGACGGTCGCGCTCTATTTCGCCTTTCTGGGCGTGATGGCCGCGACTTTCGCCGACAAGGGGCTGGCGATCCCGATGGCGATCTTTTCGATCTATATCATCATGGCGTTCGGCACCCCCGCGATGTGGGTGCGCATGAAGCCCGATCATGGCGCAAAGCCGCCGAGCTGGAGCCGCTTCATGCACGACGGCGTGGTGACGCACACGGGGCACCTCGGCGGTGCGGGGGCAGTCGCACAGGTGCTGATGCTGCCCGTCCTGATCCTGGCGTGGGGCCTGGTCGTCGCGGCGATCGTCGCGACACTTTAGGGGATCGGACGCCCGCCGGGACGGGTGCGCCGCGGGAAACCGGTCCCGCGGCGCACCCATTCGCCGTTCAGGGCACCAGCACCGTGTCGACCGCCTCCGGCAGCAAGGCGGGATAATCGAGCGTATAGTGCAGCCCGCGGCTTTCCTTGCGGTGCAGCGCGCTCTTCACGATCAGGTCGGCGCATTGCAGCAGGTTACGCAGTTCGATCAGATCGGTCGTGACGCGGAAATGGCCGTAATAATCCTCGATCTCGCCGGTCATCATCTTGATCCGGTGCTGCGCGCGCTCCAGCCGCTTGGTCGTGCGCACGATACCGACATAATTCCACATGAAGCGTCGGATTTCGGTCCAGTTCTGCTTGATCACCACCTCTTCGTCCGAATCGGTCACGCGGCTTTCGTCCCACGGCCGGATCGGCGGCGGCGCGTCGAGCTGGTCCCAGCGCGCGATGATATCCTTCGCCGCCGCCTCGCCGAAGACGAAACATTCGAGCAGGCTGTTCGACGCCAGGCGGTTCGCGCCGTGCAACCCGCTTTCGGTGCACTCGCCCGCGGCATATAGGCCGGGCAGGTCGGTGCGCCCGGCCAGGTCGATCAATATGCCGCCACAGGTGTAATGCTGCGCGGGCACGACCGGGATCGGCTGCTTCGTCATGTCGATGCCCAGCGTCAGCAGCTTTTCATAGATGTTCGGGAAATGGCCCGCGACGAAATCGGGGTCCTTGTGGCTGATGTCGAGGTGGACGAAGTCCAGGCCCGAGCGCTTGATCTGATCGTCGTTCGCGCGTGCGACGACGTCGCGCGGGGCCAGTTCGGCGCGTTCGTCATAATCGGGCATATAGCGGTGCCCGGTGACCGGGTGCTTCAATATGCCGCCCTCGCCGCGCACCGCCTCCGTAATCAGGAAATTCTTGACCTCCAGATTATAGAGGCAGGTCGGGTGGAACTGCATCATCTCCATGTTGGAGACGCGGGCGCCCGCGCGCCACGCCATCGCGATCCCGTCACCCGTCGCGCCCCGCGGCGCGGTGGAAAATTGATAGACGCGCCCGGCGCCGCCGCTCGCGAGGATCGTCGCGCGACCGACATGCGCGTGCACCGTCCCCGTGCTCTCGTCGAGCGCATAGACGCCCCAGACGCGGCCCGATCCCGAATAGCGTTCCTCGTGCCGACCGGTGATCAGGTCGATGCACGCCTGGCCCGGCAACAGCGTGATGTTCGCATGCGCCTCTGCCGTCTTCAGCAGCGCCGCCTGCACCGCCCACCCGGTCGCGTCGTCGACATGGACGATGCGGCGGTGCGAATGCCCGCCCTCGCGCGTCAGGTGAAGCGCCTCGGCCTCCTTGTTGAAGGGCACGCCCATCTCGATCAGCCGCTCGATCGCATGCGGCGCGTTCTCGACGACGAATTCGACCGTCTCGCGCCGGTTGAGCCCCGCGCCCGCGACCATCGTGTCCTCGATATGATTCTCGAACGTGTCGCCCGCGTCGAGCACCGCCGCGATGCCGCCCTGCGCCCAGGCCGTCGAGCCGCCGGTAAGCTCGCCCTTCGCGAGCACGAGCACGCGGCAATGGTCGGCGAGCGCGATCGCCGCGGTCAGCCCGGCCGCGCCCGATCCCACGATGATGATGTCGTATTCACTCATCGCGCCTCTGTTGCACAGCAACGCGGCGTGCAACAGAGGGTTCGACGACGCCAGCGACGGGAAAATATCGGGATGCTCAAAGCGAAACTTGGCCGGCGCACGCTGCTGGCCGGAATGGCGGTGCTACCGCTCGCCGCCTGCGCGCATCGTATCGGTGCGGGCGCGGGGCGCGGCATCGGTGTCGCGACCTTCAACATCTGGCACGACGCCGGCGGCAACTGGCCCGCCCGGCTCCCACTGCTCGTCGCCGCGCTGCGCGCCGCCGACGCCGACGTCATCGCGTTGCAGGAGGTGCTGGAGGATTCGGGCAAGGACCTGCCGAACCAGGCCGAAACCATCGCGCGCGACCTCGGCTATCCCGCGGTCCATTTCGTCGCGGTCGAGCCCGAGGGCGCGCCGCGCCGCTATGGCAATGCGATCCTGACGCGGCTGCCGGTGATCGAGGTCGCGCGCCGCAAGCTGGAGCCCTTGTCGGACTATCGCACCGCGATCCGCGTACGCGTCCGCACCGCGAACGGCCCGGTCGACGTCGTGACGGCGCATCTCGCCTGGCAGCCCGAGGCCGGCGCGGTGCGCGCGCAGCAGATCGCCGACCTGTTCGCCTGGCTGCCGCAGGACGGCACGCCGCTCGTGATCATGGGCGATTTCAACGCGCCGCTCGACGATCCGGGGCTCGCGGCGATGGCGCCGCCGCGCTTCACCTCGGCGCTGCCCGCGGGGGCCGCGCCGACCACGCTCAATCCCGCGCGCGGCCACCCGCTGCGCGTGATCGATCATATCTTCGCCGACTCAGCACACTTCACCGTCGCTGCCGCGCAAGTTATCGGCAGCGAGGCGACGGACGGCGAATATCCGTCCGACCATTTCGGGGTCGCCGCGCGCCTGACGCGAAAGGCAATCGGCCGCTAGGGGTTCGGCGAGCCTTCAGCCATTCGCCGCGCGGGTCAGGTTGAGGAACACATCCTCAAGGTCGGCCTCGCGCGTCGAGACGTCGACGATGCCATGGCCCATCGCATTGACCGCGGCGAGTACCTCGCCCGCGTTCATCCGGTCCTTGTTATAGCTGATGGCAAGCCCGCGTTCGCCCTCGCGCTCGATCTTGTCGAAGGCGGGATGCGACGGCAGCACGGCGATATCCTGATCGAGCGTCACGACAACGATCTTCTCGCGCGCCATGTCGACCAGTTCGCGTGTCGGCTTGTTCGCGATCAGCTTGCCGTGGTTGATGATCGCGATGCGATCGCAAAGCTCCTCGGCCTCTTCCAGATAATGCGTCGTCAGCACGACGGTGACGCCGCGATCGTTGAGCGACTGGACATATTCCCAAAGCTGCGGGCGCAATTCGATGTCGACGCCCGCCGTCGGTTCGTCGAGCACGATGATCGGCGGCGAATGCACCATCGCCTTCGCAACCAGCAGGCGGCGCTTCATGCCGCCCGAGAGCGTGCGCGCATAGGCATCGCGCTTGTCGCTGAGGTGCACCGCGGCGAGGAGCGCGTCGGAAATCCGCTTGTCCTTCGGCACGCCGTAAAGGCCCGCCTGATTCTCCAGCGTCTCGAATGGCGTGAAAAAGGGATCGAAGACGATCTCCTGCGGCACGATGCCGATCGAATATTTCGCGTTCCGGGGATCGGAGTCGATGTCGAAGCCCCAGATGCTCGCATGCCCGGCCGTCTTGTTGACCAGCCCCGCCAGGATGTTGATCAGCGTCGACTTGCCCGCGCCGTTCGGCCCGAGAAGGCCGAAAATCTGACCGCGCGGTACGTCGAAGCTGACATTGTCGAGCGCCTGCTTGCCCCCGGCATAAAGTTTCGAGACGGCGTCGATGCGGATGGCGGCTTCACTCATGGCGGCCTCCATAGCCGCGCGCCGGGCCGCGCGAAAGCCCTGCCGTCCCGACGCGATTTCTGACTGAGCGCCGCGTTAACGGTAAATTTGAAGGTCGCCGCTAGAAGGGGCGATGTGAGGACCAGCCACATCTTTTGCCCGCTGCCGATGCAGCGCGGCCTAGCCGCCATTGCGTTCATCTTCGCGACCGCCGCCGCAACGCCGGCGCTCGCGCAGACCAACACGCAGGCCGAAGCCGAAGCCATCGTGCTGCGGCCGCTCAGCTTCTTCAAGGTCAACGATCTCGATTTCGGGAGCATCATCGCGTCGGGAACGGCGGGGACCGTGCGACTCGCCCCCGACGGGACGCGCACGCGTACCGGCGGGGCGACGCTGGCCGGCAACGACGGCGAGCCCGCGCGCTTCGCCGGGCTCGGCACGCCGAACCGTCAGGTCAATATCTCGCTGGGTTCGAACACGATCTGGATCACCGGGCCGGGGACGCGAATGCGGGTGCGCGATTTCGAGATCGGATCGACCCCGACCGCGATCCTGTCGACCACGCCGACGCGCTTCAGCATCGCGACGGCGATCGGCAATTACAACTTCCCGGTCGGCGCGACGCTGGAGGTCGGGGCGAACCAGGCGCCGGGCGACTATAGCGGTACCTTCACGATCACGCTGAACTATCTTTGAGGCGATTGCGGGCGGCCGCACCGCTTGCTAAAGGCGCGTCGATGACCCAGCCTGCACCCGAAACGATCCGCACGCCCAAGACCCGCATCGCCTGTGACGGCACCGGCGACGGACTCGCCGACGCGGCGCTCGGCCATCCGCGCGTGTGGCTGGAAATCGATCCCGATCAGGGCTTTGCCGACTGCGGCTATTGCGACCGGCGCTTCATCCTGACCGGTGGCGTCGCCGATCACGCCTGAGCGCGCCGAAACCTAAACGCCGCGTTTACCAAAGCCGCGCATCATCGATTCACGTCCCGCTGGCATAGTCTGTTCCAGACAGGAGCAGAATCGTGGGGATTCAAGGGACCAACAATAAGCGAGCGGCGCTCCGCCGCCTCGCCTTCGTCGCTGCGGCGGCCAGCATGCCCGCATGCGCACCGGCCCATGCGGCCGACCAGAGCGGCACCGCCAATGCGGCGGTCGTTCGTCCGAACACGCTGATCAAGACCGACGACCTGGATTTCGGTACGCTGGTCAGCAGCCCGACCGCCGGCACCGCGACGATCAACCCCGTCACCAACGCGCGCACGACGAGCGGGGGCGTAACGCCGGCCGGAACCACGCCGCAACGCGCGGTTTTCCAGGGGACAGGCGGCATCCTGCTGATCACCGTCACCGGCGACAACAGCGTGACGCTGACCCGCGCGGGCGGCGGCACGATGACCGCCACCCTGGTGCGGGCGGCAACGACGAGCGGCGGCGGCATCACCATCCTCGGATCGTCGGCAACGCTGCTGCCGAGCGGGGTGCAGACCTATTATATCGGTGGGACACTGAACGTCGGGGCGAACCAGCCCGCCGGCGATTACAGCGGCACCTTCACGCTGACCGTCAATTATCTCTGACCCCGGTTTGCGCGGGGCGGCGGCCGCGCCTATATCGGGGACATGACAAGTCCGACCGATCCCCGCCGCTTCCTCTATCGCGCCGACGCGCTCGACCCCGATCTGGCGCAGAAGCTGGCGCGCGAGGCGCTCGCCAAGGCCGACGATGGCGAGCTTTACCTGCAATATCGCGCGACCGAGAGCTTCGGTTTCGACGACGGCCGGCTCAAGACCGCCGACTATTCGACCGACGCCGGCTTCGGCCTGCGGGCGGTGTCGGGCGAGATGACGGGTTTTGCCCATGCCAGCGATGTCAGCGCAGGCGCCATCCGCCGCGCCGCGGAGACGCTGGCCCTGCTCGACCCCGCGAACCAGGCGCCCGCCGGGCCGCCGCCGCGCACCAACCGCCATCTCTATGACGAGGCGAACCCGCTCGACCTGGTTCCTTTCGCGAAGAAGGTCGAGCTTTGCCAGAAGGTCGACGCCGCCGCGCGGGCGCGCGATCCGCGCATCGTCCAGGTCTCTGTCGCGCTCGCCGGAAGCTGGTCGGTGGTGGAGATCGTCCGCGCCGACGGTTTCCTTGCGACCGACATCCGTCCGCTCGTGCGCCTGAACGTCTCGATCGTGGTCGAGGAGAACGGCCGCCGCGAGAGCGGCTATTTCGGCCTCGGCGGCCGTTATATGTACGATCATCTGTTCGAGGAGGCGCAGTGGAATCGCGCGATCGACGAGGCGCTGAACCAGGCACTCGTCAATCTTCGCGCGGTCGATGCCCCCGCTGGAGAATTCACCGTCCTGCTCGGCCCCGGCTGGCCCGGTGTGCTGCTTCACGAAGCGGTCGGCCACGGGTTGGAGGGCGATTTCAACCGCAAGGGCACCAGCGCCTTTTCGGGCCGCATCGGCGAACGCGTCGCGGCGCCCGGAGTGACCGTCGTCGACGATGGCGCGATGGAAAGCCCGGTGGGCGGCGGTCGCCGCGGTTCGCTGAGCATCGATGACGAGGGTACGCCGACCGGCGAGACGATCCTGATCGAGGACGGCATCCTGAAGGGTTATATGCAGGACCGGCTCAACGCGCGCCTGATGGGGGTCGAGCCCACGGGCAACGGCCGCCGCGAAAGCTTTGCACACGCGCCGATGCCGCGAATGACCAACACCTTCATGCGCGGCGGCAACGACGACCCCGCAGAGCTGCTGAGCCGCGTCAAGAACGGCATCTTTGCGAAGAGCTTCGGCGGCGGCCAGGTCGACATCGTGTCGGGCAAGTTCGTTTTCAGCTGCACCGAGGCCTATAAGATCGAGAACGGCAAAATCGGCGATTCGATCAAGGGCGCGACGCTGATCGGCGACGGTCCGAGCGTGCTGACCAAAGTCACCGGCATCGGCAACGACATGGCGATCGACGAAGGCATCGGCATCTGCGGCAAGGGCGGCCAGAGCGTCCCCGCGGGCGTCGGCCAGCCGACGCTGCTGGTCAGCGGCCTGACGGTGGGCGGAACGGCCTGATCCGATGAGCGACTGGTACGCGGCCGCGACCTTCTATCGAGGACGCATCGCCGCCGATCCGGACTTCGACGTCGTGGGCGACATGTTCGTCAACCGCGCGGCCTGGAACCGGATCGCCGAACGGCCGAACAGCTGGCCTGAACTGGTCAAGACCATCCGCCAGGTTTTCGGCGTCTCGATCGACGACGCCCATCATCTGATCCTGTCGCACGCCGGCTTTCGCCGGCTCGCCCAAAAGGCGATCGATACCGACGCCAGCTGCGCCGATTATGTGCGACGAGGCATTCGGCGCGGATCGATGGGCAATGTCGCCGAGCTGAAAGGTGATCGCCCTGTGATCCGTCTCACTTGGCGGGCGCCGCCACAGCGCTTATAGGGCTTTCAAACACAAGAAGAATTGGGCCGCATCGTCATCCGCGAGGGACTCCTCCCTCGCAACAGGGAGGATTTCATGCGTTCGAGTGTACGTTTCGTTTCCGTCGCCACCGTCGCCGCGATGCTCGCCGCCGTTCCTGGTTCGGCGCAAAAGACCAGCGGCCCCAAGGAACGCTATGAAATGGACGTCGCGACCATGTCGGGCTTTGCCGCCATGGCCGGCGGCAAGGGCGGACTGGGCGGCGCGCTGGGCATGGCGTTCGGCGGCGATCCGTCGAGCCGCGTCGCCTATATGCTCAACCTCCGCCTCGGATCCGACCAGTCGCCCACCGCGCCGCCGCCGAAGGGCGACCATTTCTTCCAACCGCAAGCCAAGCTCGGCAAATCGGTTGCGCTGATCGCGCCCGAACGCAAGGAAGGCACCTATCCCACCGAATTCGAGCGTCCGAAGGGCCGCCTGTTGCTCTATTGGGGCTGCGGCGCGAAGGCGGGACCGGGCCAGCCGGTCGTCATCGACTTTGCGAAGGTCGCGGCGGGCCAAGTGCCCCCGAACCTGTTTTCGAGCGCGGTACCGATAATCCGCGAGGTCAGCCAGGCGAACAGCCGCTCCTATATCGACTGGCCGAACACGAAGGGCGGCAAGCAGCCCGGATCGGGATCGTCGCTGATCGGCGCGCACCGCGTCGCGAGCAACGTCGGGTCGGACATCAACTTCACCCTCGCGCAGGATTATATGCAGGGCCTGTCGGCGTCGACCGCGATCCAGGGCGACCAGTCGGTGATGATCCGCTGGAATTCGGTGCCCAACGCCACCGGCTATGTCGCCTGGACGATCGGCGGCATGGACCGGCAGGAAAAGGGCGGCGATATCGTCTGGTGGACCAGCAGCGCGTCGAAGGAATTCGGCGGCGGCCTGTGGGACTGGCTTCCCCCCTCGGTCGTCGCGAACCTGATCACCAAGAAGATCGTGATGCCGCCGGCGCAAACGAGTTGCCAGATCCCGGCCGAGGTCAAGAAGGCGTCGGGAGAGATGATGCTGGGCAACCTCAACGCCTTTGGCCCGGAGGCGAATTTCTCCTACCCGCCCAAGCCCGCCGGCAACGCGGTGTGGAACATCGACTGGACGGCCAAGGTGCGGTTCCGGTCGCACACCATGCTGCTGATCGGCGCCGATTTCGGCGGAATGGGCGGATCGAGCGGCGGCGGCGCGGCGAGCCAGCCCGCCGAACCCGCGAAGAAAAAGAAGTGCAAGGGTCCGCTCGGCATTCCGCTTCCCGACGGAGCGTGCTGAAACGACGGTGAGTCAGCCCCTGTTCACGCGCGTCGGCGTAGGACGCGCGTGGGTAGGGTATGATGAAGACAGGAGTCGAACCATGCGTCACCTCATCCCGGCACTGATCGCCGCTGCCGCGCTGGCCGCCACCCCCGCCGTTTCGGCGCGCGAGAAGCTCGCGCCCGAGGATCAGCTTGCAAAGCTGCTTCAGGGCCGGGTCGCGGGCGAACCGCAGGACTGTATCTCGCTGTTCAACGCGCGCAGCTCGCAGATCATCAACAAGACCGCGATCGTCTATAAATCGGGCGGGACCTATTGGGTCAACCGCCCGCGCAGCGGCGCCGAATCGCTCGATGACGACGATATTCTGGTCACGCGGACGACCGGTAGCCAGCTTTGCAGCATCGACGCGGTGCAACTGCACGACCGGACGAGCCATATGTACAACGGCTTCGTCGCGCTGGGCGAGTTCGTTCCCTATCGGCGCGCCAAGGCCGAATAAGGATCGATATTGCGGTAGGCCGCATTCAGGATAGCGATCCGGGGTTGCATCGATAGCTCTGGATTGCTTCGCTGCGATCGTCATGACGAACGATTCCGAAACCGCCGATCCCGCCGCGCCGCCCGCCGACTGGGCGCAGCAATTGCTCGCCTTCTGGTTCGACGCGCATGGGATGGACGACTGGTACGGCGGCGGCCCCGATTTCGACGCCGCGGTCGCGGCGATCGCCGCCGACTGGCGCGAGGCGCTGCGGTCGCAGCCGGCAGAGAGCTTTCTGGCTGATCCCGATACCGCGCTTGCCGGGGCGATCCTGTTCGATCAGGTCCCGCGAAACATCCATCGCGGCCATGCGGAGGCCTTTGCGACCGACGATCTGGCGCGCGCGATCGCGCGCGGCATCGTCGCCCAAGGCTGGGATCGCGACTGGCCCGACGAGCGCCGGCAGTTCGCCTATCTGCCCTTCGAGCATAGCGAGGATATCGCCGACCAGCGCGAATCCCTGCGGCTGATGAGCCAGCTCGCCGATCCGATGTTCCACGATTATGCGCAAAAGCATTTCGACATCGTCGACCGCTTTGGCCGCTTTCCGCATCGCAATGCAGCGCTCGGCCGCGAAACCCGGCCCGACGAGCTGGCGGCGATAGAAGAGGGCAAGAATTGGTGATAGGCAGGATGCGATACGGAGAACCGCCATGGCCGAATTCACCGACACGCTGACCGACAAGCATATCGCCTTCATCGAAAAGCAGCCGGTCTATTTCACCGCGACCGCTGCCGAGGGTGCGCGGATCAACCTGTCGCCAAAGGGCTATGCCGACAGCTTTCGCGTCCTCTCCGAAACGCAGGTCGCCTATCTCGACCTCGGCGGATCGGGAAACGAAACCCACGCGCATCTGGCGGCCGACGGCCGGATCACCATCATGTTCTGCGCCTTCGATCGCACCGCTTTGATCCTGCGCATCTATGGTCGCGGGCGCGCGATATTGCCGCAGGACGCCGAATGGGATGCGTTCGCCGCCAATTTCACCTTGTTGCCGGGCACGCGCCAGATTTTCGCGATCGACGTCGAGAGCGTGCAGACGAGCTGCGGCTGGGGCGTGCCGATGATGGAATTGCAGCACGAGCGCGACACGCTGCAGAAATATCACCGCCAGTCGGACCCCGAATTGTGGGTCGAGAAGCTCCGCGGCCGCACGAAAAGCATCGACGGTCTGCCGACGCGCCCGACCGACCGGTTCATCACCGGCTGATGGCGCTCGTCGAACTCGTTCGCCTGCCCAATGGCGCCGAAGCCGAGCTGCTGCGGGGGCGGCTGGAAAGCGCGGGCGTCCATGCCGTCTGCTTCGATGCGGGGATGAATATCGCCGAAAGCGTCGGGCTGCTGATTCCAGTGCGCGTCATGGTGCTCGACGAAGATGAGGAAGAGGCGCGGGCGCTGCTGGTCGAATTCGACGCTGCCTAGAATCGCAACCGAATCCGGCCTTCATTCGTCCTTATCATGAAGAAACCCAAGGAAAGCAGCTCTCCCCCGCTCATGATCAAGGTCGCCAGCTATAATATGCGCAAGGGCATCGGGCTCGACCGGCGCCGCGATCCCGGCCGGGTGCTGTCGGTGCTGGGCGAGCTCGACGCCGATATCGTCGCGCTGCAGGAGGCCGACCGCCGCTTCGGTACCCGCGCCAGCGCTATTCCGCCGCATATGCTCGAGGAACATAGCGACTATGTCCCCGTCACCCTCACCGACCGGCCGCACAGCATCGGCTGGCACGGCAACGCGCTGCTCGTCCGCAAGGGCATCGAGGTGGAGGAAAGCCACGCGCTGCACCTGCCGACGCTCGAACCGCGCGGCGCGGTCGCGGCGACGCTGCGCATCGGCGATGCGCGGCTGCGCGTCGTCGGCATGCACCTCGACATTTCGGGCCTGCGCCGCCGCCAGCAGGCGCGCGCGATCCTGAACCATGTCGCCGAGGGCGAGGAACTGCCCACGATCCTGATGGGCGACTGCAACGAATGGCGCAATCGCGGCGGCTGCCTCAACGATTTCGGCGCGCAGCACCGGCTGGTCGACACCGGCCACAGCTTCCACAGCCGCCGTCCGGTCGCGCGACTCGACCGCATCTTCGCCTCGCCCGATCTCGAGCCGATCGAGGCCGGGGTGCACCAGAGCGCACTGGCGGCGCGCGCGTCGGACCATCTGCCGATCTGGGCCCGCTTCACGACGATTTCGGAATAGACGGACATCCTCTCTCGCCCGCGGGCGAGACGGAGAGCGCCGCGTGCTCGACCGCGGGTCGCAGCGGGTGGACCAATTGCACCATCGCCACCCCGACGCTTGGCCCCCTTTCGAGCCGAAGCACGCCCGCGCTGCTCAAAATTTAGGCAAACACCTGCCTCGGCTGCCCACCGAACGAACGTTTCAGTGCGTCCAGGACTCAAAAACCGTCACAAAATGTTAACTTTTGCGCACCCCGCGCAATCTGGCACGGCTGTTGCACTGCAACATCGTGCCATAAGCAAAAGGGGGCATCATGAAGCTGATCCTGGCTATCATCAAACCGTTCAAGCTCGACGAAGTGCGTGAAGCGCTAACCGGGCTGGGCATCGCCGGAATGACCGTGACCGAGGTCAAGGGTTTCGGACGGCAAAAAGGGCAGACCGAGATTTATCGCGGCGCCGAATATGCAACCAACATGGTCCCGAAGGTGAAGATCGAGCTCGTCTGCGACGACGCGCTCGCACCGCGGGTCGTGGAAACGCTCCAACAAAGCGCCGGAACCGGGTCGATCGGCGACGGCAAGATTTTCGTCCTCGACGTGGGTCAGGCCGTGCGCATCCGCACCGGCGAGACCGGCGAGGCCGCTCTCTAATGACGAAGGGGGAACATATGACGTTCGCAAAGAAAATGGGGGTCGGGAAAATCGCGGCGAGCGCCGGGGCCGCCGGCCTTGCGCTGTTCGCGGCGCTGCCCGCCTGGGCACAGGAAGCGGCCGCCGCACCTGCCGTGGAACCGGTCGTCGACAAGGGCGACACCGCCTGGATGATGACCTCGACCGTGCTGGTTCTGGCGATGATCCTGCCGGGCCTCGCGCTCTTCTACGGCGGTCTGACCCGCACCAAGAACATGCTCTCGACGATGACGCAGATCGGCGCGCTCGCCTGTGTCGCGATGATCGTCTGGGTCTGCTACGGCTATGGCCTCGCCTTCGGGCCCGAGGGCAATGCCTTCATCGCCTGGGGTAAGTTCTTCCTCGCCGGCGTGACGCCCGACAGCCTGGCCGACACCTTCAGCGACGGCTTCAAGCTGCCCGAATATGTGTTCATCAGCTTCCAGATGACCTTTGCCGCGATCACCCTCGCGCTCGTCATCGGCGCGACGGTCGAACGCATGAAATTCTCGGCCGCGCTCGTCTTCGGCATCATCTGGCTGACGATCGTCTATTTCCCGATCGCGCACATGGTGTGGGCGGCTGGCGGCTTCCTGTTCGAAGGCGGCATGTTCGGCAGCTCGCTGCCGGCGGCGCTCGACTTCGCCGGCGGCACCGTGGTGCACATCAACGCCGGTGTCTCGGCGCTGGTCGCCTCGCTGATCCTGGGCAAGCGCCTCGGTTACCAGAAGGAAATCATGGCCCCGCACTCGCTGACGCTGACGATGGTCGGCACCGGCCTGCTCTGGGTGGGCTGGTTCGGCTTCAACGCCGGCTCGGCGCTCGAAGCCAATGGTTCGGCCGCGCTCGCGATGATCAACACCTTCGTCGCCACCGCCTCGGCCGGCCTGTTCTGGATGCTCGCCGAAAAGGTCGCGGGTCACAAGCCTTCGGCGCTCGGCTTCTGCTCGGGCATCATCGCCGGCCTGGTCGCGGTCACGCCGGCCGCTGGCAACTCGGGCCCGTTCGGCGCCATCGTGCTCGGCGCGGTCGCCTCGGTGATCTGCTTCTATGCGGTGACCGTCCTCAAGCCGAAGCTCGGCTATGACGACGCGCTCGACGCCTTCGGCATCCACGGCATCGGCGGCATCGTCGGCGCGATCGGTACCGGCATCGTCTACGCCCCCAGCCTCGGCGGCCCCGGCGGCGAAGACTTCGCCATGGGTCCGCAGGTCGCGACGCAGATCGTTGCGGTCCTCGTCGCCATCGCCTGGGCCACCATCGGCACCGTGATCGCCGTCTACATCGCCAAGCTCCTCACCGGCCTGCGGGTCAGCGAAGAGGTCGAACGCGAAGGCCTCGACCTCGGCGAACATGGGGAACGCGCCTACAATATCTGACGAGACAGGATACCCGCCGCCGCTCTCTCTCCTCTTTCAAACGGCGGCGGGGTCCTACCGAGGTTCCTCCTGCGAACCACTTGTGGCCGGGATGCAACAGCTCCCGGCCATTTTTTCGCCCCCGATTCGCGCACCATTGCCATGGCACGGACAAAGGCGCAGCATCCTCCCCGCGACGGGACAGCATAGTCCCGCGTCTTAAACTGGGAGGATTTTATGCATGCACGCATGACCCTGCGCGCGGGGCTTTCGACGCTCGCGCTCGCAATTACCACCTCGGCCGCCGCACAGAATGCGCCCGCCGAACAATATGACGGCAACGCCATCATCGTCACCGCGACCAAGCGCAACACCAGCATCCAGGACATTCCCTTTTCGATCAACGCGCAGACCGCCGAGGACATCCAGAAATCCGGCGCGGTCACATTGGAAGATCTGTCCCGCAACGTCGCGGGCCTGTCGGTCCAGAATCTCGGGCCGGGGCAAAGCCAGGTTTCGGTCCGCGGCGTTTCGGCGGGCCAGGTCGTCCGCGATCAGCCGGGCGTCAAGGAACAGGTCGGCGTCTACCTCGACGAAAGCGTGATTTCGCTCTCGCTCTTCACGCCGGACCTCGACCTGTTCGACCTCAACCGCGTCGAAACGCTCCGCGGCCCGCAGGGGACGCTCTTCGGCTCGGGCTCGGTCGGCGGCACGATCCGCTACATCACCAACCAGCCCAAGCTCGGCACGGTCGAGGGCAGCGTCGAGGCGAACCTGAACCTGGTCGACGGCGACGATATCGGCGGCCATCTGAAAGGCGCGATCAACATACCGATGGGCGACACCGCGGCGCTGCGCGCGGTGGGTTATTACACGCGCTACGGCGGCTTCATCAACGCGATCGGCCCGGCGGGAGGCGACGACGTCAACAGCGGCGAACGCTATGGCGGCCGCCTGGCGCTGACCTTCGAGCCCAGCGACAATTTCTCGATCACCCCGCGCATCGTCTATCAGAAGGTAAAGGCCGACGGCTTCAACCGGCAGGAGATCTATAACCTCTATGCCAACCCCTATACGACAACGCGTCCCGCGGTGACCTTTGACGAGCGCCAGCAATATCTGTTGCTGCGCGAGGCGTTCGAGGACGAGACGCTGATCGCCGACCTCAACATCAACGTCGGGCTGGGCGGCGCGAAGCTGACCTCGGTGACCAGCTATATCGACCGCAATATCCTGGTCAGCCGCGACGCGAGCGCGCTGACCGGTTCGGTGTCGGTCGACCTCGGCTATCCGGCCGCGGGCGTGCTGCTGCCATCGAACCTGGTCGACACCACCGATCTGGAGACCTGGAGCCAGGAGGTCCGGCTCGCCTCGGACAATGACAGTCCGTTCCAATGGGTGGTCGGCGCCTTCTATTCGAAGATCGACCGCGTCTACGCGCAGCGCCTGCCCACCCCGGGCTATGACGCCTTCACCGACGCGACGCTGGGTGCCGGCACCGCGGCGGCGACGCGCAATGGCTTCCCGGCGGATTCACCGTACAACGCCGACCTGCCCTATGACATCAAGCAGTTCGCGATCTTCGGCGAGCTCAGCTACGACATCACCGACGCGCTGACCGCGACGGCGGGCGGGCGCTATTACGACTTCAAGGAAACGCGCAGCTTCAAGTCGGGGGGCCTCTTCTCGAACCTCGACAACCGCACCGACAGCACCAAGTCGAACGGTTTCACCCCGCGCTTCCTGCTGTCGTACGACATCAGCAAGGATGTCACGATCAATGCGCAGGCGTCGAAGGGCTTCCGCCTGGGCGGCGTTAACGACCCGCTCAACCTGCCGCTCTGTTCGCCCGGCGACGCCGCGCTGTTCGGCGGCTTCCAGAGTTATAAGGACGAGACGCTGTGGAACTACGAACTCGGCGTAAAGTCGGGCGGCCGCGGCTTCACCTTCAACGCCGCGGGCTTCTATAACGACATCCGCAACCTGCAGGTCACGCTCGACGCGGGCACCTGTTCGTCGCGCATCGTCTTCAACGTGCCCAAGGCGCATTCGATGGGGCTGGAGTTCGAGCTTGGGCTGAATCCCACCGAAGGGCTAGACTTCAACCTGTCGGGCAGCATCATCGAGGCCGAGTTCGACACCACGCTTCCCGGCGCGCTCACCACCGCGACGGGCATTCGCGACGGCAACCGCCTGCCGTCGGTGCCGAAGTTCCAGCTATCCGCCTCGGGCAGCTACGAATGGCCGGTCAGCGACACGGCGAAAGCCTATGTCGGCGCATCGTTCCAGCATGTCGGCACGCGCTACACGCAGCCGGCGGACCAGGAAAACAACCCGCGCACCTTCGTTCATGGACTGCCCTTCGGCGGCGCACCCGCGGGGGCGTCGACGACGGTCAACCTGCAGCTGCCCGACTATCAGTTGGTGAACCTCAGCGCCGGGGTCGACTTCGACAATGGCCTGTCGCTGATCGCCTATGTCAACAATCTGTTCGATGAAAATGCGCTGCTGTCCTTCGACCGCGAACGCGGCGGACGGGCGCGTCTGGGCTATACTGTCGGCCAGCCGCGGACGTTCGGAATCACCGCGCGCAAGACCTTCTAGGATCGCTCGGGAGCGGGGTCCGGGTCACCGGTTTCCCGCTCCCGAAGCTGCACAAAAGACTGCACAAATTTTAGGCGCGTGTGCCGCAATTTTAGCCTTCCCAACATGACATTAATGTGGCATTCATTGCGTCAACAGTTTCAGGAGGGGAGAGCCTGAAAGGCTGGGCCGGGACGAAAGTCCCGGCCCTCTTTTTTTGTGCGCAACACGCGCGCGGCGCCAAAACTCCAGTTTTTCAGCCTTTTGTGCGGTGATAGCGCAGCATGGCGAAGACACGCCAGCTGCCGTCGGGCTGCAGAATCGAATCGCTGACAGCCAGCGTTCCGCCCTCTTCGAGCACGTAGGTCGAACGCCCGATCTCGACGTCGGCGCTGCCCCAGTGCGTCCACCATGTTGCACCCCCGACCGCACCCGAAACCGGACGCGTGCGCCCCCGGTTATCGGTCCATTGCCCATCCACCCGGCCGCCCGCGTAGACATCATATGCTGCCTCAGCCGAATAGGTCACGGGCGGCGATCCCTCGATGCTCAGGCGGTAAGAGAGCGCGGTCGCTCGCCCCCCGGGCGGGCCACGCCCAATGGTCAAGGCGGCGGTCGCGGGCTTGCCGAAGGCGGTCCCCGTGCCGGTCCATTCGCCGTGCCATGCTGCAAGCGAGGGCGCCAGGGAAGCAACGGGCGGCGTGGGCGGAACCTTGTCCGCCGCCGGAACCGCGGGTGCGGCCAGAGCCACCGCCCACCAGAATTGCGTCATGCCGCCATCTCGGACTGCGAGAACATGAAAGCGTTGCCGTCGGGATCATAAAAGGTCAGCAACCTGACCAGGCCCGGGATATGCTGGATGTCGCCGTCCTGCCGCACGCCCTCGGCATCGAGGTGCACCTTCGCCGCCACGATATCGGCAACCTCGAACACATTGGTCGCGCCGCCGCCCTGCGTCACGCTCTCGACCTCGCTCAGCCCGATGTTCACGCCCTGCATCGGCGTCGCCAGCTCGCACCAGCCGATCTCGTCGGCGCGATAGAGCAGCTTGCACAGCAGCACGCGTTCGTACCACGCGATCGACGCGGTCATGTCGCGGACTCCCATCGAACAGGTGAGTTCGGATCCGATCTGCAAAGCCATGTCTTGCCTCCCTGTCTGCGGCGCGCTCAGCCGGAACGGAATCGCCCCGCCGCATATCGCTTGCCTCTATGGTCTGGTTTGTATAGTTAGTTGTAAATGCGGTCAAGGACCCCCGACCCCCTGCTCGTCGCGCTCGGCAGCCATCGCTGGCTGGTGCCGCTGCTCGCCGATCTTGCTGCGCACAATGGTGCACGCTTCGTCGAGCTGGTCCACCGCCTGGGGCTGGCGCGCGACAGCCTGGCGCGCACGCTGGAGGCGGCGGCCGCGACCGGATGGGTGCAGCGCAATCCCGGCCACGGCCACCCGCTGCGCCCCGAATATATATTGACCGAAACGGGCAAGGCGGCGGCCGCGCGCGCCGCGACGATCGCCGCCGCACAAGATGCGATCGGCCTGGCGCCCGGTGCCGCGACGCGCTGGGGCCTGCCGCTCGTCGCCGGGATCGAGGCGGGGCATGACCGGTTCAACGCGCTGTCGCGCCTGCTCGCTCCCGCGACGCCGCGCGCGCTGTCGCAGGGGCTGACCGCGCTCGGCAAGCATGGACTGGTATCGCGCGAGATACTCGACCTGCGCCCGCCGGCAAGCCGCTACGACCTGACGCCAAGCGGGCGCCTGCTCGCGGCCGCCTGCGCTTCATGATTCCCGGCGAAAGCCGGGGCCCATGAAACGCTACGCCCCGCCTTCAGGCCCCGGCATCGGCCGGAACCGGATCAGCCCAGGGCGGTCATCACGAAATCGGCGGCGCGTTCGCCGATCATGATGCTGGGGGCGTTGGTGTTGCCGCTGACCAGCCGCGGCATCACGCTCGCATCCGCGACCCACAGGCCGTCGACGCCGTTCAGCTTCAGCGCCGGGTCGACGACCGCCGCCGCGTCGCTCCCCATCCGGCAGGTGCCGACCGGATGATAGACGGTGTCGGCGCGGCTGCGGATCAGCGCGTCGAGTGCGGCATCATCATCGATGTCGACCGGATGCCGATCGACGCCCGCATAGTCCGACAGCGGCGGCGCGGCGGCTATGCGGTGCATCATCCGCACGCCCGCGCGCAGCGTCGCCATGTCGCGCTCGTCGGTCAGAAAGCCGGGGTCGATCACCGGCGCCGCCGCCGCGTCGCGCGATGCCAGCGTCACCGACCCGCGGCTTTCGGGGCGCAACACGCAAGCGTGGCAGGAGAAGCCGTGCCCCTTCACCTTGGTGCGGCCATGATCCTCCAGCATCGCGGGTACGAAATGATATTGGATGTCGGGGGCGGGCAGGTCCGGGTGCGATTTCCAGAATCCGCCCGCCTCCGCAAAACAGGTCGTCATGATGCCGGTGCGCCGCGTCCGATGCTCGAAGATCGCCTTCACCATCCGCCACGTGCCCGACAGGCTGTCGCCCAGCGGATCGGTCGAGCGCGTCTCCCAGCTCGACACATAATCGATATGATCCTGCAGGTCGGCACCGACGCCCGCGCGGTCGGCGACGACCTCGATGCCCTTGTCCTTCAGGTGCGCCGCCGGGCCGATCCCCGACAGCATCAGGATCTGCGGGCTGTTGAACGCGCCCGCCGACAGCACCACGCCGCCGCGTGCGCGCAGCGTCTCGGCCCTGCCCCCGCGCCGGATGACGACCCCCGTCGCGCGGCCATTCTCGATCAGGATTTGCTCCACCAGCGCGCCGGTGCGCACCGCGAAATTCGCCCTTTCGCGCAAGGGTTCGACATAGGCGCGGGCGGCCGACCAACGTTCGCCCGCCTTTTGCGTCACCTGATACAGGCCAAAGCCTTCCTGCTGCGCGCCGTTGAAATCGGCGGTTCGCGGCAGTTGCAGCGACGCCGCGCTCTCGATGAACCGCCGGCTCGTCACATTGGGCCAGCGTTGGTCCATGACGTTGAGCGGGCCGTCGGCGCCGTGAAAATCGTCGCCTCCGCGCTCATTGCCCTCGCTGCGCTTGAACCAGGGGAGGACGTCGGCATAGCTCCACCCCGTCGCGCCGAGCGACGCCCACTGGTCGTAATCGAACGCGTGCCCGCGGATATAGACCATCGCGTTGATCGCACTCGACCCGCCGAGCCCGCGTCCGCGCGGCTGATATCCGATGCGGCCGTTCAGCCCCTTTTGCGGCACCGTCTCGTACCGATAGTTCGACGCGTCCGGAATGAAGGGCATGAAGCCCGGCGTCTTGATCCTTATGGTATCGTTGCGCCCGCCCGCCTCGACCAGGCAGACGGTCCGCGTGCCGTCTTCGGCCAGCCGTCCCGCCGCCGCGCTGCCCGCGCTGCCGCCGCCGATGACGATGATGTCGAACTGATCCATGAACCATCTCTCCCTCGCGCCGCCTGTGGCGGTCGCCCGGGTGCTTACATGAATGTCATTAAGCCGCAGCGCAAGCGGCGAGATGCGGCAGGCTTATGCCGCCTGCTGCCAGCGCGCCTCGCTCACTCCGCCGGCTCTTCCGAGGGTCGCGTTGCGGCCCAGCGCTCCTTGATCATCGCGCTCGTCTGTCGGCTGCCGTCGTGGCTCCAGCCGGGTTCGCGCCACATATAGGACAGTTTGTGCCGCCACGGCGCGTGCCAGACGTCCTTCGCGATCCCGACCCATTCGTGCACCGCGGCCCACAGGATGTTGAAGCTGCCAAGCTGCTTGACGATGCCGTACCGCACGGGGTCGGTGTTTTGTTCGGGGACGAAGCTGTCGAACAACCTGTCCCAGATGATGAAGACCCCGGCGTAATTTGCGTCCAAATAGCGCGGATTTACGCCGTGATGGACGCGGTGGTGCGACGGGGTGTTCATCACCGCCTCGAACCAGCGCGGCATCTTTTTGATCGCTTCGGTGTGAATCCAGAACTGATAGATCAGGTTCAGGCCGCCGCAGAAAAAGACCATCGCGGGCGGAAAGCCGATCAGGAACAGCGGCATGCGAAAAATGAAGCCCAGGCTGAAAAAGCCCGTCCATGTCTGCCGCAGCGCGGTCGACAGATTATAGTGCTGCGAACTGTGATGGATGACGTGGCTCGCCCAGAACCAGCGGACGCGATGCGCGCTGCGGTGAAAGGCGTAATAGGCCAGGTCGTCGAGGAAGAAGCACAGGATCCACGCCCACCACCACTGCTTGAAGGCGATGCCGATGTCGAACAGGCGGAATTGATAGAGCCACACCGCCAGCCCGACGACGGCCGCGCCGACGAGCGCGCCCGCCACCTGGCTTCCGGTCCCGAGCAGCAGCGAGGTCAGCGTATCGCGTGCGTCGTACCGGCTTTTGTCGGCGCGCAGCGAAATCACCATCTCGACGATCAGCAGCAGGATGAATGCCGGGACGGCATAGGTTACCGGATCGGGCAGCTTATCCACAGTTGAGATCCCGCATCCGGCTGGCCCACACCCCCGCATCCTTTCCCAATTGCAGCGTCACGGCGCCGAACGTGCGTTCGGGCATCGTCAGCGTCAGAAAATCCTTGTCGAGCCGGCCCACGACCTTTTCGTCGACCGGCCGCGCCGCGAAATGATTGCCGTGCGCGCGCACCAGCATCATCCGCCCCTCGGCATTGCGGACGATCGCGGCAAAGCCGGCGCGGTCGCGCGCGACCTCGATCCCGCGAAAGCCCGTCTCGGCCTCTTCGGCCAGCCGGATGGCGTGCTCGGCATCCTGGATGCGGGGATCGGCGCCAAGACCGATCGTCCTGACCAGCCAGGCGATGAACAGCACCGCGGCCAGCGACGCGCCAAGCTGGATCAGGTCCGTCTGGCTCATTTTTCGCCTGCGAGCGCGTCCAGCATCGGCCGCAGCCCGCCGAGGTCATAGCCCGCCCTTGCCGCCGCCTCTACGATCGCGTCGACGTCGTCGCCCGCCCGCGCGCGCGTCAGCGCCCACAGATGCGTCGAGCGCGTACCCGACCGGCAATAGGCCAGGATCGGCCCCGTCGCGTCGGTCAGCAATTTGTCGAGGGCGTCGATCTGCGCATGGCTGAAGCCCGAATGGCCGATCGGGATCGCGGCATAGGCCAGCCCTTCGGCCGCCGCGGCATGACCGATGTCGCCGCCCTGCGGCGCCGAGGGCTCCTCGCCGTCGGGACGATTGTTGACGATCATCGCAAAGCCTTGGGCCTTGGCCTCGGCCACATCCTCGATGCTGATCTGGGGGGCGACGCTGAAGTCGGCGGACAGGGGTCGAAAATCGCTCATGTCAGCGATCTACTCCCGCCCGCCACTTGCTGACAAGCGTGAAGGTGCGTGTCAGCCGTCCGGATATTGGTCGATGCACTTTTGCATCTCGTCCCACAGCCCCGTCGCGGCGGAAAGCTGGATCGCCGCCGCCTCCTTGCCGAGGATCTTGATCCGCATGTCCTTGCCCGCCTTCACCCTGGACCAGATCGCGGACTGCAGCGTGCCGAGGCGATAGGTGGTCGCGCCGCCTTCGGTCAGGCCGAAGTCGAACCGCCCCGCGATCGCGCCGTCGACGAACAGCGCGGTGCCGGGGAAGTTGGCATAGGTCACGCCCGATTCGAACCGGTCGACCGGATAACCCTCGGCATCCTCCTCGACCGTCGATCCCTTGCGGTGCTGCGCCGTCAGCGCATCCATCCGTTCCTCGGGGATCGGGGGCAACCCCTTGCCGAGCAGCGAGACCACGCCATCCTCGAAATTGGTGAAGCCCAGCCGCAGGGTCACACCGGGCCCAAGCGCGCGGGTGGCTGTGCAATTATTGCCCCGCGACTGAAAGCTCCAGCCGTCACCGAAGCTCCGGTCCTTGGCGGGAATCGGGGGCGGCTCGATCGCGGCCGACGGCGCGGCGGCGAGGAGCAAGGCGAGCGGCAGGAGCCGGACGGGCGATACGCGCATGAAATCTCCCAACTTCATCGCGACCCGGTTCTCTAGCTATTGCCGTCGCCGCGCCTGTCAAGCGCCCGCCGTCAGGCGGTTGCCCCCGCCCGCTCGCCGGACTGGACCGCCGGCCGCGACACGACCTCGTGGAACCGTTCGGCATAGCGGGGATGCTCGGTCCCCATCCATTTGTCCCACCAGGTGAAATAGAGCCCGTAATTGGTGTTGAACCCGCCCGCATGATGCAGGTCGTGATGCGTCGTCGTGTTGATCCAGCGCGTCGCCGGAGTCGAAAGCCACCAGCGCGGGTGCAGTTCGAACCCGGCATGGCCCATCGCGTTGCGGACGATCTGGAAATTGATCCACAGGAACATCACCCAGACCGGCGTCGCGACGAAGAACAGCCAGATCGGCACGAACAGGATCATCACGAACGCCTCGGGAATCGCGAAGCTGTACGCGGCCCAGGGCGTCGGCGTGATCGACCGGTGATGCGCGCGGTGGAAATGCTTGAACAGCCGCGGATGGTGCATCGCGCGGTGCGCCCAATAGAAATAGGCATCGTGCGCGACGACGATCGCGGCGAGCAGCGCGGCGTCACCCCAGAAGCCATAGCTGCCCTGGAACCGGTGCAGCACCCCCGCATCGACGCCCCACACGATGAACAGCGACACGAACAGATAGACGCCGGCCGCCTGCAACGACTGGAGGAATTCGCGCCGCCGGTCGGCCGCCGTCGCCTCGCGCGCCTGGATCTTGCGCGCGGCGATGCTCGAGCGGCGCAGGCCCCAGACGACGGCGGTGGTGACGCCCGCGGCGACCAGATAGCGACCGAAGTCGAAGGCGAAAATGGCCGGACCCTGTTTGAGCAGAATGGCGAGGGGAGGAATGGTATCGATCATGCGGGCATCCTTTGCGTGAATGCCCACCGATCAGCAGGTTCGGCCGCCGCTGGCCCCGCGAAGTCGAAAATCGGCTAGCCGATTTCGGAATCGGCCAGCCGCGCGGCGCGATATTCGCTGGGCGTCATCGCCTCGCTGTCGCGAAAGGCGCGATTGAACGGCCCGAGCGAACCGAATCCCGCGTCGAGCGCGATCGTCAGGATCGGCACCTCGCGCTGCGCCGGATCGGCAAGCGCCGCGCGCACCTCCTCCAGGCGAAAGCCGTTCAGAAAGGCGGTGAAGTTGCGATAGCCCATCTCGCCGTTGATCGCGCGCCGCACGCGATATTCGGGCTCCCCCAGCCGCGCCGCGAGCGCGGCGATCGAAAAGCCCTCGGCGCGATAGGCGCGCTCTTCGGCCATCACCGCGTGCAGCCGCCGCGCCAGCGCGGTCGGCTCGGCAGGCCGCGCCACCGGCTTCGCCGCCGGATCGGGGGCCGCGAACAGCTCCGCCGAGCGGAAGCGATAGAGGCCGACCGAAATGATGAAGGTCGCGATCAGGATCGCCGCCAGCGTCAGCGTCCGCGCCAGATCGTGGCTCATGTCGCGATTGTGGAACATCTCGATAAAGCTGACCCAGATGACGAAGCCGCCGATCGCGCCGACCAGCGCCAGGCGAAAGCCGCGCCGCGCCTCGATCAGGTCGTTCGCGCGTCCGCGCCACGCGATCCACATTCCCGCCAGCGCAAAGCCGAACATGCCGATACGCACCAGCACCCACACCGCCCAGCTGAACGTCCCCGCCGTCGTGATCAGCGCGATCTGAACCAGCGGAAGAAGGCCGAAGGCGCCGACCAGCGCCCAGCTGAACGTCCCCGCCGTCGTGATCAGCGCGATCTGAACCAGCGGAAGAAGGCCGAAGGCGCCGACCAGCGCCCAGCTTCGCCAGCCGATCCGCTGCTGATCGTCGAACCACAGCCGCGCAAAGAGCCAGAAGAGCGCAGGGACCATCACCGACAAGGCGTCGGCGATCACATAGGGAAAGCGCGTCGGCCCGTCGGGATTAAGCACGTGCGCGAGCAGGTAGGAAATGATCGCCACGTTCATCGCGATCGCGACCCGCGACGCGGGCGCCGCGCGATGATCGCGCCACAGGATCGCGATCCACAGCAGGAACAGCGCGACCGCGCCGCCGCGAATCATCGGGTCGAATATGTCGAGAACCCCCATGGCGCGGTGCTATCGCAGGATGGACCGGTGCGCCATATCGCCGCGCCGCGAACGCACCATCGCCCTAGAACTGCCGGATCACGTTCAGGAACGCGTCGCCCCACGCCTCCAGCTTCTTGGCGCCGACCCCCGGGATGGTTCCCAGCTCGGCGCGCGTCGCGGGCCGGTCGCTCGCCATCGCGCGCAGCACCGCGTCGTGAAAGATGACATAGGGCGGCACCCCCGCCTCGGCGGCGAGTTCGCGGCGCATCGTGCGCAACGCGTCGAACAGCGGATCGCCGACGGGATTTGCGGCAGCACCGTCCCCGCGCGACGCGCGCTGCGTCCGCTTGACCGGCGGTTCGGCCATCAGCACCGCGATCTCGCCCTTCATCACCGCGCGGCCCGCCGGACCGAACATCAGCCCGCCATGCTCGGTCGTCTCCAGCGCCTCGCGCGCGACGAGCGTGCGGACGAGCGGCTTGATCAGCCGCGCCTCCTCGCCCGCGACGATCCCGAACACCGACAGCTTGTCGTGCCCGCGCTGGGCGATGCGTTCGTCGTTGCGGCCGGTCAGCACCGCCTCGACATGCCCGGCGCCATAGCTTTGGCCGGTGCGATAGACCGCCGACAGCAGTTTCTGCGCCAGCACCGTCGCGTCGACCTGGCTCGGCGGGTCGAGGCAATTGTCGCAATTGCCGCAGCGTTCGGGCGGCGTCTCGCCGAAATGCCGGAGAAGCAGCGCGCGGCGGCACTCGACCGTCTCGACCAGCGCCGACAGCGCGTTGAGCCGCGCCCGCTCGCCCGCGATCCGCGCCTCGGGCAGCTCGCCGAGCCGCATCCGCGCGCGCGCGAAATCCTCCGCCCCCCACAGCATCAGCGCCTCGGCGGGGTCGCCGTCGCGGCCCGCACGGCCCGTTTCCTGATAATAGCTCTCGATCGATTTCGGCAGCCCGGCATGCGCGACGAAGCGCACGTCGGGCTTGTCGATCCCCATGCCGAAAGCGACCGTCGCGGTGACGATGCCGTCCTCCGACGCGACGAAATCATGCTGCACCTTCGCGCGCCGTTCGGGGTCGAGCCCGGCGTGATAGGCGGCGACGCTGCGCCCCGTCGCGGCGGCCAGCTTTGCCGCCATCCGCTCGGTCCCGTCGCGCGTCGGGCAATAGACGATCCCCGGCCCCGGATTGGCGACGATGAAGTCGGTGAGCTGCTTCGCCGGGCTGATCCGCGGCGTCACGCGATAGCGGATGTTCGGCCGATCGAAGCCCGCCAGCACCAGCCCCTCGGCGGGAATGCCGAGCTGGACCAGAATATCCTCGCGCGTGTGCTTGTCGGCGGTCGCGGTGAGCGCGAGCCGCGGGACCGCCGGAAAGGCATCGAGCAATGGCCGGAGCAGGCGGTAGTCGGGACGGAAATCATGCCCCCATTCCGAAACGCAATGCGCCTCGTCGATTGCGAACAGCGCGGGCGTGCGCGCCTCCATCAGCGCGCGAAAGCCCTCGCCCGTCGCGCGTTCGGGCGCGATATAGAGCAGGTCGAGCTGACCGTCGCGATACGCCTGCCGCGTGTCGGCCCAGTCGGCGTCGACGCTGGTCAGGCTGGCGGCGCGAATCCCCGCCGCGCGCGCGCCGCGAAGCTGGTCGTGCATCAGCGCGATCAGCGGCGACACGACAACGACGCACCCGTCGAGCGCGACCGCCGGCAATTGATAGGTCAGCGACTTGCCCGCCCCGGTCGGCATCACCGCGAGCGTGCGCTCGCCCGCCATCACGCGCGCCACGACCTCTGCCTGGCGCCCGCGGAAGGCATCGAAACCAAAGGTGGACTTCAGCAGCGGGAGGAGAGCGTCGGCGGACATCGTGGAGGGCGATAGGGCGGATGCCGCCAAGAGGAAAGACCCGTCTCCTAGCGATGACGCGTCAACAGCCCCTCGGCCTGTTCGATCATATCCGCGACGATCTTTCCCGCCGGCTCGATTCCACGGATCAGCCCCGTTGCTTCGCCGACGAACGTATTGGCCAACGAGACATCGCCATCGGCCCACGCCTGGGTCCAGGCCGGTCCCAGCCGATCGCCCTGGTCCCGCAGCGTGTCTTCGCGTCCGTGGAACTCATCGGTGAAGCCGTTGCGCAAAACGCGCGCCGTGAAGCGCTCGGGCCATAGCTTTCCGCGGACGATGTCCATCACTTGCGACCGGATGGTGGCGTCGCCGCTCGCGTCGATCGCGGCCCGGTGCATATTCGGATGAACCTGTGCCTCGTTCGAGGCCCATAGCCGCGAACCGACGACCACGCCGTCGGCACCGAGCATCAGGCTGGCGGCAACGCCGCGCCCATCGGCGATCCCTCCCGCCGCGCACAGCAGGGTATCGGGAGCATTCGCCGCCAGCAGATCCGCCACCTCGGGCACCAGCGTCATCGTCGCGCGCTTTTCGCCATGCCCGCCCGCTTCGGCTCCCTGGGCGACGATGACGTCGGCGCCCTGATCGATCGCGCGCCGCGCGTCCTCGACGGTCTGCACCTGATGGATCAGCGGAACGCCCGCGTCGCGGACGGTCGCGGCCAGGCGGTCGGGGGTTTCAAACGACAGGAAGATCGCCCGTGGCGCCCGGGCCAGCACCCTGTCGAGCAGGCCCGGATTTTCAGCCAGGCTCCAACCGATGAATCCGCAGCCGACGGGCGTGTTTCCGGCCCGATCGAACTGCGCCTCGACCCAGGCGGGATCGCCATAGCCGCCACCGATAAGCCCCAGCCCGCCCGCGGCACTGACCGCCGCCGCCAACTCGCCGCCCGCGGCAAAGGCCATCGGCGCGTTGATAATCGGGTGCTCGATACCGAAGCGCTGCGTCAACCGGGTCGATATTGCCATGATGGAGGCCTTGTTCAGGGCGCGAAAAAGAGAGCGTCGGGCTGCGATAAGACCGATGGGAAGCAGAGGAAAGCCCTACGCGCCTCCCGCCCCGTCAGCGCGAATTCAGGCGCGGGCCAGCATCGCCCGTTCGGCCATTCGCGAGGCGGTCTCGCGCTCGGCCATCACGACATGGTCGGCGCCCCGGCGCACCAGATCCTCGACCTCCTCGTCCGAATGCGCGCGGGCGACGATGACCAGCTTCGGGTTGATCGCGCGGGCGCGCCGCACGATCGCGCCGGCCTCCGCCCCTTCGGGAATCGCGATCAGCAGCGTCTGCGCCGTGTCGAGCTGTGCCTTGCGCAGCACGCTTTCCTTGGTCGCGTCGCCGATGATCACGGTCGCGCCCGCGGCACCCGCGGCGGCGGCCATGTCCTTCTGATCCTCGATCACCGTCAGCCCCTCGCCGCGGCCGCAGATCATGCTGCCGATATGGCTGCCGACGCGGCCATAGCCGATCAGCACGACCCCGGCATTGCACGGCGCGGGGGCGGCATCCTCCTCCGCCTCGGCTTCGGGCACCTCGTCGGCGCGGATCGGCTTCACCATCAGCGAGAAGAAGATCGGGTTGAACAGGATCGAAAGGATCGATCCCGCCAGAATCAGGTCGCGCGCCTCCTCCGGCATCACCTTCAGCGCGACGCCCAGCCCGGCGAGGATGAAGGAGAATTCGCCGATCTGCGCCAGGCTGACCGCGACGGTCATCGCGGTCTGGTTGGGATGGCCGAACGCGCGCACGATGGCATAGGCGGCAAGCGACTTGCCGAACACGATGATCGCGACCGTCGCCAGCACCGGAAGCGGCTGTTCGATCAGCACCTTCGGATCGAACAACATGCCGACCGAAACGAAGAACAGCACCGCAAAGGCGTCGCGCAGCGGCAGCGTCTCTTCCGCCGCGCGGCGCGAAAGCTGCGTCTCGCCCAGGATCATGCCGGCAAAGAAGGCGCCCAGCGCGAACGATACGTCGAACACCACCGCCGCGCCGAACGCGACGCCCAGCGCGGTGGCGAGCACCGCCAGGCGGAACAGCTCGCGCGATCCCGAATGCGCGACCCAGTGCAGGATCCACGGCAGGATACGCCGCGCAACCACCAGCATGAAGGCGACGAAGGCCACGACCTTCAGCATCACGATACCCGCCGACTGGAGCAGCCCGGCGCTTGCCCCCTCGTCGCCGCGCGCGCCGAACATCGCCGGCAACAGCACGAGCGCAAGGACCATCGCCAGATCCTCGACGATCAGCCAGCCGACCGCGATGCGACCCTTTTCGGTCTCGACCATATCGCGCGCCTGGAGCGCGCGCAGCAGCACGACGGTCGACGCGACCGAAAGCGCAAGGCCGAACACCGCGCTCCCCTCGAGCGACCAGCCGAGCCACAGGCCCAGCATGATGCCGAGCGCGGTCGCGACCGCCATCTGCACGATCGCGCCGGGCACCGCGATCCGGCGCACCGCCAGCAAGTCCTTCAGCGAGAAGTGCAGGCCGACGCCGAACATCAGCAGGATCACGCCGATCTCCGCAAGCTGGAGCGCGAGGCCGGTGTCGGCGACGAAGCCCGGCGTGAACGGCCCGACCAGCACCCCGGCGAGCAGATAACCCGCGATGGGCGAAATACGCAGTCGATGCGCCAGCGCGCCCATCAGGAAGGCGACGCCGAGGCCCGCGACCACGGTTCCGATCAGACTGGTGTCGTGCGGCATATCCCTGCGTAGGGGGTGCAGCGCCGCGGGGTCAAGTTCGCACGCGCACAAAAATGCGGAGAGCGCCGCCCGGCACCCCCCGCACTTGAGCCTATCGGCCGCGATCAGCTGCGCGTGATCGATGCCCCGCCGTCGAGCAGCGACGCCGTGCCGGTGACGAAGCTCGCGTCGTCGGAGGCGAGATAGAGCACCGACCGGGCGATCTCGATCGGCTGCGCGACGCGCTTCAGGGCATGCAGGTTGGTCACGAAATCCTGCTTTTCGGCGCTGTCGTTGACCGCTTCGAACATGTCGGTCGCAACCGCACCGGGAAGCACCGCGTTGACGCGCACCTGCTGCGGACCGAATTCGGCGGCGAGCGCCTGCGTCAGCCCGATCAGCCCCGACTTGCTGGCCGAATAGGCCGCGCTGCCCGGAAAGGAAAAGCTGTAGCCGACAAAGGTCGAGGTGAAGATCACCGACCCGCCGCCATGCTTCACCATTTCGGCGATCTGGTGCTTCGCGGCAAGGAACGAGGCGGTCAGATTGACCTGGAGCGCGTCGTTGAAGCCCGCTTCGCTGACTTCGGTGCTGGGCCCGGCTTCGCCGAAGACCCCGGCATTGTTGAACGCGACGTCGAGCCGGCCGTAATTTTCCACCGCGGCGCGGACGAGCGCCTGGTGGAACGCCTCGCTGCGCACGTCGCCGGCGACGGCGACCGCCTTGCCGCCCGCCGCCGCGATTTCGGCGACCAGGCTGTCGAGTTCGGCCTGGCGGCGCGCGCCGACGACGACGCTGGCCCCTTCGGCGGCAAAAAGCTTGGCGGTTTCGCGGCCGATGCCGGCGCTGGCGCCGGTGACGATCGCAACCTTGTTGTGCAGACGGTTCATGGTCTTTCTCCTGTTCGGTCGCGGGCCCGATGCCCGTGTCGATGAAGAGAAGATGGACTTGGCACGTCGTTCGGAATAGGCAGCATATCTTGGTTCTATAATTCGGGATTACCGAACAATGATCCGGATCGAAGGCATCGCCGCATTCGTCGCGACGGTCGAGCATGGCTCGATCAGCGGCGCCGCGCGCCAGCTCCGCCTGTCGAAGTCGGTGGTGAGCGAGCGGCTGGCCGAACTCGAACGCTCGCTCGGCAGCGCGCTGC
>JAFKLT010000079.1 GCA_017309275.1 Sphingomonadales bacterium | reverse complement strand
GCCTTGACCAGCTTCAGGTTCGCAAGCTCGGTTTCGGCTTGGGTCAGCAGCGTCTCCGACTGCCGATAATCCAGCGCCGACGTCACCCCGGCGTCGAGCCGCAGCTTGGCGATGCGCAGCCCTTCACGTCGGCTCGTCACCGTCGCCTCGGCAAGCGCGATCTGCTCTTCGGCGCCGCGCGACGCGAAATAGGTCGACGCGACGTCACGGACCAACGTCAGGCGAAACGCCCGCTCGGCCTGTTGCGTCGACAGATACTGGCTGCGCGCCGCCTCCGACAGATTCTTGACCCGTCCCCAGAAATCGAGCTCGAACGAGGTCACGCCGACACCGACCGAATAGCGGTTCGACGTGTCGGTCCCCTGCCCGGTCGGCGACGCGCTGCGGCTGCGCGTCGCATCGGCGCTCGCCCCCACGGTGGGCAGGCGGTCGGCGTCCTGGATGCGATATTGCCCCCGCGCCTCGTCGATCCGCGCCACCGCGATCGCCAGGTCGCGGTTGCGTTCGATCGCGCGCGCGATCAGCGCCTCCAGTTGCGCGTCGGCAAAGAAGTCGTGCCAGGCAACATCGGTTGCGCGCTGGCCCAGCGCGACGTCATTCTCGAACCCCGACGGATAATGCGCATCGGTCGGAAGCGCCGGCCGGCTGTGCTGGGGTGCCAGGTTGACGCAGCCCGAAAGCGCGGTCGCGGCGAAGAGTACGACGATCTTACGCATGGTCGGGCTCCGCTTCATGATGCCCCTTTTCATTTGGCGCCGGCGGCCGCTTGCGGCTCAGCCACTTGCGCACCGACAGATAGAAGAGCGGGATGAAAAAGATGCCGAGCAGCGTCGCCGCGATCATCCCGCCCATCACGCCCGATCCGACCGCGATGCGGCTGGCGGCCCCAGCCCCGCTCGCGATGACGAGCGGCACCATGCCCAGGATGAAGGCCAGGCTGGTCATGATGATCGGCCGCAGGCGCAGCTTCACCGCTTCCATCACCGCATCCAGCGTCGACTTGCCTTCGGCCTCCTGCTCGATCGCGAATTCGACGATCAGGATCGCGTTCTTCGCCGACAGACCGATGATCGTGATCAGGCCGACGTTGAAATAGATATCGGCCGACAGCCCGCGGAACATCGAGAATAGCACCGCGCCGAGCACGCCCAGCGGCACCACCAGCAACACCGCGACGGGCACCGACCAGCTTTCGTAAAGCGCCGCGAGCAACAGGAATACGACGACCAGCGACAGGCCCAGCAGCATGCCGATCTGCCCCGACGACTGCTTCTCCTCATAGGAGATGCCCGTCCATTCGAAGGCGAAGCCGGCGGGCAGCGCCTGCGCGAGGCGCTCCATCTCCGCCATCGCCTCGCCGGTCGATTGCCCGGGTGCGGGCTCGCCGGAGATCGTCATCGCGGGATAGCCGTTATAGCGCTGAAGCTGCGGCGCGTCGGCCGACCATTTGGCGGTGCTGAACGATCCGAACGGCACCATCTGGCCATCGGCGCTCCGTACCTTCAGGTCGATCACGTCCTGCGGCGTCATGCGGCTCGCCGCGTCGGCCTGGATCAGCACGCGCAACACGCGGCCTTCGCGCGTGAAGTCGTTGGCGTAGGCGCTGCCGAATGCGATCGCCAGCGTCGCGTTGACGTCGCCGATCGACAGGCCAAGCGCGCGCGCCTTGATGCGGTCGATGTCGATGCGCAGCACCGGTGCATCTTCCTGCCCCTCGGGACGGACATTCGCCAGCAGCTTGCTCTGCATCGCGCCGCCCAGCATCTGGTTGCGCGCCTGCATCAGCGCCGCGCGGCCGTTGCCGCCGCGGTCCTGCAGCTTGAAGGTGAAGCCGCTGGCGGTGCCGAGTTCGGGGATCGACGGCGGGCTCAACGAAAAGACGAACGCCTCCTTGATCCCCATGAATGCGCCCATCGCCTTGCCGGCAATCGCCTCGGCGCTGTTTTCGGCGCCTTTGCGGTCCTCCCACGGCTTCAGCGGGGTGAACATGATCGCGTTCGCCTGTCCCTGCCCAAAGAAGCTGAAGCCCCGGACCAGCACGGTGTTCGCGACCTGCGGCTGTTCGGCGAAGAATTTCTTCACCTGGTTCGACGCGATGTCGGTGCGCTGCGTCGTCGCTCCCGGCGGTGCCTGGACGACGGTGATCAGGAATCCTTGGTCTTCCTGCGGCAGGAAGGATCCCGGCAGGCGCGTGAACAGCAGCGCGGTGATCGCGACCATCGCTACAAAGACGCCCAGCCAGCGCAGCGGCGCCGACAAGATGCGCCCGACGCGCCCCTGATAGCGATCGGTCGTCCGCCCGAACCAGCTATTGAAGCCGTCGAAGAAGCGGTCGACACGCGCGCCGATCGGCCCGCTCCGCACCGTCTTGTCGTGCGGCTTCAGCAGCGTCGCGCACAGCGCGGGCGTCAGCGTCAGCGCGAGCAGCGCCGAAAAGGCGATCGAGATCGCCAGGGTCAGCGAGAATTGGCGATAGATGCCGCCCGTCGATCCCGGGAAAAATGCCATCGGGATGAACACTGCGATCAGCACCAGCGTGATGCCGATGATGGCCGATGTGATCTGGCTCATCGCCTTCACCGTCGCCTCATAGGGCGACAGATGCTCCTCGCTCATGATGCGCTCGACATTCTCGATCACGACGATCGCGTCGTCGACCAGGATGCCGATCGCCAGCACCATGCCGAACAGCGTCAGCACGTTGATCGAAAAGCCCGCCATCCACAGGCCAAGGCAGGCGCCGGCCAGCGCGATCGGCACGACGACCGTCGGGATCACCGTCGCGCGCCAGTTCTGCAGGAACAGGAACATGACCAGGAAGACGAGCAGCATTGCCTCGCCCAGCGTCTTCACCACCTCTTCGATCGACAGGCTGATGAAGGGCGTGGTGTCATAGGGGATCGACCAGGTGATGTCCGGCGGGAATCCCTTCGACAGCTCGTCCATCCGTTCGCGGATGCCCGCCGCCGTCGACAGCGCGTTCGCGCCGGGCGTGAGCTGGACCGCAAGGCCCGCCATCGGCTTGCCGTTGAGTTCGGAGGAGAAAAGATAGCTCGCGGCGCCCAGTTCGACACGCCCGACATCGCCCAGCGTCACGGCGGACCCGTCGGGGTTGGCGCGCAGGATGATGCTTTCGAACTGTTCGGGCTTGGTGAAGCGCCCCTGCGTCGTGATGACGGCGTTGAGCTGCGCGCCCTTGGCGAGCGGCTGATCGCCCAGTTGGCCGCCCGGCGTCTGGCTGTTCTGTTCCTGCACCGCGCCCAGCGCCTCGGCGGGCGACAGATTGTGCGACGCCAGCTTTTGCGGGTCCAGCCAGATACGCATCGCATATTCGGGCGCGAACGCCTGGACATTGCCGACGCCGTTGACGCGCCGCAGCTCGTCGAGCACGCGCGTATTGGCGAAATTATTGACCTCCATCGGGTCGGTGTTGCCGCTCTTCGACGTGATCGCGACGATCAGAAGAAAGCCCGAATTGGCCTCGGTGACCGAAATACCCTGACGCCGGACATCCTCGGGCAGACGCTGCTCGACGCGGCGCAGGCGGTTCTGCACCTCCATCTGCGCGGTATCGATGTCGGTCCCCGCCTCGAACGTCAGCGTGATCGACGCGGTGCCGTTCGATTCGCTGGTCGACGCCATGTAGAGGAAACCCTCGACGCCGTTCAGCTCCTGCTCGATCACCTGCGTGACATTCTGCTCGAGCGTCCCGGCGTCGGCCCCCGGATAGGTGACGCTGATCGTCAGCGACGGCGGCGCGACCGACGGATATTGCTCCACGGGCAGACCGCGCAGCGCGATGATGCCGGCCAGCAGGATGCCGATGGCGATGACCCACGAAAAAATGGGTCGGTCGATAAAAAAGCGGGGGGTCATGATATCGGGCTCAGCGCTTCGTCGTCGCAGTCTTGGCGGGGGTCGGCCGGGTCGATGCCGTTCCCGCGACCTTTGCCGGCTGACCCGGCTGGACCTTTTGCAGACCGTCGACGATCACCCGGTCGCCCGGTCGCAGACCCTCGAGGATCGCCCATTGGCCCTGCTGCATCGTGCCCAGCTTCACCGGGCGCAGCGTCACGACATTCTTGGAATCGAGGATCATCACCGTCGCGGCATCGGCCGACAGCTTGACCGCGCGCTGCGGGATCAGGATGCCGTTGGGCCGGAAACCGGCCTTGATCCGTGCCCGGACGAACTGGCCGGGCAACAGCGCGTTGGCGGGGTTCGGGAATTCGGCGCGCAGCGCGGCCGTCCCGGTCGCCTCGTCGATCGACAGGTCGAAAAAGTCGAGATGGCCGATGACCGGATAGGGCGTTCCGTCCTCCAGGATCAGCTCGACCTCGACGCGGCCGACCGGCGGAACCTGCAGCTTGCCGCTCTCCATGTCGCGGCGGATCGCCATCAGGTCCGTGCTCGACTGCCCGAAATTGACATAGACGCGGTCGATCTGTTCGATCGTGGTGAGCAGCGTGCCGCCACCCGCGCTGACCAGCGCGCCCTCGGTCACCTCGGCGCGCCGTGCACGGCCGCCGATCGGAGCGGTGACGGTCGCATAGCCCAGGCTGAGGCGCGCCGAATCGAGATTGGCCTGCGCCGACTGAACGTCGGCCTCGGCGGTGCGCTGTGCGGCGACCGCGGCATCATATTCCTGCTTGCCGATCGCCTGTTCGGACAACAGCGGCTGGTACCGGCCGACGACCTGGCGCGCGTTGGCGGCGGTCGCCTGCGCGCGGGCGAGCTGCGCCCGCGCGGCGTTGACGCTGGCGGTCAACTGGCGCGGATCGATGCGGAACAGCGGCTTGCCGGCGCCGACATAGCTGCCCTCTTCGAACAGGCGGCGTTCGACGATGCCGTCGACGCGGGCGCGCACTTCGGCGGTGCGATAGGCCTGGACGCGGCCCGGCAGCTCGATGATGTTCGGGATCGGCTGGGCTCCGACCGTCACGATATTGACCTCGGGCGGCGGCGGTGCCGGGGGCGCCTCGGACGAACAGGCAGCCAGCGACAACGCCAGCACGATGCCGACGGCGCTTGCAAAGGAACGGGCGCGACTCATATGAACCCCTGGAAATTTGTCGTTTTGGTGAACGTCGAACGGATGGAAACCGTTGCGCTGAGGCGGCGTGTAATTTAAATTACAAAAAAGAGCAAGTGAGAGGAACTGCGCTTGAATACGAATGAAACGTCTCTTTGCGAGGCGGATAGATCGTCGCCCCGTGCGCGGCGTCACGAGGCGATTCTCGACGCCGCAGAATCACTGTTCATAGAACAGGGTTATGACAGAACGAGCCTGGCCGAGATCGTCCGGCGTTCGGGCGGGTCGCTTGCCACTCTCTATGAATTGTTCGGAAACAAGCAGGGCCTGCTCCACGCGCTCGCGATCCGCTGGCGCGACGAGACGACCGACGAACGAAGCGGCCGCGACTCCGCCCCGGGACAATCGAATGTCGAGGTGCTTCGCGACTATGTCCGCCGCGAGTGCGAGATATGGCAGTCGCCGCGCGCGGTAGCGCTGATGCGAATGCTGGTATCCGAATGTCTGCGCGACCGGGATTTCGCGCTGCAGACGTACCGCGACCTTCACCTTCCCTTCATCGCCGAACTGTCGGACCTCTTCGCGTCGTGGACCGCCGCGGGGGACGCCGAAATCGACGACCCCGACGCGGCGGCTCACCTTTTCATGTCGATCATCTCGGGCGACGCGATGCTCAGCCGCCTTGCCGGCGTCGAGGACGGGATCCTCGACGAACGGCAAATCGACTGGCGACTACAACCCTTTATCAGCCATTTCAGGATCGGCTGATCGCCGCCCGCCATAGCGGGCATAGAGCGTCGGCAGTACGAACAGCGTCAGCAGGGTGGCGGAGATCATTCCGGCAATCACCACCGTCGCCAATGGCCGCTGCACCTCCGCGCCTGCGCCGGTCGCCAGCGCCATCGGGACAAAGCCCAGCGACGCCACCAGCGCGGTCATGACGACGGGGCGCAGACGCGCGAGCGCTCCGGCCCGCGCCGCCTCGGCGCGCGACATGCCCCCTGCGATCATGCCCTGGATCGCGCTTACCATCACCAGTCCGTTCAGCACCGCGATGCCCGACAGCGCGATGAAGCCGACCGCCGCGGAGACGGAGAAGGGCATACCGCGCACGAACAGCGCGATCGCTCCGCCGACGAGTGCTAGCGGCACGCCGGTAAAGACGATCATCGCGTCGCGCACGCTACGAAGCGCGCCATACAACAACAGCAGGATCATCGCAAAGCTGGCCGGAACTACCACTCCCAGCCGATCGCGAGCGGAGACCAGGTTTTCGAACTGGCCGCCCCATTCCAGATACTGACCGGCAGGAAGGCGGACCTTGTCCCTGATCGCCGCCTGTGCATCGCCGACCACGCCCGCGACGTCGCGCCCGCGGACATTCGCCTGCACGACGATCCGCCGTTTTCCATTTTCACGGCTGATCTGGTTCGGACCGTCGGTCACCACCAGATCGGCCACACTTTCTAGCGGAACGAACCGCCCGTCCGGCGTGGGGATCGGCACTTGTCCCAACGCCGAAAAGTCGGCGCGGGCGCTGTCGGACAGACGGATGGTGACCGCGAAGCGCCGGTCGCCTTCAAAGATGACGCCCGCGTCCCGGCCGCCGATCGCGGCCGCCACCGTATCCTGCAGCGCCGCCGCCGTTATCCCAAGGCGGGCCATCGCGTCGCGCCGAGGTCTTATATCCAATATGGGAAGCCCCTCGGTCTGCTCGACGCGAACGTCGGTTGCGCCTTCGGTTTCGCGCAGGATGGCTGCGATCCGGTTCGCAGTCGCCGCCATGGCATCACTGTCATCGCCGAAGACCTTGACCGCCACGTCGCCGCGGACGCCTGCGATCAGTTCGTTGAAGCGCATCTGGATCGGCTGACTGATCTCGAACGCACTGCCGGGCATGTCCGACAGCAACCGTTCGATCTTCGCGCTGAGATCGGCTTTGCTGAGCCGCGGATCGGGCCAGCTTTTCCGGTCCTTCATGATGACAAAGGTGTCGGAAATATTCGGCGGCATCGGGTCCGAGGCAAGTTCGGCGGTCCCCGTCTTCGAAAAGACGAACGCGACCTCCGGAAGCGCCGACAGCGCCCGCTCAACACGGAGTTGCATCGCCTGGCTCTGGTCGACCGAAATGCCCGGCACGCGAAGCAACTGCACGGTCAGGTCGCCTTCGTCGAGTTGCGGCAGAAACTCCTGTCCCAGCGACGCATAGGCGCCGACGGCGACCAGCAGCGCGGCCCCTGCCGTCAGCATCGTGTTGCGCGGCTTGGCCATCGCGCGGTCGAGGCGCGGCGCATAATGCCGGCCCAGCCACGCCATCACCCGCCCCTCGCTCTCCTCGACCGGCTTCGACAGCCAGATGGCCAGCATCGCGGGCACGAAGGTCAGCGAGAGGACGAACGCGCCGATGAGTGCGAGAATCACCGTCAGCGCCATCGGCGTGAAGGTCTTCCCCTCGACGCCCGACAGCGTCAGCAAAGGCACATAGACCAGGATGATGATGGCCTGGCCATATACCGACGGCCTGATCATCTCGCGCGTCGCCGCGGCCACCGCCGACAGCCGCTCCTCGCGGGTAAGCGTGCGCCCCAGTCCGTGCTGCTGCTCGCCGATGCGTTTCAGCGCGTTCTCTACGATGATCACCGCGCCATCGACGATCAGCCCGAAATCCAGCGCGCCAAGGCTCATCAGATTGGCCGATATGCCGCCCTGCAACATGCCGAAGCTGGTCAGCAGCAGCGTGATCGGAATGACCAGGGCCGCGATCAGCGCCGCACGAAAATTGCCCAGCAACAGGAACAGGATGACGATGACCAGCAGCGCCCCCTCGGTCAGATTCTTTGCCACCGTCTTGATCGTCGCCTCGACCAGACCGGTGCGGTCGAGCACCGGCTGGATCACGATGTCGGTGGGAAGCGACGCGTTGATCTGCTCCAGCCGTTCGGCGACGTTTGTTGCTACATTGCGACTGTTTTCACCGATCCGCATGATAGCGGTGCCGATGACAACCTCCTTGCCGTTCTCGGATGCCGATCCCATGCGGCTCGCCTGCCCGGTCTTCACCGTCGCGACCTGGCCCAGCATGATCGGCACGCCACCTCGCGCAGCGATCACGGTCTCGGCGAGCGGCGCCGCGCCGCTGATGCGCGCGTCGGAACGCACCGACAACCCCTCGCCGTTGCGGACGACCACCCCTGCACCGATAGCCCGGTTGTTCGCCTCCAGCGCAGTCGCCAGGTCGTTCAGGCTGATACCCAACGCGGCCAGCCGCTGCATGTCGGGCACGACCTGATATTGCTTCACATAGCCGCCGATGGTGTCGATGCCCGCCAGACCCGACACGCTCTTCAGCAGCGGCGTGACGATCCAGTCCTGCGTCGTGCGAAGATAGGTCGCCTTGTCGGCCTCGCTGACCAGCCGCTCGCCTTCGGGGGTAATATAGCTGCCGTCGGGCTGAAGCCCCGGCTCGCCCGGCTTGTGCTTGTCCTCGGTCCGATGTTCCAGATGGACGGTCCACATATAGACTTCGCCCAGCCCGGTTGCGATCGGCCCCATTTCGGGAGTGACGCCCTCGGGCAAGCCGTCCTCCACCTCGCGCAGCCGTCCGGCGACCTGCTGGCGAGCGAAATAGATGTCGGTCGAATCGGCGAAGACTGCCGTTATCTGCGCAAAGCCGTTCCGGCTGAGCGACCGTGTATTTTCAAGGCCGGGAATCCCGGCCAGCGCGGTCTCGACTGGAAAGGCGACCTGTCGTTCGACCTGCTCGGTCGAGAGCGACGGCGCGCGCGCGTTGATCTGGACCTGGTTGTTGGTGATGTCCGGGACAGCGTCGATCGGCAGCCGGGCAAGCGCCCATGCTCCGACGACAGTGGCGATCGCGGTGACCAGCAGCACGAACCAGCGCCGCGCCACGGAGAAATTGACGATATGGGCGATCATGATCAATGCCCCCCATGTTCGGCTTCGCCCTTGCCGAGTTCCGCCTTCAGCGTAAAACTGCCCTCGCCCGCGATCGCCTGGTTCGCGGCAAGACCGGTAACCGTCGCCTGCCCGCCGCCGCGCGTCGTGACCGCGACGGGAACGGCTCGGAACCCCTGCTTCGTGCGCGCGAAGACGACGGTCTTGCCCTCGATCGTCTGCAGCGCGCTGTCGGGAACCACGATCGCGTCGCTCGCCGCGCCCGTCCCGATCGCGACGGTAACCGGCTCACCCGGACGCCACGACGCACCGCCATTGCCGAGCAATGCCACAGCGGGAACGAGCCGTGTCGCCTGATCGAGGACGGGCGACACGAATTCGATACGCGCCTGTCCGCGCCGGTCGCCCGATCGCACCTCGACCGGCATGCCGACGCGAACCTTGCCCGCATCGACAGGGGTCAGCGCAAGGTTGATCGCGACGCGGCCGAGATTCGCCACGCGGAACAGCTCCGCATCGGGCGCCACCGTCTGGCCCAACACGACGCTGCGCGCCGTGACTTGTCCGCCGATCGGCGCGACCACGCCGATACGATTGAGCGCGCCGCCACCAACACCGGCTGCCGCCAATTGCTGCCGGGCGAGACGCAGCGCGATATTCGCCTCCGCCATCGCGGTCCGCGCGGCGATCAGATCGCGCTCGGGCGATACCTTCAGATTGAAGAGCCGCTCTTCGCGGGCAAGCGTCGACCGTGCCAGCGCGGCGCGCGCCTGCGCAGCCTCGACCTCCGCCCGCAGACCGGCGGCATCGCGGCTTTCGATCACCGCCAATATCTCACCGCGTGCGACCGTCTGGCCGAGGTTGCGGTTGAGCGCGACGACGCGCCCGCCGATCGCGGCCGACACGACCTGCGTCGCTTGCGGATCGCTTTCGATCGTGGCCGGCAGCGTCAAGACGCCCGTGCCACCCGCGACCGTGCGCACGATCTCGATACCCGCCTCGGCGATCTGTTTCTCGGTCAGAGTGACCACGCCTTCTTCCTCGGCATGCTCAGTCTTCTGCTCCGCCGACTTTTCCGCCGGTTTTTCCCCGCAAGCCGAAAGGGCAAGGGCGAGCGGCAGCGCCGCCCGGATGATGGTTGCTGATGTCATTGCTTCTCTCCTGCGCCCGAAAGGCGCATCGTCAGGCGCTCGAGACGAGCGACGGCATTGTGATAGTCGGCGCGCGCGTCGATCGCGCCGCGCCGGGTGTCGAGAAATGTGCGCTCGGCGTCGAGAAGGACCATCTGGTCGAACTTGCCCTCGGCATATCCGATCCGCGCGATCCGCGCCGCCTCGCCCGCTGCCACGAGCGCCGGAGCCGACGCGCGGACCGCCGTCGCCGCTCGGTCGCGGTCAGCTTCGGCCGCCGCGATCGCCTGTTCTGCCTCGAAGCGAACGGCGCGCTCGCGTGCCTCCGACTGGTCGCGCTCGCGCGAAGCCTGTGTGATCGAAGCCTTACCGCCGTTGAAGATCGGCAGCGGGATCGACACGCCAAAGACCATCGCCTGGTCGTTGGTCGCCTCCAACCGCCGTGTTCCGGCGGTCAGCGTCACGTCAGGTGCCCGCTGGCTGCGGGCAAGGCGCAGGCCGGCCTCGGCAGCGTCCGTGTCGACCGCCGCCGCGGCGAGCGCCAACGTCCCGTCAACCTTTTCGGGCAACACAGGCCCTTGCACTTCGGTCACCATCTGGTCGAACCAGACGGCGTCGAGCGTGCCCGTCGCGCGATCGCCGACATAGTGTCGCAGCAGCTCGCGCGCGGCAACGGCGCTTCGCCGCGCGACATCGGCCTCTGCCCGCGCCCTCACCTGTTCCAGCGCGGCGCGCTGTTCGTCGATCGGCGAATTGGCGCCCACCGTCACGCGATCGCGCGCGATGCGCAGATTTTCGGTAGTCACGGCGAGCTGCGCGTCGGCGACTGCGGTGCGGCGTTCGGCGGCGATCAATGCGATATAGGCCTGCGTCACCGCCAGCCGGAGGTCGGCACCGGCGATCACCACATCGATTTCGGCCCGCCGCACCCGGCTATGCGCGACGGCAACGCGCGCCGAACGCTTGCCGCCGAGTTCGACTGGCAGAGCAAAGGCGATCGTCGTGTCGCTGCCATCCAGACCGCGATACGGCCCCGTACCCAGCGCATTTTCGGTGTCGATGCCGATCGACGGGTTGGGCCGCAGCGCGACGACGTCGCGCGCTGCCTCGGCAGAACGCACGCCCGCTTCGGCGACGAGAGGGAGTGGTGAACGGCGGCTGGCTTCGGCCAGCGCCGTATCGAGTGTCAGCAAGTCGCCGTCCGCCGGGGACGGCAACGTCTGCGCCTGCGCCGCAAGGACGCATAGCGGTGCGGCCAGGGCGGCCGCGAGCAATCGCTTCATAAGGGAATATCCTGAACAATCCGAAGGGAACCGGCGCCCGCAAGGGGGCGTCGGCGCGGATGATTCAGGCGATAGGTGGACGCAGGTTGGCGTCGGGAAGAAGCTGCGGCAGGAAATCCTCGCCGGCCGCGAAATTCAGCGCGCGGATCAGCGGGGCATCCGCCTCTCCACCGCGACCCAGCGCATCGGCCTGATGATGGCCGTGGCATCCGCCATGCGCGTGCAATCCCCATTTGTCGGCTTCGCTGTCGCGCGGATCGCCGTCGCGGTCATGCCCCGCGCTCTCGACGCATGCGGCATAGGTTTCGGCGGCCGCCTCCCCGGCATGCGCGACCGCTCCCATCCCGAGGGACAGGGAGATCATCAGGCAAAGGACAAGGCGCATCAGGCCACGCATGCGGCCCCCTATAGTTGGCCTGGCCCGGCCTGTCACGACCCGCCGTCGCATGCCCGAATTGCGACCGCGAAGCAGTGGGTTGGATTTCACGTTTGATCATTTGTATATACGGGTGATGGACTCTTCTCCCCTCGCATCGCGCCGCAAATCCGGATCACCAGGCGGCGGGAGCCCGGGCAGAAAGACGCCGCGCGCGGAAAAACGGAACGGCGATACGGACGACCGAACGGCGCCCCGCTATGCGGCGATCAAGCAATCGATATCGGATGCGCTGCGCGACGGCCGTCTGAAGCCCGGCGATCGTGTGCCGTCCGAAGCCGAGCTGGTCGACCGATTCGAGGTATCGCGGATGACGGCCAATCGGGCACTGCGGGAGTTGCAGGCATCGGGCGTGATCGTGCGCCGCGCGGGAATAGGATCCTTCATCGCCGAGCCGCGCCCGATCGGACAGATGATCGAAATCCGCAACATCGCGGAGGAAATCCAGGACCGCGGACATGTCTACCGCGCCCGCGTCATTCAAAATCTGGAAGAGAAGGCAACGGCAGAGACGGCGCCCTTGCTCGAAGTACCGCTCGGCACCCGATTATTCCATTCCATCATCGTCCATCACGAGGCCGAATTTCCGATCCAGCTGGAAGAGCGCTTCGTCCTGGCTTCAGCCGCACCGCGATATGGCGAAATGGATTTCATGCAGACGACGCCGAACGAATATCTGACGCACATCGCCCCGCTGGAACGCGTCGAGCACCGCGTCTGCGCGATGATGCCGGACGAACGCACTCGCACCATGCTGGGGCTGAACGCCAATGAACCCGTGCTGCGCATGACGCGGCGGACATGGAGCCGATCGCGCCTGGTGTCGCACGCCTGGCTGACGCACCCCGGCACCCGGTTCGAACTGTCGGCTGCCTTTTCGATCGACGACTGACGCGTCAGGTCGCGCTGCGGGTGACCACCGGCTTACGGCGGCGGCGCAGCCATCGAAAATCAGCGCGACTGAAGCTTTTGAAAAGAAGATAAAAGCCAGTTCCTGCCATCCAGAAGACCCCGAATGCGACGATGATGATCAGCGGATGGTTGAAGCTCTTACGGTTCACATAATCCATATTATGCAGCATCCAGAAGAAGTCCCACGTCCGCCACGTGTCACCACGCATGACGAGAAAGCGCGCAGTGTCCAGCGAGACATAGGCGCTGCTGTTCTCCGCATCGTCGAAGTCGACGCGCCACATCGGCCCTTTGAAATCGCGTGCCTCCAGATTGGGTTTCGCCATGACGCTGACCGCGCGGATCGGCGCGTCGTTCATCATCGAGGCGATTTCGCGCGCCATGTCCTGATCGACCAGCATATCCTCGCCGGTCGTCGCGTCGACAAGCCGGACGCCCTTGGCGCTGTGCACTTCATAGACCGGCCGGGCGCCAAGGTCGCGCAGCACGACACCCTGGACCGTCTCGCCACGCGGCAGGGCCGCCAGACTGGCATAGTCCCCCGCAGGCAGGGGATGCGAATGGCTCATGCCGGCGCCATGGCCCCCGACCTTGTCCTTGTCGAGCAGCGCCATCACCGATCCGCTGACGGCCCAGAGCAGGAACTGCAACCCCAGGATCAGGCCGATCCATTTGTGGACGCGCCGAAAGAAAAGCGGCGTCAGACGAATCTTGCTCATGCCTTTTTCCTCTTGCGGCGCGGGAAGGACCAGATGAGCAGCCAGGCCCCCATCAACGCCATGGCGAACGTGCTCCAGGTCACGACCCGCAGCAGCGGATTGTTGACGTCGGTGCGCTCGTCATAATCCATGATGTGCAGCATCCACGCGAAGTCGAAGACGCGCCACAGCGCGTGCCGCCGCGAAATCAGCTCGCCCGTCGCCGGCGACAGATAAAGCGTTGGCCGGTTCCAGCCTTCGAATTCCACCTGCCAGAAGGGCGGCTTGCGCGACTGCATTTCCTGCGGCGCGGTAGTGAGCAGGCGGATCGAAACGATCTTGCCGTCACCGGTATAGATACGGCGGGCCAGCGCAGCGATCTGTGCCTCTGTCGGCTTGGAAATCGGCTGCGCCGTCCGCGCGTCGAACAGCCGCGGCCCTTCGGGCGTTTCGGCGCGCCATACCGGCACGTCGAGGAAGCGTTGCAAACGCACCTCCGACGTGCCGGGCGCCGCTGCGACCACCTGCGACGGCTGGGACAGGCGGGAAAGATCGAACGACTGCACGGCCGGCGTGCGCACCAGATTGTCGCCGTGAATGATGTCGATATGAACCGCCACCATATAGAGGCCGGTCAGCGTCCAGAGCAGCGCCTGGACGCCGACGACCAGCGCCAGCCATTTATGCGTTCGCCTGACAAGAAGCGGCCAGCGGATTGCCATCGTCGATAACCTCAGAACGCCGTGCGGAAACCGACATAGAAGCGGCGGCCGAGCAGATCATAGGTCATCGTATCGGTATTCCCATCGGTAAAGCTGCGAATATACGGCGCCTTGCGATCGAACAGATTGTCGATGCCCAGCTGGAAGCGCGTCTTTTCGTCGATTTCATAGGCAAGCTGCACATTGTGATAAAAGACGTTCGGCGTCCGATACCCGATCTGCGTCGACGTCGCGTTGAAATCGGTCGCCTTGCCGATCCACTGGGTCGACCAGGTTGCGCTGACGCCATCCTTTTCCGCCGTCAGCACGCCATAGCCGCGCCACTTCGGATAACCGCCGTTGCCGCCACCGATGAAGCCGTCGAAATAGATCGGGGCTCCGCCCGGGAAAGGACTGACGACATATTTGTTGAGGTAGGTGACGTTCACGTCGAGCGACAGGTTCACCGCACCGACGCCGCCCGCATAGACCAGACCCAGGTCAAGGCCGTTCATTTCCTCGCGCCCGGTGTTGATCGGCTGCGCCGACAGATAGGTCACCTCGCCCGTCAGCGGGCTTCGCGTGAAATCGTCACAGAACGGATGCGCAAGATTCTGGCTGGCATAGCAGACCGAAAGCTTGGTCGACCCGGGGATCGCGCGGATAGCGTCCTTGATCTTGATGTCGAACCAGTCGGCGGTCAGCGACAGCCCGGGGATCAGACCCTTCGGCGAAAAGACCGTGCCGACCGTCCAGGTCGTCGAGCTTTCGGGCTGAAGATTCTGGTTACCGCCAACCGTGGTGAGGATCGTGGTGCCAAGCTGCACATAGTTCGCGGGTACGCCCGACGCCTGGCAGTTCGCGATAAGAGTCGCATTGCCGCTGGTCGAATAGCGCGAACAGGGATCGGTCGTCGTCAGATTGCCTTCGGACACGCCGCCGAACAGTTCGGGGACGTTGGGAATGCGAAAGCCGGTGCCATAGGTGCCGCGCAGGCGCAGACTGTCGGCAACCATCCAGTCGAGGCTGACCTTATAGTTCCAGTCGCTGCCGAACAGGTCATAGTCCGAATAGCGGACCGCGCCGTCGAGCGTCAGTGCCTTGAAGAAAGGCGTGTCGGCAAGGATCGGCACCGACAGTTCGAGATAGGCCTCCTTCGCGGTGTTGGACCCCGAGATCGGGCTTTGCTGGTTGGTATTCGCAACGCCGAGCACCGTCAGCGGATCGGGGTCGCGCCAACCCTTTTCCTTGCGATAGACCAAGCCGGCGGCGAACGAGACCGGACCCGCGGGCAAGGTGAACAGGCTACCGTTGAGGTCTGCGGTCACCGAGGCAAGTTCATTGCCGCCGCGATCGCGCGAGGTGAAGAGAATATAGTCGAGCACCTGCGGCGTCAGGTCGCCGAAACCCAGATAGTCGCCGCAGGGAATGGCGGCGCCCGGCGCACTGCTGCATTTGGTCGTGTCGATCGTGTTGCGCACGCGCTCCAGATTGGCGACGTTGGTCGACCCGTCGACCGCAGTGTTGCGGCCAAAGGCGCCCGCGACTTCCCATGCCCAGTCATTCGCCAGCTTGCCGCGCAGGCCGAACGTTCCCTGCCACGTATCCGTTTCCTGGAAGAAGTGACGCGGCCCCGGCTCGGCAAGCCGGCGCTGGACGAGCACGATATTCTGACCGGTCGGATTCGTCGGGTTGCTTGCCGCGATCGACAGGTTGCGCAGCGTGCCCGGCGTTGCGATCTGGTTCGACTTGCGGAATGTATAGAGGAACTCGCCGAACGCGGTGATGTCGTCGGTGACTGCATAGTCGGCGAAGAAGGCCGTGCTGACGCGCTCGACCGGACTGACCGCGTTGAGGAACGGGTTCGAATTGAAATTATGCTTCGCCGCGCTGTACGGCTCGAAGAAATTGCCGTCGCCGCCCAGCACCTGGTTGAAGTTGATCTGTTGCCCGTTTGGCAGCACGGCGCGCCCGCCAATCGTCGAGGCGCTGTTGACGCAGCTCAGCGTGCCCGGCGTCGTTTCGGAGAGCGAGCAAGGCGCGCGGCTGGCCATGTTGACCGCCTTCGTCTTCTGATAGGTGACCGCCGCCATGAAGCCGCCGCGATCGCCGCGAACACCCCAGATCAGGTCGGCGGCAAAGTCCGCCCCGTCGCCCTTTTCCGTGATCCCCTGCCGGACGCTGAGGCCGAGGCCTTCATAATCGGTACGGGTGACGAGGTTGACCACGCCCGCCATCGCGTCGGCGCCATAGATCGCCGATGCGCCGTCCTTCAGCACGTCGGTGCGCGCCAGCGCGACGACCGGGATCATGTTAAGGTCGGGCGACGAGTTGGCGCCCGTGCCGCCCGCGACGAGGCGGCGGCCGTTCAGCAGAACCAGCGTGCGCTTGATGCCGAGCCCACGCAGATTGACTTGCGCCGTGCCATAACCGTTGCTGGTCCAATAGGCGGAGGTCTGGTTGCCCGCGAAGCCGGCATTGGCCGGCAGGCGCTGCAGCACGGTTTCGATATTGGCGATACCGGTGTTTTCGATCTGCTCCGCCGACACGACCGTCGCCGGGCCGACGCCGGCCAGATCCTGGCGGCGAATGCGCGACCCGGTGACGACGATGTCGTTGCCGGCGCCGGCGCTTTCGGCGCTCGCGTCCGCAGCCGTATCGGTCTGGGCGAATACTGGTGTCGAGAGACAGGCGACCGCAGCCGCGCCTGCCAGCAATGTTGTCCTGATCGTCATGGCGAAACCCCCTTTTTGGCCTTGCATCATGTCAGAGAGCATCGATTGTATATACAGGTCAATAAAAAAATATGTGTTTTTTCAATATCTTATTTGGCCTAACCGAAGATATACTGACGTTGGATATACGCATCAGGAGGTTTCACCCCTCAGCAGAGCACAAAATTTTTTCGTCAAGCGCATCGTTTGTAATTTTCTTACGCGGAAGCCGCTGCCTTATCCGTTCAACACGAGGGCGGGGCGCCACGCGGAAGCGACGCGCGCCGCCCTGCCTGCGCGAGTCGGAGCGAACGCAAACCGGCCGCGCCCCGCAATCGGGACACGGCCGGTCTGTCGTTCGACTATGCCGGAATGCCTAGAACCAGGCCTTCACGCCGACCACGAAGCTGGTGCCGCTCACCCCCTCGCCCGCGGCCCGTGCAAAGCGGGCGGTGTCCCCGAATTTGCGGGCCCATTCCACGCCGACATAGGGCGCGAATTCCTTGACGACTTCGTAGCGGAGCCGCAGCCCCAGTTCCATGTCGGACAGGCCGGATCCGATCCCGCTCTCGGGAACGTCCTGCGCGGCGAAATTGACCTCTGCCATCGGCTGCAGCACCAACTTCTGCGTGATGCGCTGGTCGTAATAGCCTTCGATCCGGCCAAGCACATCGCCCTTGTTCGACACGAACAGGGCACCCTCGACCTCGAACCAATAGGGCGCGAGCCCCTCGAACCCGACCGCCGCATAGGTGCGATCGGGCCCATGTCCCAAATCCTGGCGCACGCCAGCCTGAAGGTTGAAATAGGCGCCCACGGCACGGCTGTAGAGAAGCTGCAGTTCGGCGCTTTCGATCGCCTCGCCGAACGCCCCCTCGCCCTTGCTCTTCACCGTCACCCGGTTGATGTCACCGCCGTACCAGCCCTCGGCTTCCCAGCGGTACCCATCACGCCCTTTGCGCGCCTGATATTCGGCCAGGTTGAAGCTGAGAAAGGCCGTCGCCAACCCGCCGCTTTCCTTCATCATGGCGTGGCGCGAATGGTCCATTTCGCCCTTGGGAAATATGCGGTCGGCATACCAGTCGCCGGGAACCGGCGGCGCGGGCGCGTCGCGCGGCGGCAGGTCGGTGCCAACGGCGCCCGAAGGCGCCGGGGACGAAGGCCTGGGCGATGGCGGCGGGACCGCAGCCGGCTTCGGCGTGCAATGACCCATCGCGGCATGTTCGGGCGGACAGGCGGGATCGACCGGTGCCTTGGCCTGCGCTTCAGCCGCCGCAGGCCCCTCGGTTTCCGCCTGGCAATGCCCCATCGCCGCATGCTCGGGCGAGCAGACGGCGTCGGGCTGTGTCGCACCATCGTCCATCGGCGCCATCTTGTCGGGTGCGGGTTCGGACATTGGCGGCGTGCCCCCATGCGCCCCGTGCCCCGATTGGGCGACCGCAGGGACAGCGAAGGCGATGACGGACAGGCTCGCCGCGAGCCGCAGGGACGCGCGCATCATGCCGCCTCCTCCCGCGGACGAACACTGACGACGCGCATCATCCCGGCGTGCATGTGATAGAGCAGGTGGCAGTGGAAGGCCCAATCGCCGAGCGCGTCGGCGGTGAAGTCAAAAGTCGCGATCCCGCCCGGCTGGACCAGCACCGTATGCTTGCGCGGCGCATGATCGCCCTTACCCGTCACCAGTTCGAAGAAATGACCGTGCAGGTGGATCGGGTGAACCATCATCGAATCGTTGATCAGGTTCACGCGGACCCGTTCGCCTTCGATGAACGGGATCGGTTCGTGATGGTCCGACATCTTCACACCGTCGAACGACCACATGAAGCGCTCCATGTTGCCGGTCAGGTGGATATCCAGCGAACGATCGGGCGCCCGGACGTCGGGATTGCGGTCGAGCGCGACGAGATCGCGATAGGTAAGCACTTTGTGCCCCACATCCTCCAGCCCCTGACCCGGTTCGCCCATCCGGTCGACCGGCATGGGGGAGATGGTCTGGACGCTCGGGTCGCGCTTGACCTGCGGCGCGACGTCGAAGTCGCGCATGCTGTGATCCATGCCGCCGGAGCCGTGGCCCATCGCGGCATGATCGGCCCCTGCATCGGCGGCGGGTGCCGGCGTGCAATGGCCCATCGCCGCATGTTCGGCGGTGCACGAGGCGTCGCTGCCGGTGGCCACCCCCATTCCCATGTCCTTCATCGTCGCGAGCGGGCGCGCGCGAAGCGGCGGCACCTCTGCGATCATTCCCGCACGCGGCGCGAGCGTCGCGCGCGCCATGCCCGAACGATCATTGACCTCGGCAACGAACGTATAGGCCCGGTCCTCGGTCGGCGTGACGATTATGTCATAGGTTTCGGCAACGCCGATCTGGAACTCGTCGACCGGCAGCGGCACCAGGTTGAGCCCGTCGGCCTGGACGACCGTCATGCGCAGCCCGGGAATGCGAACATTGAAGATCGACATCGCCGACGCGTTGATGATGCGCAGACGCACGCGCTCGCCCGGCGTGAAAAGCGCCGTCCAATTGTCACGCGGACCGTGGCCGTTGACGAGGAAGGTATAGGTCGAACCATTGACGTCGGCGACGTCGGTCGGATCCATCCGCATCGCGCCCCACTCGATCCGCTCCTTCGCCGACTGGTCCTTTCCGGCGAGCAGGCCAGACAAGGTCTGGCGCTGCATGTTGAAATGCCCCGGATTGACCTTGAGCTTGCGGAAAATCGCCTCGGGAGACAGGCGGCTGTGGTCCGACAGCACAACGACATGTTCGCGGTCATAGCCGACCGGATCGGCATGCTTGGGGTCTATGACGATCGGGCCATAATGGCCGATCTGCTCCTGCAACCCCGAATGGCTGTGGTACCAATAGGTGCCCGCCTGCAGGATCGGGAATTCATAGACGAAGGTCGACCGCGGCTTGATGCCGGGAAAGCTGACTCCGGGGACGCCGTCCATGTGAAAGGGCAGGATCAGCCCATGCCAGTGGATCGAGCTTTCCTCGTCCAGATCGTTGACGACGGTCAGCTTTGCCTTCTGTCCCTCCTTCAGCCGGATGAGCGGGCCTGGCACCGTGCCGTTGATGCCGATCGCGCGGCTGACCTTGCCGTCGACGCGCATCGTCTGCCGCGCGATGCGCAGCGTAATATCTTCGCCCGAAACGGTCGGAAGCTGCGAAAGGAGGCCGGGCGAGACGGGCTGCGCCCAGGCGGGAAACCATGCGGCAAGCGCGGCCGCAGTCCCGCCCCCCAAAGCTCCGCTGACGAACCGCCGCCTGTCGATCTGCATGTTACCTCGCTCTTTCCATTGCACTTCAAATCCATACGCGCCGCGTCCATCGGCCCCTCACCGGCTTGCGGCGAAATCGGTCCGGCGGATATCCTCAAGCCTCGCCCAACGAAGCCCGCAGCTTTGCGCGTGCGCGGTACAGCCGGGTTTCGACGGTCTTTTCGCTGACGCCGAGCAACTCCGCGGCCTCCGCCTGGCTGAGCTCCTCGACGCCGCGCAGCACGATCACCTCGCGCAAATTGCTCGGCAGCGCTGCGATCGCCCTTTGCACGCGTGCCAGTTCGGCCCGGTCGCTCGCCTGCATGTCGATCGACGGGGTTTCGATCGCCACGTCATGCGCGCTTTCGAGCGGCAACGCGCGCGCGAAAAAGGCGCGAACCGCGCGCCGGCGTCCCCAGTCGCGGCATTTGTTGAGCGCTATGCGCGAAATCCAGGTTCGAAAGGGGCGATCGCCATCATAACGGTCGAGCGCGGCAAAACCGGCGACGAAGGTTTCCTGGGTCAGGTCCATCGCCTCGCCCTCATCGCCGACAGTGCTTCGGATCAGGCGAAAGACGGGGCTTTTATAGCGGGCGAGAAATTCCCGATAGACATCCTGGCGCCCCGATGCGGCCAGCGCCGCGAGTTCGCGGTCGGTACATTGCGACAGGTCTATCGTCACCTCGCATCGGCGGTCAGCGCCTTGACCACAACCTTGTCGAACATCGCCGCTTGCTCGTGATCGAGAACCCCGCGCATCGCGAACAGATGCCGCAGCGTTTCCTTTTGCAGCTCGCCCATCACCTCATGTGTCTCGTCGATGGCCTTGGTGACGCGGGGACCATAGCCATGTTCGGCCTCGATCGCCTGCGCCAGGCGGATATTCGATGCCCGCATCTCCAGCTCCAGCGCCTCCCGGCGGTCGGCGAACTGCGCTTCGATCGCGTGGATCTTCTTTTCCTGTTCGGCCGACAGCGTCAGCTCGCGGTGCAACAGCGCATGAAGCTCGGTCTCGTCCTTCTTCGGCGCGTCGACGAGCAGCCGGCCGAAGAAGACGCCCGCAACCGCCGCAACGAAAGCGATAAGGCCGATGATCGCCACACGGCGCGTAGAGGTCATCAACGCGCATCTAATATGGTCGAGGGTGCCAGCGGACTGGCCGGAATCAGCGGCGTCAACGGGCTGGCGGCCACCGCGGTCGGCACGAACACGCTGCCCGCCACCATACCGCCGCCAAGCGAGACCAGCGCGGCGACCGCCATCAGGCGGCGCGTAGCGGCAGCTTCGCCTTTCCGGACGGCGAGCGCGGCCAGGACGCGGTCGTCGAGCGCGTCGAGCGCCGACGGCATGGCTGCCGTGTTCAGTTTCCGAAGGTCGTCGTCCATCACCGCTCCACCGGTCCTTTCAATGGGACATACGCACGCGCGCGGCATATCCCTCATCTCTCCCGAACGGGCAGCTGCATTTATACAAGGGCCGCTGCCTTCTCATGCGTATTAGCAGTACAATCATGCTGTTGGAGCCTTTTATGATCAAGCCGTCTCTCTCTCCCCTCGCCCTTCTCGCTGCCGCAACGCTGGCCCTGGCGCCGACCGCCGCGCTGGCGCACGCCAAACTGGTGTCATCGACTCCTGCCGCGAATACCAAGGTCGCGAAGGTCACGGCCGTCCAACTCAAGTTCAGTGAAAAGCTGACCGCCTCGACGGTGAAGACCGAGTTGGTGATGACCGGAATGCCGGGCATGGCCGACCATCCGCCGATGAAGATCGCCGTCAGCTCGGCGTTCGGCAAGGATGGCACGTCGTTGACGCTGACCCCGAAGCGCGCTCTCGTCCCTGGCACCTACAAGGTCAAATGGTCAGGCGCCGGCGCCGACAAACATAACGTGGGCAGCGAGTTCAGCTTTACCGTTAAATAAACCTGGGGCCGCCGGCCCGACCTTCTTCGCTCGTCCTGCCGCCGTCGCCCGATCTGCGGCAGGACGGGCGATCGTGGCCGCTCCCTGAAAGCGAATCGCAGACGCAAGCCGCCAGCTTGTCTCGGGAACCATCGATGTGGGGAGGTGGGCCCCTGGCGGACAGGGCTGGATTAGAAATTTCGCTCTAAGAATCTGATATTTACCATCAATATTAGGGCGTTACATTTAGTACCGCAAATGCTCCCCCGATTTGCGGTATTTGGATTTGAGTCTGGGCTGGACACTTCGACAGGCCCCAAATGACCCGTTGCTTGAAATAGCACGAATGTTCTTGGCTTCTTGGTTTGAGTGTCATGCTCTGCAGTGCAGCTTTGCCGAAATGGCTTCCGCGGTTTGCGGAACGTTTTCCCACAGTTCCGACTCTCGCCGATAACAAACTACCGACTCCTGAGCACGCTTCGGCAAAGTCAACATTCGACTGCAAGTCCTCTCGGTGTAAACGAGATGCTCCACCCCCATGTCCGAGCTTGACCGCCAGCAGACCGTCTCAGTGCGAATGAAATGGAGCAAAGCTGGCGGCTAATGCGTACGGGCGCGGCAATGCTCCCGGCCCCTCGCCAAGCGAGGAACCGGGAGGCTGGGGGTATTCCTAAAAGGCGATCGTCAGCGCTGCCTTGACGCCGTTGCTGTTACCATTCTCGCCGAATGTTCCGGTATAGCGAATACCGGTCGTGATCTGAGAGCTGATCCGCCAGCCGATTCCTGCTTCGACCGAGGCCTCGTCACGGCTGATCGGCGCACCCTGCAGCGAGAAGTTCGAACCGCCTATGAAACTGGCGCGTGTAACCGGAGCGAGATTACCGAAGGCGTGACGCCAAGCACCCGACGCCTGCAGGCTGACCGCGCCCATCGCCATCTCGCCGCGTAGGCCAAGAGTCGAGAAGCCGGTGTCATCCGTAACCTTGCTCCCCGTAAGCCGCGCAGCACCGCCATTTTCTGCAAAAGCGCCGGTCTTGACGCGCGCCACTGCATAGCCGGCGAATGGCTCGATCGCTCCGCCTTCGAGAGGGATCGCATATCCAAGCTCACCAAAGCCCTGCAGCACCGATCCGTCGACCTTGCCGCGCAGCTTATCGGAAAAACCGGTGAACGCGACGGAGCGCGTGGTCGACAGGCCGGTATCGGTATAGCTAATGCCTGCACGCAGACGCAGCCCGCCGAAGGAGCCACCGACATAGCCCAGCACATGTCGCGCATTCAAACGCCCACGATCGGCTCGTGCATCGAGATCGAGCGTGGTGCGACTATATCCTGCGGCGATACCAGCGCGCAAATTCGGACCGATCGGTGCGTCGACGCCCATCATCAAACCATAGCCGTTACTGTCATAGCCAGCGGCGTTGGCACTGGCGTCGCCGCTGCCCCAGTGGCCCAGAACCTGACCCCACAGCGCCGCATCGCCATCAGCACCAGACAACCGCGAAAGGACGGCATCGCGCGCCATGCGCGTATCGTTCAAGGCGATCCCGCGCGCCGTGGCGTAGAGCTCGCCGGAAAGGGCGGTGAAGGCTTGGCGCGCCGCCGCATCGCTCGGCAAACTCACGATGGCGTTGTAGAGCGCGCCGCTACGAGTGCTCTCGACGCCATTGCCGGCCGCACACTGGTTCGCCGTTGACGCGACGGCGCAGAAGGCGACAAGGTTGCGTGCCACATCGAGATAAACATTACCCGCATCATAGGCGAGCGACATATCCACAAAGGGCATGTTCTGGGCCAATGAGTCATATCGGCCGGTTACGCCGCCCGCCGCGCTCAGGATCGTGAAGCGAGTACCCGGCAAATAGGTGCCCGCCGCTTTTTCCGCGAACACCTGTCCACCTTGTATGGTCGCGGTGCCGCCAACCCGGATAAGATCGCTCTGCCCGGCAGGATTGATTTCCACCTGATAGGTCGACCCCGCCTGCTGAACGAAATTACCGCTGACCGACAATGTGCCGATGGAGTTGCCCGGCGACACGGTCACCCCGCTTGCGACGGTCAGATTGGCAAGCGTGCCCGAGCCCTTCAGCGTCGCGCCACTCGCAACGGTCAAAGTTCCGCCAAGCGATCCGTTGACCGAAAGCGTACCGGCGCGAATATCGGTGAGGCCGCTGAAGGCAGATGAGTCGCCCGTCAGCAAAAGCGTCCCGATACCCAGCTTTGCAAGCGTGCCCGAGCCACTAATAACGCCCGCAAAGTTCGCATCGACGCCTTGGTCGAAGGCGAGCGTAGCACCTGACACGATATTCGCGTTGCCGCGTATCGCCCCCGTGTTACCCTGTAGCACCCCTTCGAGAACCTGCGTGGTGCCCGTATAGCTGTTAGCGCCCGTGAGCGTCAGCGTCCCCGCACCTTGCTTGGTGATCCCGCCCGCGCCGCTGATAACGCCGGCGAAGCTGCCGGCATCAACCTGATCAAAGGAGACGCGCGCGTTGGCCGAGATAGCAACGTCGCCGCGAATGTTGCGGGTATCGCCCTTGAGAATACCATCCAGTACCTGAGTGCCCCCGGTATAGCTGTTGGCACCGGTCAAGGTCAGCGTGCCGCCGCCGAGCTTGGCGAGGCTCCCGGCGCCGCTCACCACATTGCCGAAGCTCGCATCGGCAACCTGATCAAAAGCGATGGTCGCACCGCCGGCTACAGCCACATTGCCGCGGATCGCGTCGACACTTCCTCGTAGCGTGCCCGCCTGTACGTCGGTACCGCCGGTATAGCTATTGCTGCCTGTCAAGGTGAGTGTGCCTCCCCCGATCTTCACCAGCCTGCCGGCTCCGTCGACTATGCTTGCAAAACTGCCAGTATCCGCCTGGTCGAGCGCGAGCGTCGCGCCGGCCGCTACCGTTACAGGGCCGATGATGCTGCGACCATCGCCTTGCAATGTGCCGCCGAGCACGCGCGTACCTCCGGTATAGCTATTCGTACCGGTCAGAACGAGCGTGCCGAGGTCGGTCTTCTCGATGCCGACGCTTCCCGCAATCCCGCTGGCAATCGTCGCGCGGTACATGCTGCCATCGCTCGTACCCGTCCCCACGCGCAGGGTCGGCGCCAGAAGGGTAAGCGCGCCTCCCTCCAACCTGTAGCCATCGGATGCGAACTGAATCCCATTGGCACTGACACCCGCCGGATCGATCGTCACGGTGCCAGCCGTGCCCTGAAACACGGCGAAGCGGCCCGCCCATGCTTCGTTCACGCTGCCGTCGGCGCGGGTCCAGTTGGTCGCAATATTGTTCCAGTTGCCGGAACCGCCATCGACAACGCCATTGGGTGCCGTTGCGCCTCCGTCCCAGAACTGAATGTCTGGCGTCGGCCCTGTTGCCTCTCCCACGACGAGATTGACCTGACCTGCAACACTGGTCTGAACGCTGCCCGAAAAACCGACGGGCTGCGCCGCGATTTCGAGGCCCCGGTCGGTGAGCGTGCCGCCATAATTGAATAGGCGATAGACGCCGAGGCCGTAGCCACCGGCATCGGTGATGCCGAGGCGGCCGTCGAGCAGAAGATTGCCGGTTACGTTGAACAACGCCGCGGTGCTTGGCGCACCGAGCGTTACATCAATCAGGCTATTCGGATCGAGAGAGAGGGCGCCCATGGTCATGCTCTGCCCGGCGATGCCGATCAGACGCCCTCCATCGGTGAACACGACCTCTCCCCGGGTCGTGCCGGTCCCTCCGAATGCACCCACGCCGCTGACATTGACCGCGACGGTTCCATTCGCACCGCCGCCGAGCGTCGTATCCTGCAGGAAGCTGCCGCCGGTAACGAAAACAGAACCGCCAAATTCACTGCTGCCGCCGGTCAGATGGGTGACTCCGGCGATCTGCCGTATCGTACCCCTTCCACCCAATTGCGGGGCAAAGCTGTAATTGGTGTTGTCATGGTTGAAGGCCAGCGTGCCACCCCCGTCGAAGGCCAGGAAACCACCATTGAGGGTGCCCGGTGCGGCCCCGGCATCACCGATGTTAAGTACGGCATTCGCGCCGCGAAGCGTAAACTGGCCAGCCGAGAGCCATACGCCGTTGCTGCCGAGCGTCACAATACCGTCATTGGCATAGTTGACGCCGATGATTTGGGTGTCGCGAACACGGATCGTGCCCAGATTGCGGACGCTGTTGGACTGGTTATTGCCCGGCTGGAAGTTCACATTCCCGCCAGACACGGCGTCTATCGTACCGTTATTGAGAACACCGATGGTTGTTCCGAATCCGGCTCCGAACTGGGCCCCGTTGCCTAGATCGATCACGCCATTGTTGGTCAGCAGCGAGCCATCGGATGAATTGACGATCAGCCCGATTGCGACTTCCATACGGCCGTTGTTTACCAGCGTACCGCTGGGCCGCTGGGTCGTGCCGCCGAGCGAAGAATTGCCGACACGGATCGTGCTGGCTGCGTCGAAAATCCAGTTGCCGGTCAGCGTGGCCCCGCCCCAGCGCGCCTGCCCGCCGAGCGTCGCGGTCGATCCCGCCGTGCCGTCGCCGCCTATGATAGTGGCCCCAGAAAGATCGAGCGCATAATCTTCGGACGTGCTCTTGCCCAGGAAGGTCGACGCGCGGATAGCTGCGCGGCCGGCGCCCGCGAAATGCGATCCATCGCGGAAAATCAATTCGCTCGGATCGCCGAAGTTGAACTGGAGCGTGCCGGCCCGGACCTCGACCGTCCCCCCCGCATTGTCGAGCAGTTTGGCGCTATTGCCGAGCGGATTGATCGTCACAAGATCGTCGCCGCCCGATTTCAGAATCGTACCGGTATTGACGATCGTGCCACTCAGCGCGAGGGCGTTGCCCCCCAGCAAGTCGAGTACACCATTGTTGTCGAGCTGCGCATCCGGCGTGATCGCCAACCCGGTATGGATGATATACTGCCCATTGTTCGTCATGGTCCCATCGAGCGAGGTGGAACCGTTAGTCACGGTGACGATGCCGTCGTTGGCGATCTGCCAGTTGCCGGTCAATGTTGAGTTTTCATGCGTCAGACTGCCATGGGCGATGGCCGACGAGCCCGCCGTGCCATCGCCGCCAAGAAGATTGGCTTGCGCGCGCAGCGTGCCGTCCGAGGTAAAATTGCCGACGAAAGTCGCGTGCTGGACCACGATCGATCCCGCCCCGGTGAAGCGCGACCCATCGCGGTAGATTTGCCCCGCCGGGGAGGCCGCCTGAAACAAGAGCGTTCCCGAACGCGCTTCGATCGTGGCGCCTACATTGTCGAAGGCATAGCCTGACGCTGCGGTAGCGATATTGATCAGAACATTATCGCCATTGCCCGCCGACTTTAGAAATGTCCCCCGATTGATGAAATTGCCGCGGATGAACAGACCGCTGCTATAGCCCTGCTCGTTCGACGCCAGCAGGTCATACACGCCCTCATTGACCATGAGCCCGCCGACATCAACGAACATGGCGCCGCGCCCGATGAAGGTGCCGCTGTTGGTCAACGTGCCTCGCACAGCGTTCTGGCTGTTGAGGCTCGTCAATATGCCGTCCGGCGCGATCTGCCAGTTGCCGGTGAAGGCTGTACCTTCGGTGCGCGCGCTACCGTGCAGGATGGCGGAGGATCCCGGTGTCCCGTCACCGCCCTGCGACCCGGGGTTGTTCGCACCCATTAGCAACGTATTGTCGAGCGAGGTGATATTGCCGACATAAATCCCCGCAAACGCGGACACCGTTCCACCGCCCCGGATGAGCGAGCCATCGTTGAACCTGGCACTCACTGGCACACCAAAAAACTGATAGCCGCCGATCAAGTCGAGGCGCGTCCCGGGCACCGCCTCAATGATACCATTGTTCACGAGTTGAACGCCAAGGCCGTTATTGCCCGGGATATCGGTCAGCGTGCCGCTCGTCTTGCGAAGAATGCCATTGTTGGTGAAGACACCGCCGCCGCCAAGGCGCAGATCGCCCTGCAGTTCATAGACGCCATTGTTGGTCAGCGTTCCCGGCAAAAGGGTCGTATAGGTACGCTGCACGATGAGGCCGTTGTTGACGATGTCCAGATTAGGGTTCGGGCAGGTCGATGCGCGCCCGCTACAGGCGAAGACCTTCGTACCGTTTCCATCGATCAGCAATGTCCCATCGGTCGGCAGATTGAGCGGCCCGATCTGGACAACATCGAAGCCGCCATCATCGCGCCCGCGCTCATAGATATAATTGGGGTTTCCGTTCGCCTGATCGCCCCAGGTGATCGTCTGCGCCGCTGCCGGCGTGGCGATTGCGGCGGTGAGCGCAGTGCTCATAAACAGGGCGCGGCGCAAGGCGTGATGCTGCAACATATGGAATTCCCCCCTTATTCGATGGCATTCGGGAGGGTTGGCGCGTTCGAACGGAAAAAGGGGTCAGAATTATTTTACCATGATGTGAACCGCTGATCCGACCGTTCGCGCCTTCAACCAAAGATGGGACAAAGGGAATGCGACGATGCTATTGTTAATCAACCGCCAATGCGCTTTGATGAGGCCGAGGCCTATTATGCCTGTCGGAGAATCTGAGCTTGGATCACGGGGCGGCCTCTCTCTCCCGCGCACCGCTCGACGCCATGGTCGAGGAGCATTACGCCGAGTTCCGGCGCATTGCCCGGTCCCTGCTGCGCGCCGACAATGTCGCTCAGCATGTGCAGGCGACCGAACTTGCGCACGAAGCGGTGCTGCGAATGATCCGGCTCGATCGCATGAACCTCGACGGACGTACGCATTTTCTTTCTCTTGCAGCCCGGGTGATGCGGCAGGTGATGGTCGACGAAGCGCGCAGGATGCGAGCCTCCAAACGTCAGGCACCCATGGGGACCGCGTGGCCCGATCAGCCGACCGAGGCACCGATCGACCTCGAGGATCTGGATATTGTGCTACGCCGGCTCGAAGCGGTCGATCCGGACAAGGCGCGGATCATCGAGCAGCGTATTTTCGTGGGCCTTACCATCGAGGAGATTGCCGAATTTTCAGGCCTCTCGGAGAGCACGGTCAAGCGTCAGTGGCGGGTCGCGCGAGCGTGGCTCATTCATGAGCTCGGTTGACGACGACGAAGCGCTGCGGACTCGCCGCCGGCTCGTCCTTTCCGTTTTCGAGACGGTTCTCGATCAGCCCGACGGAAACCAGATGGCCTGGCTCGACGCCAAATATGGCGACGACGAAGCGCTTGTGCGCGAGGTAGAGGCGCTTCTCGCCGCCGACCAGCGTTCCGCCGATATCCTGCCGACCCTGCCAAACCTTCCGCCGCGCCCCCGCCCTGAGCGCGTCGGCCCCTACCGCCTGACCGAAACACTCGGATCGGGCGGCATGGGCGACGTCTATCTTGGCGAACGTGACGACGGATTGTTTGATCATAAGGTTGCTGTGAAGATTATGCGGCAGTCGCGGCTTGAACAAGAAAGCGCGCTGCTGTTCGATACCGAACGGAGGGCGCTCGCGAGGCTACGCCATCGTCACATTGCCCGATTGTTCGATGGCGGCCTGTCAGATGGCGCGCCCTATTTCATCATGGAATTGATCGAAGGGCATTGGATCGACGCCTATATACGCGACCACGCGCTCGACGCTCGCTCCATCGTGTCGCTCGTCGCCGATGTTTGCGACGCCGTGCAATATGCGCATGAGCAACTCGTCGTTCATGGTGACATAAAGCCTTCCAACATTCTGATCGAGCCAGGTGGCTTTCCCAAGCTGGTCGATTTCGGCATCGGACAAATCCTCACCGGCACCGCGCTTGTCGAAGAGGCGGGCCTCTTCCCCAGCACACCGGCCTTCGCCAGCCCCGAACGACGGCGCGGCATGCGTCCCAAACCCGCAGACGACATCTACTCGCTTGGCATATTGCTCACAGTCTTGCTCGAAAGCCGCGAGACGGCGGCGGACAAGGACCTGACCGCAATCGTCGCAAAGGCTCGCGCTGCCCTTCCTGACCGTCGATACACGACCGTTGCCGCGCTTCGAGAGGATCTGTTGCGCTGGACCGAAAACCGTCCCGTCATGGCCAACCCGACAGGCTTGCGACATCGCGCACAGCTTTTCGTTCGCCGCAATCGCCTGCTCGTCACCGCGGGATCGACGATCGCCGCCATGTTGCTCGCATCGCTCGTCGTCATCGCGACGTTGTACGTACGGGCTGAAGCCAGTCGCGCCGACGCGGAACGCCGCTTTGCCGAGGTTCGCGGCCTAGCCCGCTACATGCTTGGCGATTTCCACGACGCGCTCGAAACTTTGCCTGGATCGTCGCGGCTCCGCGCGCTGACCGCCGATGTCGGCCGCGATTATCTGGAGCGGCTGTCGCGCGGCGGTATCGAAGACCCCGACCTGCAGGCAGAACTGGCAGCAGGTTATGCAACCGTCGGGCATGCGCTGGCTATCAACAGCACCAATGCTACCGGAGACATTTCGGGAGGTGAGGCAGCGTTGAGCAAAGCCGAAACCCTGCTGAGGCGGCTGATCGCCGACCGACCAACGGACAACCGAGCCAAAGTGGAATTGGCGCGCGTGCTCACCTGGCGCTCGGGCGTCTATCTGGCCGCGCATGGCGATCAGAAGGCGGCCAATCTCGCGCTCGACGAATCCTTCCGGCTCTACGACCAAGTCCTGACCGTTGACCCGGCCAATCTCGCGGCCGCCTACGGCCGCTGGAATACGACGCTCGGCCGCGCCGACGTGCTGCAGGTGGCCGGACAATGGAATGATGCGATCAAACTGATGGAGGATAACCGACGCCGCGCCGCACGCCTGCCGGTAACGCCGCAATATGCAGGCATCCGGGCGCTATACGAAGCCGCGGACGAGAATAACCTTGGCGACGCTTATTATTATTCCAATGCCGGGATCGACAAGGCGCTGCCACATTATCAGCGGGCCGTGGCGATCCTGGCCGAGGCCGACCGATCGCTCCCCCCCGACGTACGACGGCAAATACGCTCGGTTTTCTATCATTATCAGGTGGCGGGTACGTTTCAGGAAATGGAGCGGCTGGACAAGGCTCTCGACTGGGCGGCCCGCGGAACGGCAATGGCCGACGCGCTTGTCCGGATCGATCAAAGTCCGGCGGCGCTACACGCGCGAAATACGATCGCGCTTACCCACGCGACTATATTATCGAACTTGGGCCGTCACGACGAAGCCGTCGCCGCAGTTCGCCATAACATCGCCGATCGCCATGCTCTCGCCGCCGCGAACCCCAAGGATCTGGACCTGCGTCTGGCGGCGGCGAGCGGTTATGGGACGTTGATCGAAATTCTGGACGCGGCAGGGAGAGGGAAAGAGGCGTGCGCAGCAGCCCAACGCGCATGGGCCGAATGGATCGCCCTCGATCGGCGCGGCACCGTCCCGCAAATGTATCGCGATAAAGTCATGCCAAAGATAGCGGAGCGCAAGAAAAGCTGCCCCTAAACGGGTGAAAAGCCAAACCACCGCAGTGTGGCCATCGCCTTCGAAATCACCATGCCCCGCCCTGCCCTTCAGGCTGCCGCGAATGAGAGCGGCCCGTTGTTGCTCAGGCCCGCGAACCGATTGCATGCCAAATTATTGCGGCGGACGATCAGGCGCCGCCCTTCCTCATCTCGAAAAGTGTCCAGGCTCAGTTCAATCGCGCACTCGGCGGCGGCGAAGCAGCCATATAGTCCCGCCCACGCCGACAACCAGCGCGGCACCCGCCAACAGGATATGCCCTGCCGATTCCAATCGCCCAAAAAGCTGCTCGATACCATGGCCGAAGGCATAGCCTGCGGTCGATATCAGGGCACCCCATAGGACGGCCGCGAGGGCATTGAGGCAAATGAACAGGCGTGCTGGCACATTGGATGCCCCGATCGCGATAGGGCTGACAGTCCGCAATCCGTACAGAAATCGAAAAGCGAAAATGAAACCTACAGGCCGACGCTCAATCCATGCTGCGGCTTTCGCAAAAGCGGCGCGCGCCTTCAAGCGCAGCACATAGGGCCGATTTCCGAGACGGCGTCCGACGAAAAAGAAGAATTGATCGGCAAAAAAGGAGCCCGCCGCAGCGGCTATCGCCACGCCATAAAGCGGGAAACATCCCTCATGCGCGAACAAGCCTCCAGCAAGAACCACGCTTTCACCTTCAAGCGCCGCACCTAGAAAGATGATCGACAGGCCGTAGCGCGCAATGAGGGCTGATAACGTCATAAACGCGGAGAATTTATCATTCGCGGACGCAGACCTCCAACCTCAAGAGCAAAGCGGTCGCACGACCGCCTCTTGTCATGCCCGTGTAACCTCTCTTCCGTCTAGGCCCATTGTCCGTTGCGGCAGTCCCTTGCGGCGGCGGCTCCTCCCCTCCCTGAAAAGGGAAACCTCCTACTGCCCCGTCTTCTTCAAAGAAGCGGGGCATTTTTGTCCAGCACCTCAGGATGAAGGCTATTCCATAATGTCTGCAGACGAGGGGCCCCCGGCCGCAACGGCCAAGCACTATCCTGGACTGCCGCTTACCATCCGATGTTCCGGAGGATCGCCGCTGTAACGCGCGGCGCCGCACCAGATTTTCGATTGATCGGCAGTGCCATAAGGCTCACATCAAGCAATGGGAGCAATGCCATGAACGGGCCCTTATTCACCGCCATATTCGCCGCGCCCGCAAATCTTGCGGATGGATAGGCGAGATTTTGTCGCCGGTCTTTCGGTTGCCGGCCTCCTGCTGCCCGAAGCCGTCGCCTATGCGACCATCGCGGGCCTCCCTCCGCAGCGCGCAATCTTCGCGGCCATCGCGGGCACGGCTGTTTATGCCCTGGTTGGCCGAAGTCGGCTGGCGATCGTTTCGCCGACATCCTCGTCGGCGGCGATACTTGCAGCAGCGCTCGGAACGCTCGCTGCTCCAGATGCGGCCAAGGCCATGCTCGCTACGCTTGCCGTCGCGCTCGTAGCCTCGACCTTTTTGCTGGCAGGCGTGCTGAAGCTTGGAAGTCTGACGAGTTTCGTCTCCCGCCCGGTGCTGCGCGGTTTCGCCTTCGGTCTCGCGGTGACGATCATCATCAAGCAGCTACCGTCGCTTCTCGGAGTGGAGGGCCTGGATGGTGGTATCCCGCAAACGCTCCATGGTCTGTGGCTGCAGAGCGGCCAGTGGAATTGGACCAGCCTCGCCACGGGCATCGGCGCGCTCGGCTTACTCCTCGCCTTGCGCCGACTACCGAAAATACCGGGCGCCCTTCTCGTGATCGGGTGCGGCATTCTGCTCTCTTTTGCGCTCGATCTCGTGGGACATGGTGTTGCCGTCGTCGGTGCCATTGATTTGCGGCTCGCTTCGCCAAGCTGGCCCGCGCTCGACATGATGCTGCTCAGCCAGCTCGCCGAGCTTGTGCTACCACTTTTTCTTATCCTGCTAGCCGAAAGCTGGGGTACGATGCGAAGTCTCGCACTGCATCGCGGCGACAATATCGATGCGGACCGCGAACTACGGGCATTGGGCTGGTCGAACCTCGCCGCAGCTACCGTCCAAGGCATGCCGGTGGGGGCTGGTTTTTCTGCCGGGTCGGCAAATGAGGCGGCAGGCGCCCAGAGCCGTTTTGCAGGCGCTGTCGCCGCGTTTGGATTGACGGTCCTGTTGCTCGCAGGCAGCGCCGCCATCGCTCATCTCCCCAAGCCCGTTCTTGCAGCGGTGGTGATCGCCGCGCTCACAAATGCGCTCGACCCGGCACCCTTTCGCCATCTCCTCGAGCTGAAGCGCGACTTCATGGTCGCGATCGGCGCGGCCCTCGCAGTGCTGCTTCTCGGTGTCCTCGATGGTATGCTGGTCGCGATCCTGCTTTCTCTCCTGCTTCTCGTACAACGCCTGTCCTCGCCCGCCATCGTTCGGCTGGGCCGGATCGGACCGCATGACTTCGTCGATGCCGACCGCCACAGCGAGGCACGGGTGCCGGCAAATGTGTCTGTTTGGCGTCCTGCGGAACCACTGTTTTTCGGCAACGCCGAGCGCATTTTCGCGGCGGTCGAAGAGCGGTCGAAAGGCGAAGCACCAAAAACTGCCCTGGTCCTGAGCCTGGAGGGAAGCGTCGACCTCGATAGCAGCGCTCTTGATGCACTGATCGAATTCGAGCGGCGGTTGGCGAGAGACGGCACTATCCTCTTTCTCGCCCGGGTTCACGATCCGGTCCGGGATCTGCTTTTGCGGGCCGGAGCGCAAGATCTCGTCGAGCGTTCCAGCTATAGCGTTGATGATGCGGTCGCAGCCGCCGAACGAAGAGATTCGACACATGACTGAGACTCCCGAACCCCTGGTTCATCCGGTGCGAATAGAAGATTTGCGGCCGACGCAGATGACCGTCGGATTTCGGGAGGTCGCGCTCAAGCGCTCCGCCTGGCGCACCCATATCGAACGCGACGGCGCGGACTATCTTGGCCGTCACCTGATTCCCGTCGTGATCGGCCCAAAGGGGCGCTTCCACCTGATCGACCATCACCACCTTGCCCGCGCCCTGTTCGAGGAGGGCGTCAAACATGTCCTCGTCCATGTTCTTGCAGACCTTGAACGCCTCTCGCCGGAGGATTTTTCAACCTTCCTCGACAATCGAAACTGGCTTCACCCCTATGATGCCAAGGGTGAGCGGCATCCTTACAAGGATGTACCCAAACATATCGGAAAACTGTACGACGACCCTTATCGATCGCTCGCCGGCGCAGTTCGGCGAGCGGGCGGATTTGCTAAGACCGACATCCCGTTCGCGGAATTTCTATGGGCCAGCTTTTTTCGCCGGCATGTCAGCACGAAGCGATTGAACGACACGTTCAACGAAGCCGTAGGCAAGGCTTTTACATTAGCCAGATCCCCAAAGGCAGACCATCTACCCGGATGGTCCGGCGCAGAGGGCTAAGTCTATAGCTCGGCTTGGTATCATTCATCGCCGGGTTGATCAGAAATCAGATTGCGTATTTGTTACCGTTCATCAGTACGAACGCGTGTGAGGTGATATTATTGGAGAATATCTCGGTCTGCTAGTCATAGAAACCGACAATCTTCCAATCTTCGTTCAGCAACCCGCTCATTGATTTCTGTACCGGCACCCAATCGGTCATCCGCTCATATGTGTCCATTAACCAGAGCAGAAGACATAGGCGGCAGTCCAATCCAACGCCTCGAATCTGGTAGCGAGGATTGGCCGGTTGGAGACGGTCTGCATTACGGGCGCGAGATGGGAAAAGGAGCCGTACCAACCAATGCCTACCACTATGCGCCTTCTGGTCAAAACAAGCTTTGGGAGCGGACTTCACACGGCCGCCGGCCGCCGCGCATAGATGCCGAACGCCGCGATGATCGCGTAGCATGCGGCAGGCAACAGCAGCGCCAGTCCGAGACTCCCGGTCACATCGGCGAGCGCGCCGGTTGCGAGCGGGATGACTGCGCCGCCGAAGATGGCGACGTTGATGATCCCCGAACCGTCGGCCGCCCGGCTGCCGAGCCGCTCGGACGCGAGGCTGAAGATCGTCGGAAACATGATGGCATTCATCAGGCCGATCGCGAGCAGACTGTAGCCCGAGACGACGCCGGTCGTGCTGATCGAGATCAGGATCAGCGCGATCGCGCCCGCCGCGACACAGGCGAGCAGCTTGCCCGGGCTCACCAGACGCATCACCGCCGAGCCGATGAAGCGGCCGATCATCGCGCCACCCCAGTACAGCCCGATCAGCTTGCCCGCTGCCTGTTCGGGCAGCGCCATGACATGCCCCTGCATGAGATAGCTGACGATCAGCGACCCGATCGATACCTCGGCCCCGACATAGAGAAAGATGCACAGCGCGCCGAAACCGAAGCGCGGACGCTTGAGCAGATCGATCCCCGCCAGTCCGGCGCTGGCCTCGTGGCGCTCACCCTTGAGGCGGTTGCGGAACATCCACACGGCGGCCGCGACGATCGCGAGGGCCGCCGCTATGCCAAGATAGCCGTGGACGATCGCCTGGCTCTCGG
>JAFKLT010000078.1 GCA_017309275.1 Sphingomonadales bacterium | reverse complement strand
CCGCGATGATCGCCAGCGCATAGCCGAGGAAGAAGAGCGGATAAGCGGCAGGGTCGGGTGCCGGGAGCAGGATATAGAGCGCCGCGCTGGCCGCCGCGAGATCGAGCGCGGCGACGAATGTCATCGACGCACTCATCGCCGGACCGGGCAGCGGCGTGCGCCAGCCGCCGATCTCGATCGCGCGCAGCCCGAAATGGCGAAGCAACAGCGGGATCAGGCAAAGCGTGACCGTGACCAGCCCGGCGACATGCAGCCAGTGGAGCGACAACCCCCAGTCGAAAAAGGGCAGAATCTGGGTGCTCGTCGCGGCGGCGATCCCGGCGAGCAGGAACACCCCGTTCCAGAAAGCAAGGCTGGCGAGCGCGATCACGCTGCCGATCTCGCCGCCGCCGAGCCCCGCCGCACGATAGACGCGGTAGCGCGCGGATCCGCCGGTCAGCAGCGCAAGCCCCAGATTGTGGCTGAGCGTATAGCTGGTGAAGCTGGCGAGCGCGGCGGTGCGCCACGGCAGCTTTCGTCCCAGCACATGAAGAGCAAAACTGTCGTACAGCGTCAGCAGCAGGTAACTCGCCGCCGTCAACGCAAGCGCGCCGACGATCTGCGTTCCCGACAGTGCGTCGAACGCTTGGCGGATCGCGTGCGGACGCACCGAATGGAGCAGCCCGAACAGCGCCGAGAAGCCCGCCGCCGCTACTACCAGCGCCGCGACGATGGACACCAGCCGCTTATGGGCACGGCCCCAGGCGAACAGCGCGCTCATTGCCGTGTCCAATCCTGCCGCTTGCACAGCAGGCCGCCGAGAATGCAGCCGGAGATGCGGATGTCGTTCGGTCCCTTCTGTTCGATCGTCGAATAGAAATGCCGGCCCTGGTCGGGAACATAGACCTGCCCCGTCCAGCGGCCCGCGCCGCTGTGCCGATAGTCGCTGAGCAATTCGGTCCCGATCAAGGAGGTCACGCCCGCGTCGCGCGCATCCGCCATCGCCTTGGCGCTCGCCCAGACGATATTGCCGCACAGCAGTTGGCCGCACAGTCGGGTACGGACGCGAATCGTGCCCTTCGGATTCTGCCAGACGCCGATCGGCGAAGCGGCGGCCGGGATCGGGGGCGTTGCGGCCACCGCCATCCCTGCAGATGTGGCGAGCATCAGGGCGAGAGCGATCGTCTTCATCTCAACTGCTCCTTGCCGGTGCGATCGCGGACAGAATGGCCGCGGCCAGCGCCGCATCGTCGAAATTCAACCGGTGCCCACCGGGCAGCGGCACCTTGCGAACATTGGGCAGCGTCAGTTCGGGGCAGAGGCTGTCCGTCTCCTTCGCGCCCCAGATGCAGGTTACGGGCGTCCAGCCAAGCCGCGCGGCGGTCGGCAACGCGAGCGCGTCGGGCGTCTCGAAGCCCGCAAGCTCGATCGGAGAGGCGCGAAAGATGATGTCATGCCCCGGCACCACCAGCACGACCGCCCGAATCGGCGTGCGCTCCGCGACGGGAAGCTCTGCCAGCCCGGCATGCAGCATGTCGGCGCCGAACGACTGGCCGATCAGCACGACCTTGTCGGTCCGGCCCAGCGCCTCTGCGCGGTGCATCGCATCGGCGATCAGCGCCGCCGCTTCGGTCGAGGTACGACGCGGCGAGAAAAAGGCCAGGCTGTTGACCGTGACGACGGCATAGCCCCGGGCATGCAGCCGCGCCGCGACCTTTGGCGTCATCCCGACGCGATTCCCCATGTCGCCCGACAGCATGACGATCGCCGGACGGTCGATCCCCGCACCCGCCGCGGGCATCGCGTGAAAAACGCCATGCCTGTACCAGCCGGCGTGCACATAGAAGGCCAGCGCGCCGATCAGCACGATCGCCAGGACGATCGCGGTATATCGCCATCCTGATTTTGCTCGCGATTTTGCCTTGTCCATCATGTGACCGGCATAGCGCCACATGCGTCTCCGCAAGCTGACGCGCGGATTACGAGTTTGTCATGTCGTGGTCATCCACCGGTCGGATGGCCGCGCGTAGAAGGATCTTGTCGAGAGCGAAAGCTTTCGATGACCCGATGAGGGCCGCAAAGGATTGAACCCGGCACCCGCCAGTCCGCGCGGTCTGCAACCGGCCAGCTCTCTTCTCCCCCGTGTGAGAGCTGGCCGGTTTGTCGTTTCAGGGCCGACCGCAAACTGATCGGGCCGCGCACATGCAAGCGCGGGCAAGACGCGGGGCAGCTTTTATCCTGTCGGTGTCGGTCTGGGCACGTCGCGCGTTCGCGGTGCCGAATTTTGGTGACCCCTACGGGAATCGAACCCGTGTTTCAGCCGTGAGAGGGCCGCGTCCTGACCGCTAGACGAAGGGGCCTTGATGGTCGGGCTATTAGAAGAGGGCGAGCCGACCGCTCGCTTTGCCGATGGTGACCCCTACGGGACTCGAACCCGTGTTTTCGCCGTGAAAGGGCGACGTCCTAGACCGCTAGACGAAGGGGCCGTCTGATCGGTGAAGCGGGGCCTTAGACGCGCACTTCCGCGCGGTCAAGCGCGGGCGCAAAATTATTGCGCTGCAGCGTATCAGTCGGCCCAGGCCGCATCCTCCAGGTGCAGCTCCGCCGCCGGGCGGCTACCCCAGTCGTCACGCTTTGCTCGCCCCGCGAGCCACAATTTGCGGCCGCGCGCATGCAGAAGCGTCTGTCCCAACTCGGTTTCGGCATTACGAAAGGCGATCGCCTTGAAACGCGCGCCGTCCTCGCCCGCGACGATCAGGCGCAGGTGGTCGGTGCCGACGATTCCCGATTCGACGATTCGCACCGGCCCCGTCGCAACGCGCGGCGCAGGCCAGCCCGCGCCATAGGGACCCGCGCTCTCGATCGCGTCGCACCACAGGGGCGAAATGCCGCGCGGGGCCAGCACCGCGTCGATCAGCAGCGACTTGTCGCCGCTCGCGCGCTCGACGTCGGCGGCGAGCCGGTCGTTGAGGAAGGCGCCGAGCGCGTCGACCCGGTCCCGTTCGACGGTCAGCCCTGCCGCCATCGCGTGTCCGCCGCCCGCGACGAGCAGCCCGGTCTCCTTCGCAGCGAGGATCGCGGCGCCCAGATCGACGCCGCTGATCGACCGGCCCGATCCCTTGCCGATCCCCTGTTCGTCGAGCGCAATGACGATCGCCGGGCGATGGAGTTTTTCCTTGAGCCGTCCCGCGACGATGCCGATCACGCCCGGGTGCCAGCCCTCGCCCGCGACGATCGCCACCGGCGCATTGCCGCACGCGGCGCTGGCCTCCATCGCCTGGTCCAGCACGGCGGCCTCGATCGCGCGCCGTTCCTCGTTCAGCCGATTCAGCTCCTGCGCGATGTCCGCCGCTTCCTGTGGATCCGAGGTGGTGAGCAGCCGCACGCCCAGGTCCGATTTACCGACGCGCCCGCCTGCATTGATACGCGGACCCAGCGCGAAACCCATGTCGCTGGCGGTCGGCGGCTTGGTCAGCCGCGCGGCGTCCATCAGCGCCGCCATGCCGATATTGCCGCGCTTCGCCATGACCTTCAGCCCTTGCGTCACGAGCGCGCGGTTGAAGCCGGTGAGACGCGCCACATCGGCGACGGTGCCAAGCGCGACCAGGTCGAGCAGTTCGATCAGCTGCGGTTCGGCCCGGCTGCCGAAATATGCGCGCGCGCGCAACGTGCGGAGCAACGCCGCGCCGAGCAGAAAGGCGACCCCGACTGCGGCCAGATTGCCGTGGATCGCGGCGTCGGGTTCTTCGTCGAGCCGGTTCGGGTTCACAAGCGCGAGCGCGGCGGGCAGGGTGGTTGCGCACTGATGATGGTCGACAACGATTACCTCGACCCCTGCGGCATTGGCCTCGGCGATCGCGTCGAACGCCTGCGCGCCGCAATCGACCGTGACGACCAGCTTCGATCCGGCCTCGCCTATCTTCACCAGTGCCGCGCCCGACGGGCCATATCCTTCCATCAACCGGTCGGGAATATAGGCGCCGACCGGCACGTCGAGCGCGCGGAGAAGGCGGACGAGCAGCGCCGCCGAGGTCGCGCCATCCACATCATAATCGCCGAAGATCGTCACCGCCTCGCGCTTCTCGACCGCATCGGCCAGGCGCGCCGCGGCGGCATCCATGTCGCGGAAAAGCGACGGATCGGGCATGAAACCGCGCAACGTCGGCGTCCGCTGCCGCTCGATATCGTCGCGGGCGACACCGCGCGCGAGCAACAATTGCGTAACCAGGTCGTCGGGCGCGAGATTCTCCGCGCTCGTCCGCCGCCAATGCCAGGGCTGGCCAAGGATCGACCGCGTGATTCCAAGCGCCGCGTCGTTCATGACCGCGCTCCTGCGGCAAGGATGCGCGCGCGCAGCTCCCGAGCGGTCGCGAGCGGGATCGCGGGAATCTCGTGACTGGCCAGGCTGCTGCCCCCCGGAACCCCGAACACCAGCGTCGCAAGGCCAAGCGGACGGAGGACGAAGCTGGTCTCGAGGTCGATGCTCTGCACTGACGCGTGCGGCAGCAACGTCATCTTGGGCTTCCACCAGCCGCGGCGAATCGCGACGAGGTCGCCGATGTCGGCCCAGCGATGATAGCGCGCCGTCACCAGCGCGATCATCGCGATCGCCGGCGCCGCGATCAGCCCCAACCAGCCCACGGCATTGCCGAGATACAGCGCGATCGCGCCACCGATCATCGCACAGATCGCGCCGATCACCGGCCCCATCGCGACGATATGGTGGCTATGCTGCCACCGCTGATCTGCGTCGGGCCGCGCGATCGCCACTTCGGCCAGCACGGGATCGATGTCGGCCAACCGGCCGAAGGGCACGACCTGGTGATCGCGCTCCTTCTCCCCATCGCTCGCCAGGCTCTGCAGGCGCAGTTCGTGCCAGCCGAAGCGCTTCCTGAACCAGCCGGTGACCAGGATCGCCGCCTGAACGCGCTTCACCGGCACCGCGACGTCGGTCCGCGTCGTCAGCCCCCGCGTCCGGCGCAGCGCACGCGGCTCTCGGGTCAGGCGAAAGTCCCAATTGGCGAACAGCATCGTACCGATCCCGCTCGCAAAGCCGATGAAGAGCAGCGATATCGCCGCGCCTACGCCCGCGATCCAGCGATGCGCCAGCAGCCAGCTGTCGAGGCCGTAGCCCTCGGCGATCCGGATCCAGGCCATCGGGTTGAAAATGTTGAAATCGAACGGCAGCAGATTGTCGAAAAACTGCATGCCCGCACCGACCACCGCAAGCGCGGCGAGCGAGAAATTGAACAGTCCGGCAACCAGCAATCGCCGCAGCCCCATCGCATAGAGCAAGCGATCGCCCGCCACCGGAGTCGCGTCCGCCGCAGCGCCGTCGGTCGTCGGCGCGGCGTCCGTTACCGCGAGCGGTTCGCTGCGATGCGCGCGTATGGTCGTGCGCAGCGCCTGTGCAGCGTCGAGCCCGATCGCATCGAGTATCGCGTCATTTTCCTTGCCGCCCGCACCCGTTTCAAAGCCCACCTTGGCGATGCCGAGCGCGCGCGACACCAGCCCCTGTTCGATGCTCACGTCCTGGATGCGGTCGAAGGGGATCGTCCGGTGCTGGCGCGACAGCACGCCGCTTTCGATCACGATCTCGCCCTCTCCGACGAAGAAGCGAAAGCGCAGCCATTGAAACCATGCGGCAAGCAGCGAGATCAGCAGAAAGGCCAGGATCGCGGGGACGATATAGACCCAGTTGCCGGTGAAGCCGAGCGCGGCGACCGCCGGCAAAAACTGGAACGAGCGCGGCCCCAGCTTGACGATCGCCAGCGCGAGCGTCGCCGGATGCAGCCTTTGCCAGTCGGGTTCCAGTACCGAAGGAGCCGCGTCGGTCATGCGAAGTCGGTCTGGATATGGCGGCGGATCGTCTCGCGCATCGCCGCGGCAAGATCGGACGGCAGGCCGGGCAGGGTTACGGTGCTGTTGTGGGTTCCGGAGGTATGGACGACCAGATGCGACAGGCCGAAAAGGCGCTCGATCGGCCCCTGGCCGACGTCGATATGCTGAACCCGCACGAAGGGAACGATGGTGTCGGTGCGAAACAGCCAGCCGCGCGCGACGCGCAACTGCCCCTCGCCGATCCCATAGCCCCAGCGCGCGACGCGCCGCGAAGGAAAGGTGATGATCGCGATGATCGCGAACAGCCACGCAGCGACGGTCAGCAGCCCGTACGGACCCTCGATCTGCGGCGTCACCAGGTAATCGACGACGCTCGCTCCGATCGCGATCGGCACCATGTTGAGCGCGGTGGCGATCCGAAGGACATGGCCATAGGCCGGATCGACCGGATGGAGCCCCTCGCCGGCGTTCAGCGCATCATGCGCAAAGGGGTCGGTCGGTGATGCGGGCGTATCGGTCATGATCCTCCGTTAGTCGCTCATCCCCTCAAGGGACAACTACATTGAAGCGCGGGTCGGCGGGCGGGTGCAGCGCGAACCAGCTCAGGAACGCCATCCGGTCGCCGTCGATGCGGATCGCACCCGATTGCATCAGCGCCGGGAACTGCGCCTGCCCCAGCATCACATCGTCCAGCGTCTTGCGGTCGATCGTGATCGTCGCGGTCGGTGCCGGATCGGTGACGCCATAGCGCGGGAACTCCACTCCGCCGCCGACCACGACCGCCACGACTTCCTTGCTGTCAGGCAGGACGAACTGGAACGTTCCTTTGAGGCCGCTGCCCTTCGCCGCGTCGAACCGCGTGGCGAGCGCGTCGAAAAAGACGCCGGTGGGGATCGCGCTGACGAAGCTGCGGCTCTGTCCGTTGCTCGTCGCCGCCTCGGCCGCATTGCCGCGCAGACTCGCCGCCGCGGCGAGATAATAGTTTCGCCAGGCGCCGGATTCGGCCTGATAGCCCATCTGGTCGTAAGCGGAGGCCAGCGCGGCGCGCGCTTCCGCATTCGCTGGCTGCGCAAAGACCAGCTTGTTCAATATCTCGGCCGCCCAGCGATAGTCGCCCGCCTCGATCGCCTTCTTGCCCTCGACCAGCAACTTGTCGGCGCCGCCCGCCAGCGCGACATATTTGGACGCCGACTGCTCGGGAGGCAGCGGGTTGAAATTCGCCGGATTGCCGTCCCACCAGCCGAAATATCGCTGATAGACCGCCTTCATGTCGTGATTGAGCGTGCCATAATAGCCGCGGGTCGAAAAATCCTGCGCCTGCACCGGCGCCTCGGCCGTCTGGTCGGCCAGTTCGTGCAGGGTCGCGCCGCGATTGGCCAGGAACAGCGTCCGGTCATGGACATAGCGATAGGCATCGCGCTGGTTCGCCAGCAGCGCGCTCACCTCGCTCGCCCCCCATGTCGGCCAATGATGCGAAGCCAGCGCCACCTCGGCCTTGCCGCCCCATTTCAGCAGCATCGCGTCGATCACCTTCGACCAGTGCAGCGCGTCGCGCACCTGCGCTCCGCGGAGCGTCAGCACATTGTGCAATGTGTGCGTCACCACCTCGGTCGTGTGCAGCGCCTTATAGGCCGGAATGTAAAAGACGAACTCCGACGGCGCCTCGGTGCTGCCCGCGTCGAGGAATTCGAAAACCAGCCCGTCGATCGTCAGCGTCCCGCCCTTTTCGCCGACCGTCTCGGTCGGCTCCATATAGCCGACGGTTCCCGACGACAGCTTCGGTCCCAATCCTGTATCGACCTGTCCGCGCACGCCCGGCGGCAGGATCGCGCCGAACATATAGAGCGCGCGCCGCCCCATTGCGGTGCCCGCGAGGACATTTTCCGACGTCGCTTCCTCCGAAAATCCGTGCGGCGCGATGATGCGGATTTTCTGCGCCTTCACCTGTTCGGCCGTCACGATCCCGCCGACGCCGCCGAAATGGTCGCTGTGGCTGTGCGAAAATATCACCGCCTTGATCGGCAGCTTGCCCGTCTTCGCCTCGACCGTGTCGGCGAACAATTTCCAACTCGCCGCTGCCGCCTCTTCGGACAATAGCGGGTCGACGACGATCCATCCCGACTTGCCGCGGATGATCGTCATTACCGAAATATCATAGCCGCGCACCTGCCAGATCTTGTCCGGCACGACCTCGAACAAGCCGTGCACTGCATCCAGCCGCGCCTGCCGCCACAACGAAGGGTTCACCGTATCGGGCGCCTTCGTCTGGTTCAGAAATTCATAGGGCCGGCGATCCCAGACGGTCTTGCCGGCCTTGTCCATTATGATGCCGTCCGGAATTTCGCTCAGCTTTCCGCGCATCACATTCGCCTCGTCGCGCGGGTCGTCCAGCGGCAGCCGCTTGGCAATCTCGGCCTGCGCGGTGCGCGTCGCCTCGCTCGCGGCGTCTTGCGCCAGTGCGGTGATCGGCAAGCAGGTGGCGAGCAGCATGATGGTCAGTCGGCGCATGAAATCCTCCCCCAGATTTTGGGGGCAGCTTGCGCCCGGACCCGCGGCTTGGCAAGCATCGCCACATGACCGACACCCCGCACCTGCTGATCGTCTGGCACAGCCGCACCGGCGGCAGCGAAGCGCTAGCACGCGCCGCAGCCGAGGGGGCGCCGACCGCCGAACTCGCCGCGGCCGGCGAGGTGACGCCCGATCTGCTGATCGCCGCCGGCGGCTATCTCTTCGTCGGCCCCGAAAATCTCGCCGCGCTGTCGGGCGCGATGAAGGAGATGTTCGACACCTGCTATTATCCTTGCCTGGGGCGGCTCGAAGGCCGGCCGTATGCGACGATCATCTGCGCGGGCTCCGACGGCGAGAACGCCCAGCGCCAGCTCGACCGGATCGCGACCGGTTGGCGGCTGCGGCGCGTCGCCGACCCGATAATCGTCAACACCGCCGCCCAGACGCCACAAGCAATCCTTGCCCCCAAGACCGTCCCCGCCGCCCGCCTCACCGAAGCCCGCGACTTGGGTGCGGCGCTGGCGGAAGGCCTGACATCGGGAATTTTCTGAAGAACGCATCCTGGCTGCCCTTACCGTATTATATGAATAATACAGTTCGAACGGGCCGAGGGTCAAGCCGCGATCGGAGGGCCTTGGGTAGAACGCGATTACCGCAATCAAGCCGTCCGAAAGCCATGCGTGATCGGATAACGGCGGTCGCGGCCGAAATTGCGCGTCGACAGCTTCACCCCCGGCGGAGCCTGGCGGCGCTTATATTCGGCGATGGCAAGCAGCCGCTCGATACGCGCGACCGCGTCGCGATCGAAACCATAGCGCGCCACGACATCGTCGACGCTCGCTTCCTCCTCGACAAGCATGTGGAGCATGCGGTCGAGGTCGGCATAGGCGGGCAGGCTGTCCTCATCCTTCTGGTCGGGGCGCAGTTCGGCGCTGGGCGGCTTGGTCACGACATTCGCCGGCATCACCGGGGCCACAGGGTTTAGCGACAACCGCGGCACGTTCGCGTTGCGCCATTCGGCCAGCGCAAAGACGGTCGTCTTGTACGCGTCCTTCAACGGATTATAGCCGCCCGCCATGTCGCCATAGATGGTCGCGTACCCCACGCTCATCTCGCTCTTGTTCCCCGTCGTCAGCAGCATCGGGCCGAATTTGTTGCTGAGCGCCATCAACGTCACGCCGCGGATGCGCGACTGGACATTCTCTTCGGTGATGTCGACGTCGCGATCGGCGAAGCTGCCGGCCAGCATCTGATCGAAGGCCTCGACCGCCGGGACGATCGATATGGTGTCCAGCCGGCACCCGATCATGCCCGCGCAGCCGGCGGCATCGTCCAGGCTTTCCTGGCTGGTAAAGCGGCTGGGCAGCATCACGCACCATACTTTGTCGGGGCCGAGCGCGTCGGCGGCGATCGCAGCGCAGATCGCCGAATCGATACCCCCCGACAGGCCCAGCACGACGCCGGGGAAACGATTGCGCGTCACATAGTCACGCAGCGACAGGATCATCGCGCTATATATATCGGCGGGATGCGCTTCCCATTCGGCGATCGCCCCGGACGCGCAGGTCCAGCCGCCCTCGCCCTTCGTCCAGCGCGTGACGCGCTCTTCGGGTTCCCAGTCGGTCAGTCGGTGCGCGGTCGATCCGTCGCCGTTCAGGACGAACGAACAGCCGTCGAACACCAGCTCATCCTGTCCGCCGATGCGGTTGAGAAAGATCAGCGGCAGTCCCGTTTCGGCGACTCGGCCCGCGAACACCTGCGTCAGGCGGCGGTCGTCCTTGTCGATCTCGTACGGACTGCCGTTCACCGAAATCAGCAGCTCGGCGCCCTGCGCCTCCAGATGCTTCGAAACCGTCGGCAGCCAGCCATCCTCGCAGATCGGCAGACCCAGCCTGATCCCACGCCATTCGACGATGTCGGGCAGCGGCCCCGGCGCGAAAACCCGCTTCTCGTCGAACGTGCCATAGTTCGGCAGCTCGTGCTTGCGGCGCGTCGCGACGATGCGGCCGCGATCGAGCAGCGCGACGATGTTATAAAGCGCCTCGCCCTCCCTTTCGACCGAGCCGACCAGCATCGCCGGGCCGCCGTCGGCAGTCTCGGCGGCGAGTTCGGCCAGAAGCGTCGCGGCGCGATCCGCCAGCGCGGGCTTCAGCACCAGATCCTCCGGCGGATAGCCGATCAGTTGCAGCTCGGGATAAAGGACCAGGTCGGCGCCGCGGTGGCGCGCCCGAATCTCGCGCATCGCCTGGGCGTTGGCGGCAAGGTCGCCGACCGCCTGCGTCATCTGCGAAAGGATGATGGTAAGCTGCTGTGTCATGGGGGCGGTTTAGGACCAACCGCCCCGCGCATTCAACCGAAGAGAAGCGCCCAAAGCGTCCGTCCAGGCGCCATTGCAAAGAAACCCGCGGCGATCAGCCCGAAAAAGACGCCGCGCATCGTCTTCAGGTGGCGGTCGATCTGCCCCGACTTCGCGAACCAGATCGCGCGGGGGACCTGCACCAGCGTCAGCACGGAAAACAGGTGGATCGGCCCGATGCCGCCGGTGATCGTGCGGATCCAGAAGCTGTCGATTGCGGTGACGATCATCAGCATCGCCCAGACGCGCCCGCCGACGCGGTGCGCAGTGTCGCCCTTGCGCTGACGCCACAGCAGCCACGCGCCGAGCGGGAGCGCGGGGACGACGGTCGCGAGATGGACCCAGATCGCCCACGCCGGCGTCTTGTAGTCGGCGGTGCCGACGAACGAGCGAACCAGCCCCGCCAGCACGATTGCGCCCAGGACAAGCAGCGCGATGACGGCGATGCGACGGATGTGGCTGGCGGGCGTTGCGGGTGCGGCGGTCATGGCGAAATCCTGTTGCTTGGCTGTCGATGGCTTTTCCCTGCCCCGCCGCGGTTCGCGGGCAATCTCGCTTTCGTGGAAATGGCGGATTTCTTCGCGAAACAGGACATCGCGCCAATTGACGCTTCGTGAAATGGCAGACAAAAGACGCGACATGGCAAAGCGGCTGACGATCGAACTGCTGATAATGGTCGCGCTCGGCCTGCTGATCGGATTGCTCGGGCCGTTCGGTACCTTCGACGCGCCGCCCGCACAGCGAATGGTGAGTTGGGTCATCTGGATCCTGTCGGGGTACATCCTGTTCCGACCGACCGGAATCGTCGCGCGCTGGCTGTGCGAGGCCACCGGAATGCCGCGTTACACCGGAACCCTGCTCGCGCTCGTGGTCGCCAGCGTGCCGCTGACGCTCGTCATCACGATGATGGCGATGCGGATGGATTTCGGCGAGGCGCTGCGTTGGCCGGGCTTCTGGACCATGTATCTTTACATATGGGTCGTCTCGGCCGTCGTCTCGACCGCGACGAACGTACTGCTCGGGCGCGGTGCGCCGGTCGAGGCAGGCGCCGCCGCGCCCTCGCCCTTAGCGGCGCGCGTTGTATCGTCCCCCGCACCTGAACCGACGCCGACACTCGCCCCGGAGCCGGCCGCGCTGACACCCGCGCTCCCCCTCCCACCCGGCTTCGGTACCGTTCGCGCACTGAAGGGCGAGGATCATTATATCCGCGTCATCGGCGACGGGCGCGAGGAGATGATCCTGATGCGGATGCGCGATGCGATCGACCGGCTCGGCGCGGCGGAGGGGCTGCGGGTCCATCGCAGCTGGTGGGTCGCGAAGGCTGCCGTCGCGGGGATGCGCCGCGACGGGCGGACCGCGATCCTGACGCTCACGGGCGGGCACGAAGTTCCGGTCGCGCGCGACATGATGCCGCACCTGCGCGCCGCGGGATGGCTCTGACCGACCGCACAATCCGTCTTCCGCCGCACATCCGCCGCAAAAGCTGTCGTCGGACGCAACTTGACGCTTCCCCTATCCGCCCACGCTGGCTAAGGGGGCGCGCAATCCCATCCGCCGCGAAAGGGCCTTGCACCCCATGAAACTCATCTCCGGCAACAGCAACCTGCCGCTGGCCCGCGCGATTGCGGATTATCTCGAGCTGCCGCTGACCGACACCAGCGTTCGCCGCTTCGCCGATGAAGAGGTCTTTGTCGAAATTCACGAAAACGTCCGCGGCCAGGACGTCTTCGTCGTCCAGCCGACCAATTTTCCGGCGAACGACAATCTCATGGAGCTGCTGATCATCAACGACGCGCTGCGACGCGCGTCGGCGAAGCGCATCACCGCGGTGGTTCCCTATTTCGGTTATGCGCGCCAGGACCGTAAGCCCGGCCCGCGCACGCCGATTTCGGCAAAGCTGGTAGCGAACCTGATCACCACCTCGGGCGCCGACCGCGTGCTCGCGATCGATCTGCACGCCGGGCAGATACAGGGCTTCTTCGATATTCCCACCGACAACCTCTATGCCGCGCCGGTGATGAGCGCCGATATCCAGGCACGGTTCGGCGACAAGAATCTGATGGTCGTCTCGCCCGACGTCGGTGGTGTGGTTCGCGCCCGCGCGCTTGCGAAACGGCTCGACAACGCCCCGCTCGCGATCGTCGACAAGCGCCGCGAACGCGCCGGCGAATCGGAAGTGATGAACATCATCGGCGACGTGAAGGGCCGCTTCTGCATTCTGATCGACGACATCGTCGATTCGGCGGGCACGCTGTGCAACGCCGCCGCCGCGCTGAAAGCCGCGGGCGCCGAGGGCGTCGTCGCCTATTGCACGCACGGCGTCCTGTCAGGCGGTGCGGTCGCGCGCGTCGATGCGAGCGAGCTGACCGAGCTGGTCATCACCGATTCGATCCAACCGACCGACGCGGTGAATGACAGCAACAAGGTACGCGCGCTGACCGTCGCGCCGCTGCTCGGCGAGGCGATCAAGCGCATCGCCGACGAATCGAGCGTCTCCTCGCTCTTCGATTGAGGCGGGCGCAGTGGCACGAATTCTCGTTCCGCTGCCGCTCACCGATTTCGACCCGACCGAGGTCGCCGTTCCCTGGGCCGCGCTAAGCGAGGCGGGGCATAGCCTGATCTTCGCAACCGAAAGCGGTACCCGCGCCGCGGCCGACGCCAGGACGCTCGGACGCGGCGAAGGCCCCCTGCCGCCGCCCTCGCTCTGGGCGCATGCCGATAATATCATGCTGTACGATCACCTCGTCGATAGCGCTGCCTTTGCCACACCGATCCGCTGGGCCGACGCCGCGATGGCCGATTTCGACGCGATCCTTTTCCCCGGCGGGCACGGCCCCGGAATGCGCCCCTATTGCGACTCCGCCGACGTCCGGCGGCTCGCGGGCGAAGCCTTTGCCGCGGGCCAGCTGGTCGCTGCGATCTGCCACGGCGTGTTACCACTCGCCCGTACGCGGCGCGCCGACGGCCAGCCGTTGCTGGACGGCCGCCGCACGACCTCACTCACCGGATTCATGGAGCGGCTCTCGATTTGGATGACGCGCCGCCGCCTCGGCGATCATTATCGCACCTATCCCGAAACCGTCGAGGCCGAGACGCGGCGCGCCATCGGCAGCGCTGGCGCCTATCTTCGCGGCCCGCTGTTGCCGCATTATGCGACGCGCGAGCGCGCCGACCTCGGCTTCATCGTCGAGGACGGCGATTATATATCAGCCCGCTGGCCGGGTGATGCCTGGACGCTGGCGCGGCGGATGGTCGAACGCCTTTCCTAGCAGGCGGCCGATGCCGACTTGCATTTGCTCCGGCAAACCCGCATCGCAAATGCGATGAGCCTTTCCGACGACATTGCCCTCGCCCAGCGCCTTGCCGACGCCGCCGGCGCCGCGATCCGCCCGCTGTTCCGGTCCGCCTATGCCCATGAAGCGAAGGCCGATGCCTCGCCGGTGACCGAGGCCGACCGCGCCGCCGAAGCCGCGATGCGCCGCCTGCTGGATGCCGAGGCGCCGCGCGACGGGATCATCGGCGAGGAATATGGCGCCGAACGAAGCGAAGCGTCGCGCCAATGGGTGCTCGACCCGATCGATGGCACGGTCAGCTTTATGGCGGGACGCCCGATCTTCGGCACGCTCATCGCGCTGCTGCAGGACGGTTGGCCGCTGATCGGGATCATCGACCAGCCCATCGCGGGTGAGCGCTGGGTCGGCGCAACGGGACAGCCCACGCTCTTCAACGGCAGACCGGCGGCGACCCGTAGCTGCCGCAGTCTCACCGATGCGGTGCTCGCGACGACTGGCCCGCAATATTTCACCGATCATGACGGCGAGCATTTCATGGCGCTCGCCGCGAAGACCTCGCACAAGCGCATGGTCTTCGGCGGCGACTGCTATAATTATGGGCTGCTCGCGAGCGGTCATATCGACCTCGTCGTCGAAGCGGGGTTGAAGCTGCACGACTTCGCCGCGCTTGTCCCCGTTGTCGAAGGCGCGGGCGGGACGATGTGCGACTGGAACGGCGACCCGCTTAACGCCGACAGCGAGGGCCATGTGATCGCGCTCGGCGACCCGGCGCGGCTCGAAGACGTAATCGAAGGACTCGCTTGCCACCATTGAGAGGGAGAGGACCATGGCTTTCGAAGGCAGCTGTCACTGCGGCGCGGTGACCTATACGGTCGAGGGCGACATTCCCGGGACGGCGATGAGCTGCAACTGCTCGCACTGTCGGCGCAAGGGCTTCCTCCTCGCTTTCGTGCCGCTCGACTCGTTCCGGCTGGAGACCGGCGCCGAAAAGCTCAACAGCTATCAGTTCCACAAGCACAACATCGACCATCAATTCTGCATCGATTGCGGCTGTCAGGGCTTTGCAGTGGGGACCGGACCCGATGGATCGAAGATGGCGGCGGTAAATCTGCGCTGCGTACCCACCGCCGATCTCGACGCGCTCCAGATCCAGAAGGTCGACGGCGCGAGCTTTTGAAGCGGGCAGGACGGAAGCGGAAAAGAATCCCCCGAATCGCTTGCATTTCCGCGCGAATCCCACTAAGCGCGCCGCTTCCGATTGTACCGGCTGGCTGAAAGGGCTGCCAGGCCGATACGCAAACGGACTTCAAAAGGAGACCAAAATGCCCAAGATGAAGACCAAGAGCGGTGTGAAGAAACGCTTCAAATTCACCGCCTCGGGCAAGGTGAAGCACGGCGTCGCCGGCAAGCGCCACCGCCTGATTTCGCACAATTCGAAGTATATCCGCACCAACCGCGGCACCAGCGTGCTCAGCGATTCGGATGCAGCCCATGTGCGCCTCTGGGCGCCCTACGGCCTGAAGTAAGGAGCGCTAGACCATGTCACGCATCAAACGCGGCACGACCACGCGCGCCAAGCACAAGCGGATTTTGGATCAGGCGAAGGGCTATTATGGCCGTCGCAAGAATACGATCCGCATCGCGCGCCAGGCCGTCGAAAAGGCCGGCCAGTACGCCTATCGCGACCGCAAGGTCAAAAAGCGGAGCTTCCGCGCCCTGTGGATCCAGCGCATCAACGCCGCTGTCCGCGCCGAAGGCCTCACCTATTCGCAGTTCATGCACGGCGTTAAGCTGGCCGGAATCGAACTCGACCGGAAGGTCATGGCCGACCTGGCAATGAACGAAGGTGGCGTGTTCACCGCGATCATCGCGCAGGCGAAGGCGGCGCTGCCCAAGGCGGCCTAAGCCTCCGGCACATTGCCATAGCAAAAGGGCGGTCCCGACGGGGCCGCCCTTTTTCGTTGCGCGCGCCTCTTGCGGAAACAGGAACGGCGCGGCGGTTTCCCGTCGCGCCGTTCCGACGATGATCGCAAAGCGAAGCATCGCCCCCCTCCCTCCGAACCGGATAGCCGTGGGTCGCAGAAAGCTTACGGCCGGCGGAAGTGTCCCTTGCGGCGACATATGCCGCCGGGAAGCCGCCAAAAATTGTAGAAACCCGACACGAATGCCACCTAGGCTGTTGTTTTTTTTCGCAGGCCTCCGCATGGAATGACGTCATGACCGTGGGAGAATCTGCAAGCGCGCCGGTTTCCGGTGTCCGCGTGGCGACGCGCTTCTTTCCCGTTTCCGACGCGCTGCGTCCCTATTGCACCATCATCTACCTGACCGAAGTAGCCACGCCGCAGGGCACGCGCGTCGAGGACTATCTCCATCCCGAATGGGCGAATCTGCGCTTCATCGACGGCGAACCTTCGCTCGCCGCGGTGGGCGGCGGCGCGCCCGAACCGGCGCCCCATTTCGTCGTCACCGGCCCGACCAGCAAGGCGACCTTCTTTGCCGCGGGCAACATGCGCGCCTGGGGCATCGGCATCCTGCCCGCGGGATGGGCCAAATTCTTTGCGCTGCCAGCTGAGGAACTGGCCGACCGCTCGGTGGACGGAACCCGACATCCCGCCTTTTCCGACATCGCGCCGCTGGCCGGCAAATTGCGGCAGGCAAATGACGTCGAGGCGGCGGCGCGCATCCTCGACGACCATTTCGTCCAAATGCTAGCCGGCAGGCCGCGCGACGATCCCTCGATCTTTGCCGCGCACGCCGCGCTCGTCGACGACAATCTCACCAGCGTCGGCGATCTCGCCGAAAAGCTCGGCCTGTCCGAACGGTCGGTCGAACGCCTGTCGCGACGCGCCTTCGGCTTTCCGCCCAAGCTGCTGCTTCGCCGCCAGCGCTTTTTGCGCAGCCTCGCGCGCTTCATGCTCGACCCGTCGATGAGCTGGATCGAAACACTCGACTATCAATATTATGATCAGGCACAGTTCACCCGCGATTTTCAGCGCTTCATGGGCATGAGCCCGCGCACCTATGCCGCGCGGCCCAAGCCGATCTTGGGCAGCGCCGCGCTCGCACGCGCCGCCGCGGCAGGCGAGGCGGTTCAGGGATTGCACAAGCCGGGCGGATAACCGCCCTTTTCCGCCAATAGACTTGATTGCGCGGCGCGTTCGGTGCAAGCGGCGGGCGACGGACGCGCGGGCAGCCGCCGTCTCCAGAAACACACAGAAACGCAGGCCGGCAGCGCCAGCGCCGCCGGAACAGGACGAACGACGATGAGCGAGACAGAGGCCCTGCAGGCAAGGCTGGTGGGCGATATCGAGGCGGCGGGCGATCTCGACGCGATCGAGGCGCTGCGCGTCGGCGCGCTCGGAAAGGCGGGCACCGTAACCGGACTCCTGAAGACGCTGGGCGGAATGACCCCCGACGAACGACAAGTCGAGGGTCCGAAGATTCACGCGCTGCGCGAAACGGTCACCGCCGCGATCGCCGCGCGCAAGGCCGCGCTCGAAGGCGCCGCGCTCGAAGCGAAGCTGGCTGGCGAAAAACTCGACATGACGCTTCCCGCGACCGACGCGCCCAAGGGCAGCGTGCATCCGGTAAGCCAGGTTATGGACGAGTTGGCCGAAATCTTCGCCGACATGGGCTTTGCAGTCGCGACGGGGCCGGAGATCGAGGACGACTGGCGCAACTTCACCGCGCTCAACATCCCCGAAACGCACCCGGCACGCGCGATGCACGACACCTTCTACTTCCCCGACAAGGACGCGGAAGGCCGGGCGATGCTGCTGCGCACCCACACCTCGCCGGTGCAGATCCGCACGATGATGAGCCAGGAGCCGCCGATCCGCATCATCGCGCCGGGCCGCGTCTATCGCAGCGACAGCGACGCGACGCACACGCCCATGTTCCACCAGGTCGAGGGCCTGGTCATCGATCGCGGCATCCATATGGGCCACCTCAAATGGACGCTCGAAACCTTTCTGAAGGCCTATTTCGAGCGCGACGACATCGTGCTCCGCCTGCGCCCCTCCTATTTCCCCTTCACCGAGCCGTCGGCAGAGGTCGACGTCGGCTATAAACAGGAGAGGGGCCGCCGTGTCGTCGGGGGCAACGGCGACGACGAAGGCCATGCCTGGATGGAATTGCTGGGCAGCGGCATGGTCAACCGGCGCGTGATCGCGAACTGCGGGCTCGATCCCGACGTCTGGCAGGGCTTTGCCTTCGGTGTCGGCGTCGATCGGCTTGCCATGTTGAAATATGGCATGGATGACCTTCGCGCTTTCTTCGACGGCGACCTTCGGTGGCTGTCACACTACGGATTCGGCGCGCTGAGTGTGCCGACGCTGAGCGGGGGGATTTCGGCATGAAGATCACCCTCGACTGGCTGAAAGAGCATCTGGACGGCAGTTTCGCCGTCGACGACGTCGTCGCGACCCTCAACCGCATCGGGCATGAAGTCGAAGGCATCGAGAATCCCGCCGAAAAGCTCGCAGGCTTCCGCGTCGCCAAGGTCCTCACCGCCGAAAAGCACCCGCAGGCCGACAAGCTGCAGGTCTTGACCGTCGATACCGGCGAAGGCGTCCTGCAGGTCGTCTGCGGCGCACCCAACGCGCGCGCCGGCCTGGTCGGCGTGCTCGGGCTGCCCGGCGCTGTCGTGCCGGCCAACGGCATGGCGTTGAAGGTCGCCGCGGTCCGCGGGGTCGAATCGAACGGCATGATGTGCTCGACGCGCGAACTCGAGCTTGGCGACGACCATGACGGAATCATCGAACTTCCGGCCGACGCGCCGGTTGGTGCGTCCTTCGCGGATTACTCGGGCGCCGGCGATCCGGTGATCGACATTTCGATCACGCCGAACCGGCAGGACTGCATGGGCGTGCGCGGTATCGCGCGCGACCTGGCGGCTGCGGGGCTCGGCACGTTGAAGCCGCTGACCGTCCCGACCATCGCGGGCGAAGGCCAGGCCGCGATCGAGATTCGTACCGACGATCCCGATGCCTGCCCGGCGTTTTTCGGCCGCACGATCCGCGGCGTCACGAACGGCACCGCACCGGAATGGATGCGCCGCCGTCTGGAAGCGGTGGGGCAGCGCTCGATCTCCGCGCTCGTCGACATCAGCAACTATGTGATGTTCGACCTCGGTCGCCCGAGCCATATCTATGACAGCGCCAAGCTGACCGGCGCGCTCGTCGCGCGGCGGGCCAAGGACGGCGAAACCGCTGTCGCGCTCAATGGCAAGGAATATAGCCTCACCGACACGATGACGGTGATCGCCGACGCGGTGGAGGTGCACGATATCGCCGGCATCATGGGCGGCGAGCATTCGGGTTGCAGCGAGACGACGACCGACGTCCTGATCGAGATCGCCTATTTCACGCCCGAACGCATCGCGTTGACCGGTCAGGCGCTCGGTCTGACCAGCGATGCACGTAGTCGCTTCGAGCGCGGCGTCGACCCGGCTTTCCTCGACGACGCAACCGCGATCGTCACCGACCATATCCTGAACATCTGCGGCGGCATCCCGTCGGCAGTCACCCGCTCGGGCGCCCCGCCCGCCGAGGTGAAGACGGTCGACTATGACCCGTCGCTGTCAGCGACACTTGGCGGCATCGCGATCGCGCCCGAGCGGCAGAAGGATATTCTGGCGGCACTCGGCTTCTCGACAATCGAAAACGGCGGCCTTTGGCAGGTGTCGGTGCCGAGCTGGCGTCGCGACATCGACGGCGCACCCGACCTCGTCGAGGAAGTCACGCGTATCACCGGGTTCGATGCGATCGCCTCGACCCCGCTGCCGCGGACCGACGGCGTCGCAAAGCCGACCGCCACCGCAGAGCAGATCATCGAACGCCGCCTGCGCCGCAACGCGGCGGCGGCAGGCTTCCACGAAGCGGTGACCTGGTCCTTCATCAGCGAACGCGAGGCGGCGCCCTTCGGCGGCGGCACCTGGAGCCTGGCGAACCCGATCAGCGAAGAGCTGAAGGTCATGCGCCCATCGCTGCTTCCCGGTCTGCTGGCAGCCGCGCAGCGCAATCAGAACCGTGGTGCGGACAGCATCCGACTGTTCGAAATCGGTCGCCGCTATCTCGGCACCACCGAACATCCGACGCTGGCCGTCGTCATGGCCGGCGCCAAGGCTTCGCGCGGCTGGCAGACCGGAAAAGCAACGCCCTTCGATGCGTTCGATGCAAAGGCGGCTGCGCTGGCGCTACTCGAAGCTGCCGGCGCCCCCGCGGACAGGCTGCAGGTAATGGAACCGGTCGAAGCAGACGGCATCTGGCACCCCGGACAGGCGGCAACGTTGCGGCTTGGCCCGAAGGCCATCCTCGCGGAATTCGGCGCGCTCCACCCGGCCTTGACGAAGCATTTCGATGTCGACGGGCCGGTGATGGCCGTGCAGCTCTTCCTCGATGCCATCCCGGCGAAGCGCGCAAGCGGCCCTGCTCGCGCAGCCTTTACGCCGCCGACGCTGCAATCGGTCCGCCGCGACTTCGCCTTTCTGGCGCCCGAGACGCTGGCATCGGGCGAGCTTGTCCGCGCGATTCGCGGCGCCGACAAGACGACAATCGTCGATGCGCGCCTGTTCGACCGCTTCGCCGGGCCGGGCGTGCCCGACGGGCAGGTGAGCCTCGCGGTCGAAGTAGAACTGCAACCGCTGGACAAAAGCTTCACCGACGCGGACCTGAAGGCGATCGCCGACAAGGTCGTGGCGGCCGCCACCAAGCTGGGAGCGGCATTGCGGGGCTAGGGAGAGTTTCGATATGGATACGCGCCACCTCGTCGATCGGGAAATCGCGCCGCTGATCGATCTGTTTCCGCGCGTCGAACTCGATTCGGCGCCGATCGCTGTCATCCGGGCAAAGGCGGCGGAAACCTATGCCATCATCCCGCCTCCGGTGATCGCGCCCGAAGCGTTGACCATCCCGTCGATTCACGGTGGCCCCGACATACTCGTCCATCTCTTCCGTCCCGAAACAAGCCGCCCGGGAAGCGGCGCGATCCTCCACATTCACGGCGGCGGGATGGTGATGGGGTCGATCAAGCAACTCCAGGCGGGCCCTGCCGCGCTTGCCGCCGCCGCTGGCGTGCCCGTCGTATCGGTCGAGTATCGCCTGGCACCCGAGCATCCTTTTCCTGCGCCGCAAGAAGACTGTCACTCGGCGCTGGCCTGGCTGGCGGAGCAGGCCGATTCACTCGGCTTCGACGCGCGCCGGATCGTCGTCGCGGGCGAAAGCGCGGGCGGCGGACTGGCAGCCGCCCTTGCGATCATGGCGCGAGACCTGGGTGGACCCGCCATCGCCGGGCAGCTTTTGACCTATCCGATGCTCGACCATCGTACCGGCAGCGACGCCTGCCCGTATCGCAACCCGACCACCGGTGAATTCATCTGGACACGCGCAAGCAATCGTTTCGGCTGGAACGCGCTTCAGGGCAGCTATGCGATCGATGACGACCGGCGCGGCTGGTTCTCACCCAGCCTTGCAACCGACCTGTCGGGCCTTCCCCCCGCCTATATCGCGACGGGCAGCCTCGACCTGTTCTTCGACGAGAATCTTGATTACGCGCGGCGCCTGACGGCGGCAGGCGTGCCCGTCGAACTGCACAGCTACGCCGGTGCGATCCATGCGTTCAACGCCATTCCCGATGCCACGCTGTCGCAGCGCTTCAATGCCGGTATCCTTGGCGCCGCCGCCGTGATGACCGGTCCCTCAGTCGGCTGATTGCCGGCCCGGCCGCCTCAAGTCATGCCGCGACCGCCTCTTCGCTGCGGCTGCTCGCGGCTTCAAGCAGACGTTTTTCCAGACTTTTCACGCGGGCGCCGCTGTCGATCTTGTCGCCGATCAGGTCGGTGACATAAAAGGTGTCGACCGCGCGCTCGCCATAGGTCGCGACATGCGCCGAATGCACCGTCACCTTTGACTGAAACAACGCATAGGCAAGCTGGTTGAGAAGCGCCGGGCGATCCTGTGCATTGACCTCGATCACCGTGAAGCGGTTCGATGCCTTATTGTCGATGAAGACATTGGGGGCGATGCGAAACGCCTCGGCCCGGGTGCGCGGCAGCGCCCGCGCTTCGAGTTTCGGAAGCAGTTTCTGACGATTGGCGAGAGCATCCTCGATCGCGCGGGTCAGGCGCGCGATCTGGCCGCTCTCGGCAAAAGGCCGGCCAAGCGGATCCTGGACGAGGAAATTGTCGAGCGCGAGCCCGTCGCGCGTCGTGTGAATGCGGGCATCGATGATGTTGCCGCCGGCAAGATGGATGCCGCCCGCCATGCGATAAAAAAGTCCCGGATGGTCGGCCGCGAGGACCATCACCAGCGTCGCGCCGCGATCCTCGTCCGGCACCGCCGCGATGTGCAGCGGCGCGTCGCCGGCAGCCTGAATATGGCGGAGGTTTGCCACGATCACTTCGACCGGCTCAGCGATCCAGTAACTTTCCGGGAGGCGCTTGATGAGCTTCGCGAAGGCTTTTTCCTCCATCGCGAGCAGCGCCGCAACGGCTTCCTTCTTCGCCTCGATCCGCGCTTCGCGTCCGCGCTGCTTGTGCCCCAGACGCAGAACCTCCTCGGCCGCATCATATAGCTCGGTCAGCAGCTGACGCTTCCAGCTGTTCCATACGCCCGGGCCGACCGCGCGGATGTCGACAACCGTGAGCACGAGCAGAAGGCGCAGGCGCTCCGGGCTTTGCACGACCTGCGCGAAGTCGAGGATCGTCTTGAAATCGGCAAGGTCGCGCTTGAACGCGGTCGCCGACATCAGGAGGTGATAGCGCACAAGCCACGACACCGTCTCGGTCTCGGCATCGCTTAGGCCAAGTCGCGGACAGACGCGCAGCGCCAGCTCCGCACCCAGCACGCTATGATCGCCGCCGCGCCCCTTGGCGATGTCGTGGAGCAGCACCGCGACATAGATGACGCGCCGCGAATGGATCTGTCCCATGATCGCGGTCGAGAGCGGATGATCGTCCTTCAGCCGGTCCTGCTCGATGTCCGACAGCAGCCCGATCGCGCGGATCGTATGTTCGTCGACGGTGTAGTGGTGGTACATGTCGAACTGCATCTGCGCGACGACACGGCCGAAATCGGGAACGAAGCGCCCGAACACGCCGGCCTCGTTCATCCAGCGAAGGACGGTTTCCGGGTCGCGCGGGCTCGTAAGGACGTCGAGGAACAGCTCGTTCGCGCGCGCAATGCGCCGCACACCCTGCGTTTCGATCAGCTTCGCATCGTGACGCGCCTGGCGCACCGCCTGCGGATGGATTTCGAGCCCGTGCTTGTCGGCAAGCGCGAAAATCTCGATCAGCCGGACCGGGTCCTGCTGAAAAAAATCATCCGACGGCAGCGCGAGCCGGCCGCGGTCGAGGACGAAGCCATGGAGCTTGCCCGGTCGACGGCGCAGAGTCGGCAGAAAGCGTCGCCCCCGGGCCGCCATCTGTTCGTCGAGATGCGCGAGGAAGGTGCCGGTGACGTCGCCCACCGCCTTCGCATGCAGGAAATAGAGCTGCATGAAGCGCTCAACCGCGCTCTTTCCCGGCCGTTCGGCGAAATGCATCCGCTGCGCGATCTCGCGCTGGAAATCGAAGGTCAGCCGATCTTCGGCGCGCCCCGCCAGGATATGGAGGTGACAGCGTACCGCCAGCAGGAAATCCTCGGCTCGCGAAAATTGCCGAAGTTCGCGCAGGGTAAGGAGTCCGGCGTCGACAAGTTCCGGCACCGTGCGCACGCGGTGGATGAACTTGCCGATCCAGAAGAGCGTGTGGAGGTCGCGAAGCCCTCCCTTCCCTTCCTTCACATTCGGTTCGACGACATAGCGCGAATCGCCCATGCGCTTGTGTCGTTCATCACGCTCGGCCAGCTTTTCCGCCACGAAGGCGCGAGCATTGCCCGCGACCACCTCGGCATCGAAGCGCGCCGCCGCCTGGTCGTAAAGGTCGCGATCGCCCCAGATGAAGCGCGCCTCCAACAATGCGGTCCGGATCGTCAGATCTTCCTTCGCCGAGCGGATCATTTCGTCGAGCGAGCGAGAGCTATGACCGACCTTCAGCCCGAGATCCCACAACGTATAGAGCTGCGCCTCGATCACCTGTTCGGTCCAGCTGGTCTGCTTGAACGGGGTCAGAAAGCCGATGTCGATGTCGCTGAACGGCGCCATTTCGCCGCGACCATAGCCCCCGACCGCAATCAGCGTGATCCGTTCGCCCGCCGAACGATTGCCCGACGGGTACAGATGCTCGACGGTGAAGTCGTGGCTGAGGCGGATGATCTGATCGATCAGAAAGGCGGTCGCATTGGCGGCGACGCGCCCCGATGACGGATGCTCGAGCAGGCGACGGTTGATCTCGACACGCCCGTTCTCGAGCGCGGCCTTGAACAGATCGACCATAGCACGGCGGCGCTTGCCGACATCGCCCATTTCCTCGGCAATCTCACCCAGCCGGTCCGACAGCGCGCGGCGGTCGATGATCGCGCGGCGGCCCTCGAGATTGTCGAACAGGTCGCTCATCGCTCGTCGACCAATATCTGTTTGAGCCGGTAAAGCGCATCGAGCGCTTCACGCGGAGCCAGCGCGTCGGGATCGATGGCGCCCAGCGCGTCGCGAAGCGTGTCCTTCACCGCCGCGGGCGCTTCCGCGAGCGTCGCGGCAAAAAGCGGCAGGTCGGCGAGCCCGGCGGCCAGACCGCCCGTCGCCTCGCGTCCGGCCTCAAGTTTTGCGAGTATCGCCTCGGCGCGCTTGACCACGCCGGACGGAACGCCTGCAAGCCGCGCGACCGCCAAACCATAGCTGCGGTCCGCAGGCCCTTCGGCAACCTCATGAAGCAGTACGAGGTCGCCCTGCCACTCGCGTGCGCGGACATGGTGGAGCGACAGCGCGTTCAGCGTCTCCGCCAGGCGCGTCAGCTCATGGTAATGCGTCGCGAAGAGGCAACGGCACTTGTTTCCCTCATGCACTGCCTCGACCACCGACCAGGCGAGCGCGAGTCCGTCATAGGTCGACGTACCACGTCCGACCTCGTCGAGGATGACGAAGCTCTGCGGGGTCGCCTGCGCCAGAATCGCCGCGGTTTCGACCATCTCGACCATGAAGGTCGAGCGTCCGCGCGCAAGATTGTCGCTGGCGCCGACGCGGCTGAAAAGGCGGTCGACGAGCCCCAGCTTCGCGGTTGCGGCAGGCACGAAGCCGCCGGCCTGCGCAAGCACGACGATCAACGCATTCTGACGCAGGAAAGTCGACTTACCGCCCATGTTGGGGCCGGTGACCAGCCAGAGCCGATCGGCCTCCGACAGCGCGACATCGTTGGGAACGAACCGCTCTCCGCTCTTCGCAAGCGCGGCCTCGACCACCGGATGCCGTCCGCCCGCAACCTCGAGGCACGAGCTATCAACAACATCGGGACGGCACCAGTTGTGGCTCATCGCATGATCGGCCAACGCCGCGGCGACGTCGATGCGGGCAAGCACATCGCAACTTGCGGCGATGGCTTCGCGGCGACCGGTCGCGGCGTCGGTCAGCGCTTCGAAATGCGCGGCCTCGGCGGCGATCGCATGAACGCCGGCCTGCGTGACCCGGCTGGCGGCCTCATGGAGGTCCGACGAGTTGAAACGCACGACGCCGGCAAGCGTCTGGCGGTGGGTAAAGCCCGATTCGGGCGCCATCAGCGCATCGGCGTGCTTCGCGGGGACTTCGACATGATAGCCGAGCACGCCGTTGTGACGAATCTTGAGCGAGGCGATCCCGGTCCGGTCGCGATACTGCGCCTCAAGCGCGGCGATCGCCTTGCGTCCATCGCGCGCGGTTTCGCGCAGCGCATCGAGCGCTGCGTCATAGCCTTCTGCAACATAGCCGCCCTGCGCGGCGTCGACCGGCGGGGTTTCGATCAGCGCGCGCGTCAATTCGTCGACGAGCGCACCATGCCCGTCGAGGCCGGGAAGCAGCCGCGCCAGCAGCGGCGGCAGGTCGGCACGGCGCGCGAGCCGCTCACGCAGCAGCCGCGCACCGCCAAGCGCATCGCGAAGCTGCGCGAGGTCGCGCGGCCCGCCGCGGCCGGCAACCAGGCGGCCGAGCGCGCGGCCGGCATCGGGAAGCGCGCGCAGCGCCGCACGCAGCTCGCCGCGCCATAGCGCATCGCGCGCCAGCCCATCGACGAGATCCAGTCGATCGAGGATCGCCGCCTTGTCGGTAAGCGGGCTTGCGAGGTCGTCGGCGAGCAGGCGCGCACCCGCGGCGGTAACCGTTCGGTCGATGGTACCGAGCAGACTGCCGTCACGCGCGCCCGCCATCGTGCGGACAAGCTCCAGGCTTTCGCGCGTCGCGGCGTCGATCGCCATTCGGTCGCCGGCCTGATGCCGTACCGGCGGCTGAAGGAAGATCGGCTGGCCGGTCCCGACATGGTCGAGATAGGCGGCAATCGCCCCCATCGCCGCCAGCTCGCCCCGACCAAACTGGCCGAAGCCGTCTAGCGTCTGGACGCCGAAGAAGGATTCGAGTCGCTTTTGCGCGCCCGCGCTGGCGAAATCCGACGACGGTCGCCGCACGATCTGGCGCGCCGACGAGATCGGCAAATCGTCAGCCGATTCGCTGATCAACAGTTCCGAGGGTGCGAGGCGCGCCAGTTCGGCATCGACCGCCTGCGGCGGGACCGCCACGACTTCGAAGCGTCCCGTCGAAATATCGGCGGCGGCGATCGCGACCTCACCCTCGCTGCCGACCTGCGCCAGCGCCGCCAGACGATTCGCGCTGCGCCCTTCGAGCAGTGCCTCCTCAGTCAGCGTCCCCGCGGTGACGAAGCGCACGATGTCGCGCGCGACGAGCGCTTTCGATCCACCACGCGCCTTTGCCTCGGCGGGCGTTTCGACCTGCTCGGCGATAGCAACGCGGTGCCCGGCCCTGATCAGCCGCGCGAGATAGGATTCAGCGGCGTGAACGGGCACGCCGCACATCGGCACCGGCTCACCGCCATGTTCGCCGCGCGACGTCAGCGCGATGTCGAGCGTCGAGGCAGCCGCTTTTGCGTCATCGAAAAAGAGTTCGAAAAAGTCGCCCATGCGATAGAACAGCAGGCAGTCGCCTGCATTCTGCTTCAGCGACCAATATTGCGCCATCATGGGGGTGCTTGCCACGGGCGTGGCAGGCGAGTTGTTGCTGTTGGCGGCGGTTCGAGCTGTTGCGGACATCGGACCCTGCTTAGTCGATGGCCACGCCAAGGCAAGGCACAGGACTGAAACATTGCCGGTTACAATCGCGCCAAGTGACGCTAGGGGTTTGGGAACTGGGCGCGCGGTCTGGAATCGATGAAGGGGATCAATATGGACAGCGGCAGCAAGGTGCAGTTTTCGGATCGCGAGGCTCTGCTCTACCATAGTTACGGGCGGCCCGGAAAAATCGAGATTGTCGCCTCGAAACCGATGGCGACCCAACGCGATCTTTCCCTCGCCTATTCGCCCGGCGTCGCGGTGCCGGTGAAGGCGATCGCCGAAGACCCCGCCGCCGCCTATGACTATACCGTCAAAGGCAATCTCGTCGCCGTTATCTCGAACGGGACCGCGATCCTCGGCCTCGGCAATTTGGGCGCGCTTGCGTCGAAGCCCGTGATGGAAGGCAAGGCGGTGCTGTTCAAGCGCTTCGCCGACGTCGATTCGATCGACCTCGAAGTCGATACCGAAGACCCCCAGCGCTTCATCGAAGCGGTCGAGTTGCTCGAACCCAGCTTTGGCGGCATCAACCTAGAAGATATTGCGGCACCGAACTGCTTCATCATCGAGGCGGCGCTGAAAGAGAAAATGAACATCCCGGTGTTCCATGACGACCAGCATGGCACCGCGATTATCACCGCCGCCGGCCTGATCAACGCCTGTCACCTGACCGGGCGCGACCTGTCCACGGTCAAGGTCGTCGTCAATGGCGCCGGCGCCGCCGCAATCGCGTGCACCGCGCTGATCAAGGCGATGGGCGTGCGGCACGAAAATGTGATCATGTGCGACCGCAAGGGCACCATCTATCAGGGCCGTACCGAAGGGATGGACCAGTGGAAATCGGCGCATGCGGTGCCGACCGAAGCGCGCGACCTTACCGAAGCGCTGAAGGGTGCCGACGTTTTCCTCGGTCTCTCGGCCGCAGGCGCCTTGAGGCCTGAAATGGTCAAGGACATGGCGCCCGCGCCGATCATTTTCGCGATGGCGAACCCCGATCCGGAGATTTCGCCGCCTGACGCCCGCGCCGCACGGCCCGACGCGATCATCGCGACCGGTCGTTCGGACTATCCGAACCAGGTCAACAACGTCCTCTGTTTTCCCTTCATCTTCCGCGGGGCGCTCGATGTGCGCGCGACCGCGATCAACGAAGAGATGAAGATCGCGGCCGCTTATGCGATCGCCGATCTCGCACGCCAGCAGGTGCCCGAAGAAGTGGCGGCCGCCTATGGCGGGCGGGCGTCGAGCTTTGGCCCCGAATATATCATTCCGTCGCCCTTCGACCCGCGGCTGATGGAAATCGTGCCCGCCGCCGTTGCAAAGGCGGCAATGGCGACCGGCGTGGCGCAACAGCCGATCGAGGATCTGGAGGAATATCGCACGCGGCTGCGCGCACGGCTCAACCCCACGACCTCGGTGCTCACCCTCGCCTATGAAGCGGCTCGCGCGAATCCGAAGCGTGTCGTTTTCGCCGAGGGCGAAGAGGAAGTCGTGCTGCGCGCCGCGATCCAGTTCCGCGACGGCGGATATGGCACGCCGGTCCTCGTGGGACGCGAAGGACTGCATGAAAAGCTGCGTGCGATGGGCGTGCCCGATGCCGACAGCTTCGAGGTGCACAACAGCGTCAATTCGCCGCACGTGCCGCAGATGGTCGACATGCTCTATGAACGACTGCAGCGCCGTGGCTATCTGCGCCGCGACATCGAGCGCATGGTCAATCGCGACCGCAACATCTTCGGCTCGCTGCTGCTCAAGCTCGGCCTCGCCGACGCGATGATCACCGGGACGACCCGCACCTATTCGCAAACGATGCGCGAAGTGCGCCGCGTCATCGATCATGCCGAGGGCAAGACGCCGTTCGGCATCCATGTGCTGGTCGGCCAGCATCACACGATCTTCATGTCGGATACGACGGTGAACGAGCGGCCCTCGGCCGAGATGCTCGCCGACATCGCCGAACGCACCGCGCAGGTCGCGCGGCGCATGGGGCACGAACCGCGCGTCGCGTTCCTGTCCTATTCGACCTTCGGCAACCCGCCGGGATCGTGGCTCGACAATATCCGCGAGGCGGTACACATCCTCGACGAGCGCAACCCCGGCTTCGAATATGAAGGCGAGATGGCGCCCGACGTCGCACTCAATCCGCGGCTGATGGCAAATTATCCCTTCTGCCGCCTGTCGGGCCCCGCGAACGTCCTCGTCATGCCCGGATTGCAGTCGGCGAACCTGTCGGCAAAGCTGCTCCGCGAACTGGGCGGCGGCGCCGTGATCGGGCCGATGCTGGTCGGGATGGAAAAGCCGGTTCAGGTCGCGACGATGGCGTCGCCGGCATCGGACCTCGTTACGCTGGCGGTGCTCGCCGCGGGCGGGATCGCGCAATAAAGGAAAAGCGGCGGTCGCCCCAGGCGCCGCCGCTTTTTTCTTTCCCGGGAAACCGAAGGCTTATTGCCCCGACGGAGCGCCGGCACCAGGGGCGCCGACCGCGCCGATATTTCCGAAGATATCTTCGAAGAAGCTGCGATGACGGCCAAGCGTCGGCGTCTTGTCGCCTTCGGGGCTCAGCTTGCTGACGAGTTCGAGCCCGGTCTTGTCGACGCCGACCACATTGCCCGCCGGATCGAAGCGCACGCGCAGCACCTGCTGCGCAACGGGGCGCGGCTTGGCGAAGGCAAGCTGCCGCGTTTCGCGCGACACATAATACCATTCATTGTTGCTGAACTGGCCCACGAAGGTCGGGCGCCCCAAGGTCCTCTCGACCGACTCGCGATTGTCGACGCCGGGTGCGACCGCTTCGGTCAGGACCGGGTCGACGACATAGCCCTGGCGACCCTTCAGCTGCGCGCAGCCGCTGGCGGTCAACGCAAGCGCCAGCCCGGCGACGATCAGGCGCACGGGGCGGGCAGGAAGCTTCGGGTTATGGATCGGCATCAATCAATCTCCGTTGCGCCGTCTGTCCCTGGTCGGGCGAGCCGGCGCTGACTCTCGCGCCTCTTAACCGCAAGCGGTCGGCGCATACAAGCGGCTTGTACCGCCGGGGAGGTTGCTGGGGGATGACTGGGGCTTTTCCCATGGCGTGTTTCATCCTAAGCGGTTCGGCATGTTTTCTTCGCTTCGCAAACTCTTCAAGTCCGCCCCCGATCCGCGCGAGGCGCGGCGGCCGCTGTGGAATGCCGTGGTCGCCACCGCACGCGCGCCGCACTGGTATAGCGAAGGCGGCGTGCCCGACACGCTCGACGGTCGCTTCGACATGATCAGCCTGATCCTCGCGCTCGTCCTCCACCGCATCGACACCGATCCCGGCCAGGCGCTGGCGGGCGTGGAGCTTACCGAATTGTTTGTCGACGACATGGACGGGCAGATGCGCCAGATCGGCTTTGGCGACATGGTCGTCGGCAAGCAGATCGGACGCATGGTCGGCGCGCTCGGCGGCCGCCTGGGCGCCTATCGCGCCGGCGACGGGTCGGAGGAATTGAAGGCCGCGCTCGTCCGCAACCTGTGGCGCGGCAAGGACGCGCCCGAAGCCGGGCTGGCGCATGTCATGGCCGAGATCGCAAAGCTGCGCGCCGGCCTGGCCGCAATGCCGGTCGCGGCGCTGATCGTGGCCGACCGACTGCCCGAAACCCGCGCATGACCGGCTCCGAATTTTCGCACGTCATCACGCTGACCGAAGCGGCGCAGGGCCGCCCCGTGCGGCTGGAAGCCGATGAGGCCGCAAGGGCGGCGATCGCCAAGCGGCTGGGCCTGGTCGCGCTCGATCGCTTCGTCGTGGCCGCCGACGTACGCGCCGTCGCGGGCGGCATCGCCGCGACGGGAACGGTCGAGGCCAAGGTCGTGCAGAGCTGCGCCGCGACCGACCTGCCGGTCCCCGCCAAACTGCGCGAGCCGTTCGACCTGCGCTTTCTGCGCGGGGCCGAACCGGCAGCGGGCGAAGAGGAAGAAGTCGAGATCAGCGACGCCGATTGCGACATATTGCCGCTCGAGGGGGATCGCGTCGACCTTGGCGAGGCGGCGGTGCAGACGCTGTCGCTCGCGCTCGATCCCTTTCCGCGCCACCCCGACGCCGACCGCATCCTGGCCGAAAAGGGGGTGCTGAGCGAGGAGCAGGCCGGCCCCTTCGCCGCGCTGGCGAAACTGCGCGGCAAGCCGGACGCCTAGTCACCCTCAGGATCTAGTCGCCCTCGGGATCGTCCTTCGGCTTGTCGCCGACGAGATCGGCAACCGCGGCGTCGAGCCCGGAATCTTCCTTTGCCGCGCCCTCCTTCACACCCGCCTTTGCCTCGTCATCCTTGTCGTCGTCATGCGCGACCGGCAGCGATCCGCCCAGCGCGCGGGCGAGTCCGACGAGCTGTTCGCCCAGCACCTTGTCGACCGCGGGCGCGACGTCGGCGACCTTGAAGCGCATATAGCCGCCGACGACATAGTCGAAGCGGATCGCGCTGCCCGTCGGCGTCTTCTTGATCTGGATCGTCAGCGTGCCGGTGACCGCTTCGCCCTGAAGCGGACCGAAGGCACCCGACAGCCGCATCAGCTCGTTGGGCTTTGCAAAGATGATCCGCGCGTGCTGGACACTACCCATCGCACCGCCCGCCTCGCCCGGCAGCTTTTCGCAGAAACAGCCGCCCGCCTGCGAATCGAGCCAGAAGTTCGCGGCATCGCCCGACCAGCTATGATCCTTCGACCACCATTTGTCGGGGAGGCGCAGCATCTTCCAAACGTCCTCGGGCGACGCCGCGACCTGCGCCGTGTGCGCAACGGTGAAGCCGATATCGCTCTGGTCGATGACCTTCGCCTGCGCCGGACCCGCGGCGAGCGCCGCAAGGGAAAGCAGCGCGGCGGCGAGACTGGATTTATGTTTCATACGATCCCCCTCCCCCGGACGCCTCGTCATTGCGAGCGAAGCAAAGCAATCCAGGGCGATCTTGCACGCTCTGGATTGCCACGCGGCTTCGCCGCTCGCAATGACGATTAGAATAAGGTCGGCTAGTTGCCGAGGATCGCCTCGATCGCGCTGTTGACCTGATCGATATGCGCCATGCCGTCGACCTTGCTGACGATCCCCCGCGCCTCGTAGATTGGGAGAATCGGCGCGGTCTTGGCGCGATATTCGGCCATGCGCGTGCGCACCGTTTCCTCATTGTCGTCGGGACGGCGCTTGAATTCATGGCTGCCGCACACGTCGCAGGTATCGGCGACCTTCGGCAGCTTGTAGCGGTCGTGATAGCCTTCGCCGCACTTGGCGCAGCTGAAGCGGCCGGTGATGCGATCGACCAGCGCGTCTTCCTCGACCACCAGTTCGATCACATGGTCCAGCTTGCGGCCGCGCGCCGCGAGAATCTCGTCGAGCGAATCAGCCTGCGCCGCAGTGCGCGGATAGCCGTCGAAGATCACCGAGGTTTCGCCACCCAGCTCGTCGAGCCGTTCGCCGATCAGGCCCGAGACGATCTCGTCCGAAACAAGTTCGCCCGCGTCCATCACCGCCTTTGCCTGAAGGCCGATCGGCGTTCCCGCCTTGACCGCGGCGCGCAGCATGTCGCCGGTCGAGAGCTGGATCATGCCATGCTCGTCCTCCAGCCGCGAAGCCTGCGTACCCTTGCCCGCCCCCGGCGGCCCAAGCAAAATGATGTTCAGCGTCATGACGACCCCTGTTTCCCCTGCCCTGTGAGAGAATCGCGTAGCGGCGCGATCAGCGCCGTGCAACGCCGCCCTTCAATTTGGCCTTCTTGATAAGATCGCCATATTGATGCGCAAGCATGTGGCTCTGAATCTGGCTGATCGTGTCGATCGTGACGTTCACGATGATCAGCAGACTGGTACCGCCAAGCTGGAACGGCAGACCCGAACCCGCGATGAAATATTCGGGAACCAGACAGATGAGTGCCAGATAGGCCGCGCCGATCACGGTGATGCGCGTCAGCACGAAGTCGAGATAGGCCGCGGTATTCTTGCCCGGGCGGATGCCGGGGATGAAACCGTTCTGGCGCTTCAGATTGTCGGCGGTTTCCTCGGGATTGAAGACGACCGCGACATAGAAGAAGCAGAAGAAGATGATGCCCGCGGCATAGAGCGCCATATAGAGCGGCTGGCCGTGCGCGAGATACTGGTTGAGCGTGATCAGGAAGTCACCGGTCGCGGTGTCGCCCTGCACATTCTTGCCCAGCATCTGCGTAACCGTGAGCGGCATCAGCAACAGCGACGATGCGAAGATCGGCGGAATGACGCCCGCGGTGTTGACCTTGAGCGGCAAATGGCTGCGGTCGGCCTGCATCACGCCGCGCTGCGTCGCGCGCTTCGGATATTGGACGAGAACGCGGCGCTGGGCGCGTTCCATGAAGCTGATGAAGGCGATGACGACGATCGCGCCCGCAACGACGGCGAAAATCGTGCCGCCGCCCATCGAGCCTTCGCGCACCTGCGTGAACATCTGCGCGAAGCTGCGCGGCAGCTGTGCCAGAATGCCCGCCATGATGATCAGCGACACGCCGTTGCCGATACCGCGGCTGGTGATCTGTTCGCCCAGCCACATCAGGAACAGCGTACCGCCGACGATGCTGATGACCGCGCCGATACGGAACATCATGCCCGGGTCGACGACCGCAGCGATGCCCTGGCTGCCGCCGAGGGTTTCGAGGCCGACGGCGATGAAATAGCCCTGGATCGCGGTCAGGAAGACCGTGCCGTAGCGCGTATATTGGTTGAGCTTCTTCCGCCCGCTTTCACCCTCTTTCTTGAGGGCGGCGAGGCTGGGGGCCAACGCCGAGGCGAGCTGCACCACGATCGACGCGGTGATATAGGGCATGACGCCGAGCGCGATGATGCTCATGCGCTCCAGGCTGCCGCCCGAGAAGGTATTGAAGATGTCGAGCACACCGCCCGACGCCGCCTGCGAATAGAGACGCGACAGCGCGACCGGATCGACACCCGGCAGCGGTACGAACGACAGGAAGCGGAAGACGATCAGCGCGCCGATCGTGAACCAGATGCGGTTCTTGAGTTCGGTCGCTTGGCCGAACTTGGAAAAGTTCAGATTGGAAGCAAGCTGGTCGGCGCGAGAGGCCATGGGTATATTTCCTCGGGTTCGTCAGGACCGCGCCCCCCGCGACCCGGCGCCTATGTGCGTTCGCATGGGTCGAAGCGCAAGGGGAAAGGCCCGATTCAAATGCGTCGGGGGCGGATCGACCGATGCCGACCCGCCCCCAGGAGCATTAGTCCTTCTTGGCCGCTGCCGCGGCGCGGCGCTGGGCCTTCTTGCCTTCGGGCGCAGCTTCCTTGACTTCGGGCAGTTCAACCTTGCCGCCGGCCTTTTCAACCGCTTCGATCGCGCCCTTCGACGCGCCGGCGACCGCAAAGGTCAGCTTGGCGGTGAGTTCGCCCTTGGCGAGGAGGCGGACGCCGTCCTTGCCGCCGCGGGCAACGCCGGCGGCCTTGAGAGCGGCATGGTCGATCGTCGCCTTGGCGTCGAGCTTCTTCTCATCCACCAGCTTCTGGATCATGCCCAGATTGACGATGGCGAAGTCCTTGCCGAAGATGTTGTTGAAGCCGCGCTTCGGGATGCGCATGTGGAGCGGCATCTGGCCGCCCTCGAAGCCGTTGATCGCGACGCCGCTGCGAGCCTTCTGGCCCTTCTGGCCGCGGCCGGCGGTCTTGCCCTTGCCCGAGCCGATGCCGCGTCCGACGCGCATGCGGCCCTTGCGGGCACCGTTGTTGTCACGAAGATCGTTGAGCTTGATAGTCATGTGTCTGCACTCGCTTTCGCTGTTGTCGCGCTATGGACCAAAGCCTTGCGGCCTAGTCCGGTTCGATTTCACTCGACGGTTGAAAGCCGGGATAACGCCCGGCCTTCTCCATCACGATGGCCTGGGCGACATAGCCGCGGCCATCGACATTGGTGATCGAGGGGCTGCCGTGAAGCTGCCACCCCCGGTTGAGCAGCCCCTCGACACGCGCGCAAAAAGCGCTGTCGTCGGGACCGGTCAACAGGCGATACAGCTTCATCGCAGGCTTAGCCCTCGACGACTTCCACCATGTGCGGAAGTTTGCGGATCATGCCGCGCACTTCCGGGGTGTCGACCAGTTCAACCTCGCGGTGCATCTTGCCCAGGCCGAGGCCGGTCAGGATGGCGCGCTGGCTCTTGGGACGACGGATCGGCGAACCGATCTGGCGGATCTTGATCTTCTTGTCGGCCATTGTCTTACTCCGTCACCGCCGCGGCTTCGGCCTCGGCTGCGCGGTCGGACACGCCGCCACGCTTGATCAGGTCCGAAACCTTCTTGCCGCGACGCTGCGCAACCGCCTTGGGGCTGGTCTGCTCGCCCAGCGCCTCGAAGGTCGCACGGATCATGTTGTAGGGGTTCGACGTACCGACCGACTTGGTCACCACGTCGGCAACGCCCAGCGATTCGAACACGGCGCGCATCGGACCGCCGGCGATGATGCCGGTACCCGCGGGAGCCGAACGCAGCGTGACGTTGCCGGCACCGAAGTGGCCGCGACCGTCATGGTGCAGCGTGCGGCCGTCGCGCAGCGGAACGCGGATCATCGCCTTCTTCGCAGCAGCGGTCGCCTTCGAAATGGCTTCGGGCACTTCGCGCGCCTTGCCATGACCGAAACCGGCGCGGCCCTTGCCGTCGCCGACGACGACCAGCGCAGCGAAACCGAAGCGCTTGCCGCCCTTAACGGTCTTCGACACGCGGTTGATGTGAACGAGCTTTTCGATCAGCTCTTCGCCGCCTTCTTCGTCGCGCGGACGGCGATCGTCGCGGCGGCCACGGCCACCGTCACGACCACCACGGCCACCGTCACGGCCGCCACCACGGCCACGGCGCGGAGCCTGGCCTTCGGTGGTCGCTTCGACGGCGCCTTCGACGTTCTGAATTTCGTCTGCCATGATTAGAACTCCAATCCGCCTTCGCGAGCCGCGTCGGCCAGCGCCTTGATGCGCCCGTGGAACAGGAAGCCGCCGCGATCGAACACGACCTGCGTCACGCCCGCCTTCTTGGCGGCCGCGGCGAGGCGCGTACCGACGTCGGCAGCAGCCGAAGCGGTCGCGCCCGAAGCCTTGCCGCGGACATCCTTGTCGAGCGTCGAAGCCGCGGCCAGCGTCGTGCCGGCGGCGTCATCGATGAGCTGCGCATAGATGTGGCGGCCCGAGCGGTGCACCGAAAGGCGCGGGCGCCCGGCGGCGCGCTGACGGAGCGCGGTACGGACGCGCTGACGACGTTTTTGGAAAGGGGTAAGATGTGCCATGGCTTACTTCTTCTTGCCTTCTTTGCGGAAGATGTACTCGCCGCGATACTTGATGCCCTTGCCCTTATAGGGTTCGGGCTTACGCCAACGGCGGATTTCCGCCGCGACCTGGCCGACCTTCTGCTTGTCGATACCGCTGATCTCGATCGTCGTGTTATCCGGCGTCTTGATCTCGATGCCTTCCGGCACCGCGAAATCGACATCGTGGCTGTAGCCGAGCTGCAGCTTCAGAGTCTTGCCCTGCGAGTTGGCGCGATAGCCGACGCCGGTGATTTCGAGCACCTTGGTGAAGCCCTCGGTCACGCCCGTGATCAGGTTCTGCACCAGCGTGCGCTGCATGCCCCAGAAGGCGCGTGCTTCACGCGTGTCGTTCGCGGGCTGGACCGAGATGCTGCCTTCGCCGACTTCATACTTGATGAGGTCGGAAAGCGGCATCGCCAGCGTGCCCTTCGGTCCCTTGACCGACAGCTCGCCGCCGTCGATCGCGGCGGTGACGCCACCCGGGATCGGTACTGCCTTTTTACCAATGCGCGACATCAGAACACCTCCGCCAGCACTTCGCCGCCGACATTATGCTCGCGGGCTTCGGCGTCCGACAGAACGCCGCGCGGAGTCGACACGATGGTGATGCCCAGGCCGTTGCGCACGATCGGCAGCTCTTTCGAGCCCGAATAGACGCGGCGGCCCGGCTTCGAGACGCGGGCCACGTGGCGGATCGCCGGCTGGCCTTCGAAATATTTCAGCTCGATGCGGATGCCCTTGTGCTGACCCTTCGAGCCCAGCGCTTCTTCGCTGTAGCCGCGGATATAGCCTTCACGCTGGAGAACATCGAGAACGCGGACGCGCAGTGTCGAGGCGGGAGTCAGGACGCTGTCCTTCTTCGCCTGCTGGCCGTTGCGGATGCGGGTGAGCATATCACCCAGGGGATCGGTCATTGCCATCTTGCAGTCCCTTACCAGCTCGACTTCACAACACCGGGGATCAGGCCCTTGTTGGCCAGATCACGGAGCTGCACGCGGCACAGCCGGAATTTACGGTAATAGGCGCGCGGGCGGCCCGTCAGCTCGCACCGGTTACGGATGCGGGTCGGGTTGCCGTTGCGCGGGATTTCCGCCATCTTGAGGCGTGCGATCAGACGCTCGCCATCGTCGAGCGACGTGTCCGCCGCAATCGCCTTCAGCTTCGCATAACGGCCGGCGTATTTCTTCACCAGCTTCTTGCGACGCTCATTCTTGTTCATCGAACTCAGTTTCGCCATGACTTAAGTTCTCTTTCCTTCTTGAAAGAGCCTGCCTGGTCCCCTGCGGGACTCAGGCGGCTTCCTTTTCCTGCGCTTCGATCGGGAAGGGGAAGCCGAACAGCTTGAGCAGTTCGCGGGCTTCTTCGTCCGTACGAGCGGTGGTGGTGACGATCACGTCCACGGTTTTCACGTGCTCGGC